>NZ_JAWIRU010000002.1:244345-406882 GCF_036320025.1 Stenotrophomonas sp. SMYL86
CCCCCCCCCCCCCCGCCCCCCCCCCCCCCCCCGGCCCCCCCCCCCCCCGCCCCCGCCCCCCCCCCCCCCCCGGGGCGCCCCCCCCCCGGCCCGGCACCCCTGCGATCAGCCCAGGATGCCCGGCAGATCCAGCCCCTTTTCCTTCGCGCAGTCGATCGCGATCTCATAGCCCGCATCGGCATGGCGCATCACGCCGGTGGCCGGGTCGTTCCACAGCACGCGGCCAATCCGCTTGGCTGCGGCCTCGGTGCCGTCGCAGACGATCACCATGCCGGCGTGCTGCGAGAAGCCCATGCCGACGCCACCGCCGTGGTGCAGCGACACCCAGGTCGCGCCGCTGGCGGTGTTGAGCAGGGCGTTCAGCAGCGGCCAGTCGGACACCGCATCGGAGCCGTCGGCCATCGCTTCGGTTTCGCGGTTTGGCGAGGCCACGCTGCCGCTGTCCAGGTGGTCACGACCAATCACCACCGGTGCCTTCAGTTCACCGTTGGCGACCATTTCGTTGAACGCCAGGCCGAGGCGATCGCGGTCACCCAGGCCGACCCAGCAGATGCGCGCCGGCAGGCCCTGGAACTTGATCTTCTCGGCAGCCATGTCCAGCCAGCGGTGCAGGTGCGGGTTGTCCGGAATCAGTTCCTTCACCTTGGCATCGGTCTTGGCGATGTCTTCCGGGTCACCACTCAGTGCGGCCCAACGGAACGGGCCGATGCCACGGCAGAACAGCGGGCGGATGTAGGCGGGTACGAAGCCCGGGAAATCGAAGGCATTGGCCACGCCTTCTTCCAGCGCCATCTGCCGCAGGTTGTTGCCGTAGTCCACGGTCGGCACGCCCAGCGCGTGGAAGCCGAGCATGGCGCGGATGTGGTTGGCCATCGACGCGCGCGCGGCCTTCTCCACTTCCTTGGGGACGGAAACGCGCTTCTCATCCCACTGCTCGACCGTCCAGCCCTGCGGCAGGTAGCCGTTCACCGGGTCGTGCGCGGAGGTCTGATCGGTCAGCAGGTCCGGCTTCACGCCGCGCTTGAGCAGTTCAGCCAGTACGTCGGCGACGTTGCCGAGCAGGCCCACCGACTTCGGCGTACCGGCCTTGCACGATTCATCGATCAGCCGCAGCGCTTCGTCCAGGTTGTCGGTCCAGGTATCCAGGTAGCCGGTGCGCAGGCGCATGTCGATGCTGCTCTTGCGGCATTCGACGGCCAGGCAGGAGGCGCCGGCCATCACGGCAGCCAGCGGCTGCGCGCCGCCCATGCCGCCCAGGCCGCCGGTGAACAGCCACTTGCCGGTCAGGTCGCCACCGAAATGCTGGCGACCCATTTCCACGAAGGTCTCGTAGGTTCCCTGCACGATGCCCTGCGCACCGATGTAGATCCAGCTGCCGGCGGTCATCTGGCCATACATGGCCAGGCCCTTCTTATCCAGCTCGTTGAAGTGGTCCCAGTTGGCCCAGCGCGGCACCAGGTTGGAATTGGCGATCAGCACGCGCGGCGCATCGGCATGGGTGCGGAACACGCCCACCGGCTTGCCCGACTGCACCAGCAGGGTCTGGTCGTCGTCCAGGCGCTTGAGCGTTTCGACGATGGCATCGAAGCTCTCCCAGTCGCGCGCGGCACGGCCGATGCCGCCGTACACCACCAGTTCCTGCGGCCGTTCGGCCACGTCCGGGTGCAGGTTGTTCATCAGCATGCGCAGCGGCGCTTCGGTCAGCCAGCTCTTGGCGTTGAGCGTGGTGCCGGTGGGCGCGGCAATGGTGCGGGTCGGGTCGTTGCGGGTCATGCGGCGCTCCGGTTCGTAGCGAATTCAAGGCAGGCGTTGAGCACCTGCGCCAGGGTGTGGCGCAGCGGTGCGGCGTGGTCGGGGTCGAGCGGGGTGGGCCAGCTGTGCTCGTCCACCTGGTCCGGCAGGGGTTCGTGCATGTAGCCGCGGCAGGCCAGTTCCATCTGCAGGCTGTGCACGCCGCCGGCGACGTTGCTGTAGTGGCGGGTGATCCAGCCGCCCTTGAAGCGGCCGTTGCGCACCTGGCTCATGCCACTGATCTTCAGCAGGTTCTCCACCACATCGCTCAACGCGTTGTCGCAGGAGGTGTCCGGCGCGCCGGAGGGGCCGGCGGTACCGAGATTGAACTGCGGCAGTTCACCGTCGAACAGGTGCGGGATATGCGAGCGGATCGAGTGCGCGTCATACACCACGACAGTGCCGAACTTCGCGCGCAGGCGCGTGATCTGTGCAGCCAGCGCATCGTGGTAGGGCAGGAAATACGTGTCGCGGCGGCGCGCAATTTCCACGTCATCCGGTTCGCGGCCCGCGTGGTACAGCGGCTGGTTGTCGAAGGTGGTCAGCGGGCACAGGCCGGTGGTGTTCTGGCCCGGGTACAGCGACACACCGCTGGGATCACGATTGAGATCGATCACCGAACGTGAGATCGCCGAGCGCACCGTGGTCGCGCCCATGCCGCGCACGAAGTCGTACAGTTCGTGCACCCACCAGTCGGCATCGCGGCGGGCCAGCCACGGTGAGTGGTAGTCGCCGATCAGGTCGTGCGGCAGTTCGCTGCCCGTATGCGGGAAGCTGACGATCAACGGGGCATCGCCTTCGTGCACCGTCAGCCATTCGGGATGGGCACTCATGCCTGCGGTTCCACGGTTGGCAGAAGCCCGGCCAAGCCCTGCGCCAGCGCGCCACTGCGCACCAGGTTGGTGGCGGTCACCATGTCCGGGTGGAAGTAGCGGTCTTCTTCCAGCGTCGGCACCTGTGCACGCAGGGTGGCGCGCACGGCTTCCAGCGCGGTGCTGGAGCGCAGTGGCGCGTGGAAGTCGCAGCCCTGCGCAGCGGCCAGCAGCTCGATGCCGATCACGTTGGCGGCGTTCTCGGCCATCTGCATCAGGCGGCGCGCACCGTGTGCGGCCATCGACACATGGTCTTCCTGATTGGCCGAGGTCGGGATCGAATCGACGCTGGCCGGGTAGGCGCGCTGCTTGTTTTCCGAGACCAGCGCGGCGGCGGTGACCTGCGGAATCATGAAGCCGGAATTCAGGCCCGGGCGTGGGGTCAGGAACGCCGGCAGGCCGGACAGCGCCGGGTCGACCAGCATCGCCAGGCGGCGCTCGCTGATCGAACCGATCTCGCACACCGCCATCGCCAGCATGTCGGCGGCGAAGGCGACCGGCTCGGCGTGGAAGTTGCCGCCGGACAGTGCTTCGCCGGTGTCGGTGAACACCAGCGGATTGTCGGACACGCCGTTGGCTTCGATTTCCAGCGTGGTCGCGGCCTGGCGCAGGATGTCCAGCGCCGCGCCCATCACCTGCGGCTGGCAGCGCAGGCAGTACGGGTCCTGCACGCGCACGTCGTTATCGCGGTGCGATTCGCGGATGTCCGAGCCCTGCATCAGCGTGCGCAGGGTGGCGGCGGTGGCGATCTGCCCGCGCTGGCCGCGGATGGCGTGGATGCGCGGGTCGAACGGCGTGTCGGAACCCTTGGCCGCTTCCACTGACAGCGCGCCGGTGACCAGCGCGGCCTGGAACACGGTTTCGATCTCGAACAGGCCGGCCAGCGCATAGGCGGTGGAGAACTGGGTGCCGTTGAGCAGGGCCAGGCCTTCCTTCGCGCCCAGCTCGATCGGTTGCAGGCCGACACGTGCCAGTGCGTCGACCGCCGGTAGGCGTTCGTCACCGATGAAGGCTTCGCCGACGCCCAGCATCACGCTGGCCAGGTGCGAGAGCGGCGCCAGGTCACCCGAGGCACCCACCGAGCCCTGTGCGGGCACCACCGGCAGCACGCCCTTGACCAGCATTGCTTCCAGCAGCAGCAGGGTTTCCTCGCGGATGCCCGAAGCACCCTGCGCCAGGCTGACCAGCTTCAGCGCCATCATCAGGCGCACCACGCTGGCGGGCATCGGCTCGCCAACACCGGCAGCGTGCGAGAGCACGATGTTCCGCTGCAGGGTGGCCAGGTCCTCGCGCTCGATGCGCACGCTGGCCAGCTTGCCGAAGCCGGTGTTGATGCCATAGACCGGCGCGCCCTTGGCGACGATGGCAGCCACGGTCGCCGCACTGGCACGCACCACCGGCAGCGCGGCCGGGTCCAGTGCAAGCGGCGCACCGCGATAGGCCTGCCGCCACTGGGCGAGGGTGACATGGCCGGGGCGAAGAACCAGGGTGTTGCTCATGTGTTGCTCCAGGAGGCAGGCAGGTCGGGCTGTCCGCGCACCACGCGCGCGTGCAGCGGGTTGAATCCAATGCGATAGACCAGGTCGGCGGGGGCGTCGATGTCCCAGATCGCCAGATCGCAGTCCATGCCCACGGCCAGGCGGCCGATGCGGTCGCCATGGCCCAGAGCGCGCGCTGCTTCACGGGTGAAGCCGGCGATGCACTCGTCCACGGTCAGGCGGAACAGGGTGGCGCCCATGTTCATCGCCAGCAGTGGGCTGGTCAGCGGCGAGGTGCCGGGGTTGCTGTCGGTGGCCAGCGCCAGTGGCACGCCGGCCGCGCGCAGCGCCGCAATCGGCGGAAGGGTGGTATCGCGGGTGAAATAGAAGGCACCGGGCAGCAGCACCGCCACGGTGCCGGCAGCGGCCATCGCGGCGATGCCGGCATCGTCCAGGTGTTCGATATGGTCGGCCGAGAGTGCACCGAAGCTGGCGGCCAGTTCGGCGCCATGCTGGTTGCTCAGCTGCTCGGCGTGGATCTTCACTGCCAGCCCGTTGGCGCGTGCCGCTTCGAAGACCTGCCGCGCCTGCGCCGGCGAGAACGCGATGTTCTCGCAGAACACATCCACCGCTTCGGCCAAGCCTTCGGCGGCGATGGCCGGAATCATCACGTTGCACACCTCGTCGGTGTATTCCTGTGCTTGGCGGCCCGGTGGAATCGCGTGTGCACCGAGGAAGGTGGTCACCACGTTGACCCGGCATTCCTCGCCCAGCGCGCGCGCGACCTGCAGCTGCTTGCGTTCGTCGGGCAGGGTCAGGCCGTAGCCGGACTTGATCTCGAGGGTGGTCACGCCCTCGGCGCGCATCGCCAGCAGGCGCGGCCGGCTTTCGCTGGCCAGCTGTTCCGGTGTGGCGGCGCGGGTGGCGCGCACGGTGGAGACGATGCCGCCGCCGGCACGGGCGATGTCGGCATAGCTGACGCCCTGCAGGCGCTGCTCGAACTCGTTGGCGCGGTTGCCGGCGTAGACCAGGTGGGTGTGGCAGTCGATCAGGCCCGGCGAGATCCAGCGGCCTTCGCCGTCGATGCGGGTGGTCGGCTGCAGGTGGGCGTCGCTGCCGGCTGGCCCGACATGGACGATGCGGCCGTTGGCGCAGGCCAGTACGCCATCGCGGATGACACCCAGCCCCTCGCCATCGAGGGTGATCAGGTGAACGTTGGACCAGAGGGTATCGACGTGCATGGCATCCACAACGCGGCTGTGCTTATATGTCTATACAATATAGGCGTCCATTTCGGGTTGTCCAGCCATGTCCGATTCGCGTTCCCCGCACAGTTTCCATGCCGCCCACGCCCTGCTGGCCGACGGCTGGGCCCGTGATGTCCGCCTTCAGGTACAGGATGGCCGCATCGCGGCGATCAGTACGGGGCAGGGCGCGCAGGCGGGTGATACCCGTGTCGGCATCCTGGTGCCGGGCCTGCCCAACCTGCACAGCCACGCCTTCCAGCGCGGCATGGCCGGGCTGACCGAGATCGGCGGCGGCGACGGTGACAGCTTCTGGAGTTGGCGCGAGCTGATGTACCGCTTCCTGGCCCACCTGCGCCCGGACGCGGTGCAGGCCATCGCCGCACAGGCCTACATGGAAATGCTGGAAAGCGGCTTCACCCGCGTCGGCGAATTCCACTACCTGCACCATGATGCTGACGGCCGGCCGTATGCCAACCGTGCCGAGATGAGTGCGCGGATTGCGGCGGCGGCCGACCAGACCGGCATCGGGCTGACCCTGCTGCCGGTGTTCTATGCGCATGCCGATTTCGGCGGAGCGGCACCGAACCCCGCGCAGCGACGCCTGATCCACGACGTGGACGGCTTCGCGCAGCTGCTGGACGCCGCGAAGCCGTCTTTGGCCGCGCTGCCCGATGCGGTGCTCGGCATTGCCCCGCACAGCCTGCGTGCAGTCACCGGCGAGGAATTGAGTGCTTTGCTGCCGCTTACCGACGGCCCGGTGCACATCCACATCGCCGAACAGGTGCGCGAGGTGGAGGCCTGCCTGGCCTGGAGCGGCCAGCGCCCGGTGCAGTGGCTGTACGACCATGCGCCGGTGGATGCGCGCTGGTGCCTGGTGCATGCCACCCACATCACCGACGATGAGCGCGCCGCCATCGTGGCCAGCCAGGCGGTGGCCGGCCTGTGCCCGATCACCGAAGCCAACCTTGGCGACGGCCTGTTCCCGATGCAGGCGTTCGCGCGCGAGGGTGGGCGCTTCGGTGTCGGCTCCGATTCCAATGTGCTGATCGACGCGGCCGAAGAACTGCGCCTGCTCGAGTACGGTCAGCGCCTGACCCTGCGCGGGCGCAATGTGCTGGCCCCGGATGCCACCCGCAGCACCGGCCGCTTCCTGTTCGAGGGTGCGCTGCACGGCGGTGCACAGGCGTTGGGCGTGGCCGTCGGGCTGCAGGTGGGCGCCAGTGCCGACCTGGTCGAGCTGGATGCCGCACACCCCGCGCTACAGGCGCGGCAGGATGACGCATGGCTTGACAGCTGGGTGTTCGCCGCACGTAATGGCGCGCTGCGATCGGTCTGGCGTCATGGCCGCCAGTGCGTGGCCGACGGCCGCCACCTGCAGCGCGAGGCGATCACCACCGCCTTCGCTGCCGCCCTGCGTGGCGTGCTGGGCTGATCGCCTCCCGCCACCGAGACCCCATCACGTGAAGGCCAGCAAGTCCGCCACGCTCAACCAGCGTATCCGCAGCGATCTGGAAAGCCGCATCCTCAGCGGAGAGTGGGCGCCGGGCTTCCGTATTCCGTACGAACACGAGCTGATGGAGCAGTACGGCTGCTCGCGGATGACCGTGAACAAGGTGCTGACCGCGCTGGCCGAGAGCGGCATGATCGAGCGTCGCCGCCGCGCTGGTTCGTTCGTGGCGCGGCAGCCCCCGCACCTGGAGCAGGTGGCGCTGGAGATTCCCGATATCGCGATGGAAGTGGGTTCGCGTGGCCATCAGTACGCGTATCGCCTGCTGCAGCGCGACCTGCGCCTTGCAGATGCCGGCAATGCCGGTGAAGTCGAGCTGGCCGGCAGCGAAATGCTGCTGGCGATGCGCTGCCTGCACCTGGCCGACGGCCGCCCGCTGGCGCTGGAGCATCGCCTGATCAGCCCGGTGGGCGTGCCCGAGGTGCTGGAGGTCGATTTCAGTACCACCGCGCCGGGCAGCTGGCTGCTGCAGAACGTCTCGTGGACCCGTGCCCAGCACCGCATCAGTGCCTGGGGCGCGGATACCGCCACCGCCAAGCTGCTGGAGGTGAAGCCCGGCACCGCGTGCTTGGTGATCGAGCGCCTCACCTGGCGCGGCGAACAGCCGATCACCCGTGTGCGTCAGGTGTTCCTCGGCGACGCCTGGGACCTGGTGGCGCGCTTTGCGCCTGGGGCAAGGTAGGGTCGACCCCGCTCGGGACACGCTGTCGCCTTGAACTCTGTCGGGGCGTGTGTACGATGTGTATCGTCCCCGCATGAAGAGCAGGGACCTCATCCGGGATCTGGAGGCGGCAGGTTGGACCTGTCGCCGGATTCGCGAATCCCATCATGTATTCGTGCACCCGCAGCACCCTCACATCATCACCGTGCCTCACCCTAGGAAGGATCTGGGGAAAGGGCTGGTGCAGGCGTTGCGGAAGCTCGCAGGACTGACGTAGGAGGGCCCATGCGATATCCAGTCTTGATCGAGGCAGGCGATGAGCGCACCGCGTGGGGTGTGGTCGTTCCGGATCTGCCGGGGTGCTTCTCGGCGGCCGACACGCTTGAGGAGGCGCTCAGCGCTGCCGAGGAGGCTGCGCTCGCCTGGATTGATGCGGCCCTGGATGACGGGCGCTCGATTCCGACACCTTCCGCGCCACAGAAAATCGCCGCCGAGGCATCCAAGGACATCCGTTGGATTCTTGCGTACATCTGCATTGATCCGGCCCTGCTGGACGACACCATCGAGCGGGTCAATATCAGCCTGCCACGCCGGATCCTGGCGAGGCTGGATGCGCAGGCCAGAGCGGCAGGTGAATCGCGCTCCAGTTACATCGCCCATCTCGCAGCATTGGGCTGAGCAGGCGCCATGTAGAGCCGAGCCATGCTCGGCTGCTGTTGGCGCGATGCGCGATGCGCGATGAGTCGAGCGTGGCTCGACTCTACAAGGGCACCCACGCATCTACGGACACCCCAATCAATACGTGGCGCACTGCCGCCAGCGCACCGGCTCATCCACGCCGGGGCGGGCGTTGAGCTGGATGCGCACGTTGCGCAGGGCGGGGTAGTGCAGGACTTCCTCGCAGACCCGCGGCCACACCGCGTCCAGCTCGCCGGTGCGGTTGATCGCCAGCGTCTGCCGGGTCAGCCAGACACCGCTGGCGATGCCGGGCTTGCCGGCCAAGGCACGGGACAGATCGGCCTGGAAGCGCTCCAGCGTGGCGGCATCCGGGTTGGGATTGCTGCGCGCATCGGTTGAGGGTGTGGCCGGCGCAGGCAGCGTGGTCGGCGGCGTGGTGGCGGGGGCCGGCGCCGGTTCGGGCGCCGCTTCAACCGCAGGCGCGACCGGCGCGGGGACGACCGCCACCTCGGCAACGGGCGGGGCGTCCTGCACATGCAGCCCTTGCAGGCTCAATCCCACCAGCAGGCCCAGCGTCACCGCGGCGAGCGTGGCTATAGCAATGCGGCGCAGGGCTTCATGGCGGGCGCTGGCGCGCACACGGGTTTCGATTTCCGCCGGTAGATAGGGCTGCAGCAACGGCCACAGGCGCGGGCCGTCCAGCACCTCGACCGCCTGCTTTTCGGCGGCGCTGCGGCCGTCGCGTTCCATCCGGCCTTCGGTCAGCAGCACGCCGCCCTTGGCGCCGGCCAGGCGCGCGGCCGCGCCCAGTTCGTTCACCGCGGCGGTGCCGATGCGATAGGCCAAGCCGTGCTTGCACGAGACCAGCCAGCTGTTGGGGCCGTCGCTGAGCAGGAAATCGCTGCTTGGCTCACGGGATTCCTCGCCCGGGTCATCCAGTTCGCGCAGGCCGCGCTGCTCGCGCAGCATGCGCTTGACCAGTACCGAGAACTCGCGCCAGTGCATGCCCGCCAGGGCCTGCAGGCCGAGTTGCATCTCCTTCTGCCGCCGCTTGATCCACCACAGATAGACAACAGCCAGGGAACAGGTAAGCAGGGCCGACAGCAGGGCCAGGATCCAAGGGAGCATGCAGGAGGTGCGCGGAAGGGGCGAATGCGAAGGCGACAGTGTAAAGGTCGCGCCGTGCCGCTGAGTCAGGAGGTTCCTGACAGGAAGCGTGATGGAGCACGCAATTCGGAATACCGCGGGCACGAAAAACCCGCCAATCCTGAAGCCGTGAGGGGAGGGAACAAACGGCAGCCGAAGCGATTGGCGGGTTGCTCGCGATTGTCAATCAAAATTTATTGCATTGCAACAATGGTCGGTCAGGGCACGCTGCCTGGCGACTGATGGCTGCCCGGTGCAGGTGCATCAGCGCCCGAGGCGTCGCGATTCTCCAGCTTGGCCAGGCGTGCATGCAGTGCGTCGATGCGCGCCTCCAGCGCAGTCACCTCGTCGGCGGTGGGCACGTGGAGGCGCTTGAGTACGCCCTGCACCTGGTCGTCGAACGCTTTTTCAACCTTGTTCCAGGTGCCGGAAGCCTTCTCGCGGGCCTCGTCCAGCGACGTTTCAACGTTGTCGCGCCAGCCCGGGCCCTGTTCGCCGTTGCGTTCACGGCGGCGGGCTTCCCAGGCTTCGCCTTCCTTCACCAGGCCGTCGAAGAAGCGGCTGCCTTCGGCCTGTGCACGGCCAAGAGCGCCCAGGCCGGCCAACCAGACCTGCTGCGCCGAGTCACTCAGCTTGCGCGAGAAGCGCTCGGCCTGGTCACCGAAAGAGGCGTCGTCGTTGCGGCGGTCGTCGTTCTCGTAGTGGTTCATCGCACTTCCCGTGGGAGTTGGGCCTGCCCCGAGAGTAGCGCGCGCTGGCGTTGCACGGCCGTGATGGCCGCCGCCGGGGTTCAGCCCAGCTTTTCCTTCAGAACGCGCTGGATCTCGCCTTCGACCATGCCCTTCATCGCCGACAGCAGGAAGCCCAGCTTGGCCGTGACGCGCACGGCGCCCGGCTGCAGTTCGATCGCACCGTCCACGCCGCTGCCGGAGAAACTCAGTACGTCGGCAGTCCAGGACGACTTCAGGCCGAAGCGCTCGGACAGCTTGGCGGCGACCTGTTCGATCGCGGCGCGCGCCTGTGCATCGGGCAGGGCGTGGGCGTGGCGGACATCGATGGTGGACATGCAGGCTCCTGGCGCAAAGCGGGGATGATCAATGAGGGCGAGCATTGTGCGCATCGAGGGCCTTCGCGCCAAGCACTCATCGTGGGTTCTTCTTCGTTGGCGACCAACCTGCTAGGCTGCGCCGCGTGCAGAACCTGCTTGTTCACTTCAGCCAACAACAACAGCCCGACCAGCCGCTGCGGCCCGGGGTGCAACGCATCGTGCGCCAGGCCAATGGCAGTGTGAGGCTCGGCGACGCCGGCCATGGTGCCCTGCTGCTGGCGCAGTTCTGCGTGGATGATCGCGGCCTCTGGCTGCAGGTCGGCAACGGTATCCGCGGCATTCATGTGAACGGTCGCCCGGTGCGGCGCATGGCGCTGCTGCGTGCGGGCGATGCGGTGTATGTGGACGGCGTGGAAATGGTCCTGCAGGGCGAGGTGGAGAGCCTGCTGCAGGCCCCCGCACCGAACAGCGGTGACGGCACCAATGAGCAGCAGCGCCTGCTGCGCGGTGTCGGTGGCCTGCACCATGGCCGCAGCTTCACGCTGTCGCGGTCCCGCCTGATCGGCCGCGGTGGCGACGCTGACATCGAGATCAATGAGCCGGCCTTCGCCGAACAGCACGCCCGCGTGGAAGTGCATGGCGAACGCGTGCTGCTGCGTGACCTGGGCAGTGCCGATGGCACACGGGTCAACGGCGTGGCCGTGCGCCACTGCTGGCTGCAGGCCGGCGACCAGGTGGTGTTCGATGGCCAGCATCGGTTCGTGCTGGAAGTGCCGCATGACCCGCGCCGGCGCCCGCTGCCGGATGAAGACGAGTCCAGCCAGGACGCCGAGCAGGCGCCGGTGCTGCCGGCCGCGCCGCGCAAGGTCCGGCGCTGGCCGTGGCTGCTGGTGAGTGCGCTGCTGCTGGCCGCACTGCTCAGTCTGCTGCTCTGGTTCGGCGCGCGCTGATCTGAACCGGCCGTATCCGCTCTGGTAGGTGCCAACCTTGGTCGGCACGCTCCTTCGGCGGGGATGACGCCTGACGGCGTACGCCGACCAAGGTCGGCGACTACCGGGGCATTGCTCCTGGCCTGAGTCCGCTGGATCCGCTCTGGTAGGTGTCGACCTTGGTCGGCACGCTTCTCCGGTGGGCATGACGCCTGACGGCGTACGCCGACCAAGGTCGGCGACTACCGGGGCAATGCTGCTGGCCAATGGATTCCAATGAAACCAAATTTCCCTTGCCGCACAAGGCCGCAAGGCTGGTGCACTGCGGCATACTAGGGGTCTTGCCCCACAGGTGTGACATGACGCGCGCGTTCAACTTCAGTGCCGGCCCTGCGACCTTGCCGGAATCGGTCCTGCGCCAGGCGCAGGCGGAAATGCTGGACTGGCACGGTACCGGTGCCTCGATCGTGGAAATGAGCCATCGCGGTGCGGAGTTCATGTCCGTGGCCGCCGAGGCCGAGGCCGACCTGCGTCGCCTGCTCGATATCCCCGAAGACTATGCGGTGCTGTTCCTGTCCGGTGGTGCCACCACCCAGCAGGCGCTGATCCCGCTCAACTTCGCCGCCCCGGGCCAGCGCGCCGATTACGTGGTCAGTGGCCACTGGGGCAAGACGGCGGTCAAGCAGGCCGGTGTCTACGTCGACGTCAACATTGCCGCCAGCAGCGAGGCCAACGGCTACCGCGAGTTGCCGGCGCGTGCCGGCTGGCAGCTGTCGCCCGATGCCGCCTACGTGCACATCACCGCCAACGAGACCATCCACGGTATCGAATTCCGTGATGTGCCCGATACCGGCAACGTCCCGCTGATCGCTGATTTCAGCTCGTCCATCGCCAGTGAGCCGCTGGACGTGCGCCGCTATGGCGTGATCTACGCCGGCGCGCAGAAGAACCTGGGCCCGGTCGGCATCGCGGTGATGATCATCCGCCGCGATCTGCTCGAGCGCAGCGGCCAGCCGCGTGCGGACATCTTTGATTACCGCTCGCACGTCGCTCGCGACTCGATGCTCAACACCCCGCCGACCTGGAACTGGTATCTGGCCGGCCTGGTGTTCAAGTGGATGCTGGCCGAGGGCGGCGTGGCCGAGTTCGCCAAGCGCAATGCCGCCAAGGCAGCGCTGGTGTACGGCGCCATCGACGGCTCCGGCGGCTTCTACCGCAACGAGGTCGCACACGCGGCCCGTTCGCGGATGAACATCCCGTTCTTCCTCCCCGATGCCGAGCTTGATGCTCGCTTCGTCGCCGAAGCCAAGGCCGCTGGCCTGCTGGCGCTGAAGGGCCACAAGGTGGTGGGTGGCATCCGCGCCTCGCTGTACAACGCCATGCCGCTGGCCGGGGCCGAGGCGCTGGTCGCCTTCATGGCCGATTTCCAGCAGCGTCACGGTTGAGCAATGAACGGCGCGCACCGTCGGGTGCGTGCCCCGCAACAAGGAATTCCGATGGCAAGCAGCAAATCCAGCAAGAAGGCGCCGAAGAAGGCTGAACCGGCCAAGGACAGCGCGCCCACCAAGGCGAAGGGCAAGGCCAAGGCCGCGTCGAACCCGGCACCCACCCTGGCGCCGCTGGCGCTGGCCGATGTGCGCTCGAAGATCGACCAGATCGACCGCGACATCCAGAGCCTGATCGCCGAGCGCGCGCGCTTCGCCCACCAGGTCGGCAAGGCCAAGGGCAAGCTTGCCGCCGCCGTCGACTACTACCGCCCCGAGCGCGAAGCGCAGGTGCTGCGCATGGTGGTGGACCGTAACGAAGGCCCGCTCAGCGATGAGCTGCTGGTGCACGTCTACCGCGAGATCATGTCGGCCTGCCTGGCCCAGCAGGAGCCACTGAAGATCGGCTACCTCGGCCCGGAAGGCACCTTCAGCCAGCAGGCCGTGCTCAAGCACTTCGGCCGCTCGGCGCTGGGCCTGCCGATGGCCAGCATCGAAGAAGTGTTTCAGGAAGTGGAAGCGGGCAACGCCGATTTCGGCGTGGTGCCAGTGGAGAATTCCGGGCAGGGCACCATCCAGATCACCCTGGACATGTTCCTGACCTCCAACCTGAAGATCTGTGGCGAAGTGGAACTGCGTGTGCAGCAGTACCTGATGTCGCGCAGCGGCCGCATCGAGGACATCGAGCGCATCTATGCGCACCCGCAGTCGTTCATGCAGACCTCGGCCTGGCTGCGCGCCAACCTGCCGAAGGCCGAGAGAATTCCGGTGTCGAGCAATGCCGAAGGTGCGCGCCGTGCGCGCAACGCCGACGACGCAGCGGCCATCGGTGGCGAGAGTGCCGGCCATGTGTACGGCCTGAAGAAGGTGGTCACCAAGCCGATCCAGAACGATGCCGACAACACCACGCGATTCCTGGTGGTGGGCCGCAACATCTTCCCGACCTCCGGCCATGACCGCACCTCGGTGCTGGTGTTCATCCATGACAAGCCCGGTGCGCTGTTCGACGTGCTCAGCCCGTTCGCCCGCCACGGCATCAGCATGAACCGCATCGAGTCGCGCCCGTCGCACCACGGCAAGTGGGAATACGGCTTCTTCATCGACCTGGCCGGCCATATCGACGACGCGCCGATGCAGGCCGCGCTGGCCGAACTGGAAGCGCACTCGGCACAGATCAAGGTGCTGGGTTCCTATCCGGTGGCCGTGCCCTGAGTGCTGCTGTGGCGGCTGCGGCCGCTGCCCCCTGAAGCATCGCCGGTGCTGCCGGCGTTTACGGAATGATCGAACGATGAGCAACGCGCAACACTGGATTGCCCGCAAGGGCCAGCCGCTGCAGGGCAGCCTGACCATTCCCGGCGACAAGTCGGTCTCTCACCGCTCGGTGATGTTCGCCGCGCTGGCCGATGGCACCTCGCATATCGAGGGTTTCCTGGAAGGCGAGGACACCCGCGCCACTGCGCGCATCTTCGGCCAGCTGGGCGTGCGCATCGAAACCCCCAGCCCGTCGCAGCGCATCGTGCACGGCGTCGGTATCGACGGCCTGAAGGCGCCGGATGCGCCGCTGGACTGCGGCAACGCCGGTACCGGCATGCGCCTGTTGGCCGGTCTGCTGGCGGGCCAGGCATTCGACTGCACGCTGATCGGCGATGAGTCGCTGTCCGGCCGCCCGATGCGCCGCGTGACCGGCCCGCTGTCGCAGATGGGCGCGAAGATCGACACCCAGGAAGACGGGACGCCGCCGCTGCACGTGCATGGCGGCCAGACGCTGCACGGCATCGACTTCGCCTCGCCGGTGGCCAGCGCGCAGATCAAGTCGGCGGTGCTGTTGGCCGGCCTGTACGCGCAGGGCGAAACCCAGGTGACCGAACCGCACCCGACCCGTGACTACACCGAGCGCATGCTGTCCGCGTTCGGCGTGGACATCGAATTCTCGCCCGGCAAGGCACGCCTGCGTGGTGGTCAGCGCCTGCGCGCGACTGACATCGTGGTGCCGGCCGACTTCTCTTCGGCCGCGTTCTATCTGGTGGCGGCCAGTATCATTCCCGGCTCCGAGCTGCGCCTGAAGCAGGTCGGACTGAACCCGCGCCGCACCGGCCTGCTGCACGCGCTGCGCCTGATGGGAGCGGACATCACCGAAGAGAACCCGGCCGAGCAGGGCGGTGAGCCGGTGGCGGATCTGGTGGTGCGCTACGCTCAGTTGAAGGGCGCACGCATTCCGGAAGCACTGGTGCCGGACATGATCGACGAGTTCCCGGCGCTGTTCGTGGCCGCCGCCGCCGCGGAAGGCCAGACCGTGGTGAGCGGTGCCGCCGAACTGCGGGTGAAGGAATCCGACCGCCTTGCGGCGATGGCCACCGGCCTGCGCGCGCTGGGCATGCAGGTGGACGAAACCGAAGACGGCGCCACCCTGCACGGCGGCGTGCGCCTGGGCAGTGGCACCATCGAAAGCCACGGTGACCATCGCATCGCCATGGCCTTCGCCATCGCCGGCCAGATCAGTGACGGCGAAGTGCGCATCAACGATATCGCCAACGTCGCCACGTCCTTCCCTGACTTCGATGGTCTGGCGCGCAGCGCCGGGTTCAACCTGGCCTGAGCGGCCACGCCCGGCAGATGACGTAACCCGGTAGGTGCCAACCTTGGTTGGCACGCTCATATCGCCCGGTAGGTGCCAACCTTGGTTGGCACGCTCATATCGCCCGGTAGGTGCCGACCTTGGTCGGCACGCTCATATCGCCCGGTAGGTGCCGACCTTGGTCGGCACGCCTTTCCGCATAAAAAGACGGAGGCCGAAGCCTCCGTCGAAACATCACGAACCCCTCGTCCGCGATCAACGCTGCTCGGTACGGAAATCCACCGGGACCCGCACCACGCTTGCTACTGCGCGGCCGTCATGCACCGCAGGCTGGAACTTCCAGTTCTGCACGGTGTTCAGCACCGCACGGTCCAGGTCGCGGCTGCGCTCGCCGCTGCGCGAAACGATCGCAGCGTTGGCGACATTGCCACGGGTATCAACATTCAGGCTGGCGATCACGCTGCCCTGCACGCCACTACGCAGTGCAGCAGCGGGGTAGGTGGGCATGCGGTTGCTGGCCAGCGGGCGTGCTTCGCGATTACGCGCGACCGGCGCAGTCTTGTGCTGGCTGGAGGCCGGGGCAGCCTGGCGCGCTGCAGGTGCTGCTGCATCGGTCACCGCAGCCTGCTCAGGGGCGGGCAACATGCGCTCACCGACCGGTGCCGGCGCCACATCCTCCTGGTTGGAATGGCGCAGCCACAGCAGGGCGGCCGCAAACATCGCCACAATCAGCGCGATCCACATCCAGGGCGACGTGGGCTTGTGCTGCACGCTCGAATCCTGCTGCAGCTGCGGCGAATGAAGGTCTTCGTGGGTGGTGGCAGTCATCGCAAACTCCTTCCGTCAACTGACGACGTGGGAAGTGTTGCCCGAGCCATGGACGGGAAGTGTCAGCGCTGCGTCAACGCCACCGGCAGGGTTCAGTTTGCCTGCCGGTAAGCGTTCAGTTACTGCGTCTTGAAGTCGAACGGTACTTCAATGCTGCCGGGCACGGCCTGGCCATTGCTCTGCGCCGGGGTGAATCGCCAGCGTCGCACCGCGTCGGTGGCGGCACGGTCGAGGTCGCGTGAACCACTGCGCTGGATCACCGTGGCGTTGTTGGGATAGCCGGTGGCGTCCACGTCCACGCGTACCACCACGGTGCCGGTTTCACCGGCGCGCAGGGCGGCGGCGGGGTACGACGGCGGCGGCGACTGGCCGGCAATCGGCATCGGCTGGCTGTTGCCGGTCGCGGCCGGCGCTGCGCCCGGGGCGGCCGGGGCCGGCTCGGCGATCGGGGCGGGTGGCGGCGGAGCGGTTTCGACCAGCTTCGGCGCTTCTTCCTCCACCGGTGCTGGCTTGGCGTCTGGCATGTCGCTGGAACCGGCCGCAGCGGCCAACGGTTCCGGCAGGGGCTCGACCTGGGCGGTTTCCTGCGGGGTCTGTGCGGCCGGGTCGGCGCGGAAGAACTCCTTGTCACGGCCGGTCAGCCAGACCAGCACGAACAGCAGCACGCCCACGCCGAAGGCGATGCCGGCGATCTTCAGGGCGTTGCGCGGGATATGCACAGTGAACGACTTGGCGGACGACGAGCGGGGTGCAGACATGGACCGGACCAGTACGGAATAGCCCGATTCTGCCACGGCGGGAATGAACCGGGCGGCAGAAATCCGTATAACAAGCGATAATCCCATCCCTGATACCCACCACGACACCTGCCATGCTTGATCCAGCCCTGCTCCGCCACCAGCCCGCCGACCTCGCCGAACGCCTGCGCACCAGCCGCGGCTTCGAGCTCGACGTGTCTGCCCTGGAGTCCCTGGAGGCCGATCGCAAGCGCATCCAGGTGCGGACCCAGGAGCTGCAGAGCCTGCGTAACAGCCGTTCCAAGGCCATCGGCCAGGCCAAGGCCAAGGGCGAGGACGTCTCGGCCATCATGGCCGAGGTCGCCGCCTTCGCCGACGAGCTGAAGGCTTCGGAAGTGGCGCTGGACGAGCTGCGCGAGAAGATCGACGCCATCTCGATGGGCATTCCGAACCTGCCGGCCGATGACGTGCCGGCCGGTGCCGACGAGAACGACAACGTCGAACAGGCGCGCTGGGGAACCCCGCGTCAGTTCGACTTCAAGGTGCTCGATCACGTCGAACTGGGCGCCCGCAATGGCTGGCTGGACGGCGAAACCGCCGCCAAGCTGTCCGGTTCGCGCTTCACCGTGCTGCGCGGCCCGATCGCGCGCCTGCACCGTGCGCTGGCCCAGTTCATGGTCGACCTGCACACCGGTGAGCACGGCTACGAGGAAACCAACGTGCCGCTGCTGGTCAACGCCGATTCGCTGCGCGGCACCAGCCAGCTGCCGAAGTTCGAGGACGACCTGTTCAAGACCGCCGTGGGCGATTCCACGCGCTACCTGATCCCGACCTCGGAAGTACCGCTGACCAACATCGTGCGCGATGAGATCGTCGACGCCGAACGCCTGCCGCTGCGCATGACCGCCCACTCGATGTGCTTCCGTGCCGAGGCCGGCAGCGGTGGCCGCGACGTGCGCGGCATGATCCGCCAGCACCAGTTCGAGAAGGTCGAGCTGGTCTCGATCAGCCGCCCGGAAGACAGCGACGCCGAACACCAGCGCATGACCCGTTGCGCCGAAGTGGTGCTGGAAAAGCTGGGCCTGCCGTACCGCAAGGTGCTGCTGTGCACCGGCGACATGGGCTTCTCGGCGGTGAAGACCTACGACCTGGAAGTCTGGCTGCCGTCGCAGGAGACCTACCGCGAGATCTCCTCGTGCTCGAACTGTGGTGACTTCCAGGCCCGCCGCATGCAGGCCCGCTGGCGCAACCCGGCCACAGGCAAGCCGGAGCTGGCGCACACGCTGAACGGCTCGGGCGTGGCGGTGGGCCGCGCGATGATCGCGGTGATGGAGAACTACCAGAACGCCGACGGCAGCATCACCGTGCCGGAGGCGCTGCGCCCGTACATGGGTGGCCTGGAAACCATCGGCTGATAGCCTGATGGGGTGGGTGCCATGCTTGCATGGCACTGCTCTGGCTCTGGTGGGTGCCATGCTTGCATGGCACTGCTGCGGCTCTGGTGGGTGCCATGCTTGCATGGCACCGTATCCACGCATGGCGTGGATCTACGATGCGGGCTACATCCACGCAATGCGTGGATGAACCACCGTGATCACTCCAGAACCCGCAGCTTCTCCAACGGCACCCATCCCTGTTCGCCGGTTTCCGGCACGCACCACGCCCAGCCATTGAGCGTGCGCTCGCCACGCAGCAGCTGCCCGGGATCCACATCCAGTTCCCGCGCGCAGTAGTCTTCCGTGGTAAATGCGCCACCCTGCGCGTCGCGGCCGATCACCGGCGCCGGCACGAATCCCGGCTGCTGGCCCTCTGCCTCGCACAGGAACCAGTCTTCCCAGCCTTCGGGCCCTTCATAACGTTCGCCCACCACCAGCGCCTGGCCACGGCGCAGGGTGATCGGGTGCGGAAATTCGCTGCGGTGTGCAGTGGTCACGATGTAATTCATGGCCCCAGCCTAACGTTCTGGTGAGCGTCGCGCATGGCAGCGTATCCACGCGCACGCGCGGTGGATCCACGTCATGCGTGGATGACGTAGCGCTCAGTCCGTACGCCACAAAAAAGGGCCGGTGTCAAGCCTTTCGTGCAAATCACGCGAGGCTTGAAACCATATACGGGGCAATAGGTTAGCTCTGTTTCGTGCCGCTTGCAGGGGATGCGGCGTTGTGGGCTGGGAGCCACATAAGAGCCTTGGGAAAGCAAGCCGGGGCGCGCTGTAGCGGTGACGATTGCCAAGGGACGGCGGGCTTGCCCGGTCATCATAGCCCAATCGTTCGCGGCACTCCAGAACGAAGAACGCGCAGCATTGGGCTGCGCGTTCGAGGGATGGCCAGCGTGGTTGCTGTGCATCGTCAGCTTGGTTTTGGTGATGCGGGCTTGCCCGCGCCACCCTTCCTGAACCCCCGATCCCCCGCCATGAAGGCTTCCAGCATGTGCGGGATCAGCGTCGCTGCGTCGACCGCTTCGCCATAGGTTTGCGCATGGAGCTGTGCATAGCGGTCGAGGTCAGCTTTCAGGCTGGCGGGGCAGGCAAAGGTCAGCCTGACGCTGCTGCTGGACGGCAGCGGCCCCAAGCGCAACTTCTTGGTCGTGCTCATCGTGATGTTCCTCGGTTGAACATGAGCGGCTGGTAGGGACGAAGCGTCAAATCGCGCGCGACGATGATCCGCACCGGCAGGCCCGGCCGGCTGGTCAAGGTCGGCTGGATGTTCATGTTGCGGCGGGTCATCTCCTGGCCGACCTGATTGATGCTGTCCTGCGCGCTGTCGCGGCCGGCGATGATGATGCGATCGCCGTCCTGACGGTTCTCCGGCGCGGCCAGCTCGGCGCCCACGCCCAGCAGCGTCGTCAGCGCCGCACCGGCGAAGATGCGGCCCCAGTGGTAGTCCACATCGTCTTCCAGCCCGGCATAGCCGGCTGGATCGGTGCCGACCAGGTTGTCGAGCGTGAGCGAAGACGTGTCCGGCAGGATGATCCGGTTCCACACCACCTGCACTCGGCTCTGCCCGTAGCTCACCTGGCTGTTGTAGCGGCCCAGGATGCGCGATCCCTGCGGGATCAGCAGGAACTTGCCCGTGGCCGTGTCATAGACCGGCTCCGTGACCGTGGCGATCACGTCGCCCGGCAAGTCCGACTTGATGCCCGTCACCAAGGCACCGGCAACCACCGTTCCGGCCATCACCTGATATGGTGAAGCCGGCAGGGTCAGATTGCCGGAATTACGGGTTTCCGTAGAAGCACCTTTCAGGAAGGCCTCTTTCTGGTCTTGCCTGTTCTGCACGGCGGTTGGGTCGGCAGGCTGGGCCACCGTCGAGGCAGGCCCGGCGGCCATCGGGTCGAAGGCCGCATTGGCAGCGAAGCCTGGTGCGGCAGCGACCTGCGACTGTGCCACGGGCGCGGCCTGCGGGGAGCCAGTGCGGAAGAATACCGATGAAGCTGCCGCCGCTTCTTCTTCCTTGCGCAGCGCATCGTTGGGGTCATAGCCGGGCGCGGCATAGGTGGCGGCAACTGGCTGCTGCTGTGCATTGACGATGGCCGGGCCAAGATCGCCCGGCAGCGGTGGCCCCAGTTCCGGCACCTCGGGCGGCAAGGCGGGCGGCAGTTGGGAATAGTCGGTCGGCAGCCGCTCCAGCCCTTCGGAGCGCGAGACACGATCGACGTTGTAAAGCTCGGCCTGCTCGCCTGCGCCGCGCCGCTGTGGTTGCAGCGACCACATCAGCGCGCCCAGCACGGCGACAGACAGGCTACCGGCGATGATCGCCAGCACGCGCCGGTTCAAGCGCGTGACCGGGCGCGGCGGGGCACGCAGCGCCACCGTTTCCGGGGCCACCTTGTCCGCCTGCGGGATGGCAAGGTCGGGAGTGTCGTCCTGGCTCATGCTCAATTCCTCCGCGCCACGCCGTCGGTGCGTTCGATCCGCACCACGTCGCCCTTGTCCCCGCCCAGGCGCAGTTCGGCCGCGCCGAACAGGCGATCCACGATGTAGTACGGCGAGCGGAAACGGTAGTTCACCAGTTGCCCGTCGCCCTGCGCGCCGATGACGAACAGCGGCGGCAGCTCGCCTTGGGCGATGCCTGCCGGAAACTGGATATAGACCTTCTCGCCGTCATCGAAGGCGCGCAGCGGCTTCCACGGCGGATTGCTGCCGCTGATCGCGTAGCGGAAGCGGATGCGCTCCAGCGACAGGCCGGCATCAACCGGCACGGCGGCGTTGGCCGCCTGCGCCTGGCGCTGCAATGCCATCATCCGGTCGCGCGGATAGTGCCAGGAAACGGATGCCATCCACGCGCGTTCGGTCGAGGTCAGCTCCAGCAGATAGGTGCGACGATTGGTGGTGATGACCAGATTCGTCTTGAGGCCCGAACGCACGGGCTTGACCAGCACATTGACGCGCAGCTCGTCGCCGGCGCCGCTGGACGTGTCGCCGACGATCCAGCGCACGGTATCGCCGGCGGCGACCGTCACCAGTTCCTCGCCAGGCTGCAAGGACACCACGGTCACGCGCCCCGGCGCGGCATAGACCTGGTACAGCGCGCCATCGGTGAAGGGCCACACCTGAATCGCATTGACGTAGCCCTCGCGCGTGGGCGCGACGCGCGCCTCGGTGTTGGCCTTGGACACGCGCACCGTCTCGTCGGCCGGCTCCGGTGCGGACTCGGCCTCACCGGCCTCCGGCAGCGGCTTCAACTGCGCCGGCAGCGCCAGCGGCTCGGGCAAGGCGACGACTTCCACCGGCGCCGGCGGCTCGGGAATGAATTGCGCTTCCACCGGCTCGTCGAGGGGGATCACGGGCGGCGGCTTGCCCTGCGTGGCGCAGCCCGCCAGGGCCAGCAGCATCAAAGGGAAAGCGTAAAAACGGATAAGCGATTTCATGGTTTGGCTCCATCGGAAGAATCCAGTTCTCGGCTCCACGACAGACCATTGACGTAGATGCCAAGGGGATTGCGGCGCAGGCGTTCTTCGGTGCGCGGGGTTTGCAGCACGATGGACACCACGGCCGTCCACCGTTCCAGCCCGGCGGCCGCGCCGTTGACGTAGCGGCGTTCCGTCCAGCGCACGTTGAACGACGTGTCGCTGGCGCGCACGACGCTGGTGATCTGCACCGTCACCGTTTCCTTGCCGACGCGGGTGAACGGGTCGTTGGTGCGGGCATAGTCGTTGAGCACCGCCGCGCCCTTGTCGGTGGTGTAGTCGTAGGCATCGAGCCAGTTCTGCCGCACCACGATGGGGTCGATGGACAGCGAGCGCACCAGCGTCACGAAGCGCGCCAGATGGTGCGCGATCTGCGCGTCGGCGGGCCGGTACGGCGTGGCGGCCTCGCCCACGGCGCGCACCTGTCCGGCCTGATCGACCTCGATGACGTAGGGCGTGACGATGGACTGCGCCGAGCGCCAGACCAGGCCGGCGGCCATCAGCAGCGCGAGCACCAGGCAGCCGAAGGCCATGAACCGCCAGTTCTTCGCCTGCACACGCGCCGAGCCGATACGGTCGTCCCACACCTGCGCGGCGGCTTGATAGGGAGTGGCAGGCTGCGGCGTATCGGCATAGCGCACCTGCGGTCGTTTGAATCGCATGGATGTTCTCCTTGAAGGTCAGGTATCGGAATCGCGCAGGCTCGGGCCTTGCCCGGAGCCGCCGCCGTCGCCACCGCGCAGCGTGTGGGCGGCGGTGGTGGCGGCATGGGTGATCTGCTGGCGGCGGTGCATCCGCTTGGCCCAGGCGGGCTGCTCTTGCTTCTGTGGGCTGGCGGCGCCGTCGGCGGCTTGGCCGGACGCGGCTGTACCGGCCGCAGCGCCGCCAGATGCGGCCCCTGCGCCATCATCGCCCGAAGGGCCGTTCCATCCGGCGCGGAAAGGGCCGGCCATCTTCTGCCCGACGGCGGAAGCACCGGATGCGGCGCGACGGCCTGCTGCCTGCGCGCCGGTCTTGGCGACGTTGCCCAGGCCAGCCGCCGCACCCTTGACCCCGCCACCGGCAGCAGCGGAACCGGCTTGGAACGCCGACCGGGCGCTGCCGGCAGCAGAGGTAGCGGCACGCGCACCGCTACCGGCCAACTTGGCGGCGGCCGGCGCCATGCGCGCCCCAGCCGCCACCGCACCACCTACGCCAGTCGCGGCGGCGCCGATGGCGACGGCCGTGCCAGCAGCGCCGACAGCGGCACCGGCCATCGCACCCGCGCCAAGCTGCGGCGCACCGGACACCATCCCCGTGGCGATGCCCGGCCCGAAGATCCCCAGCGCCAGCAGCGCAAGCGACGCCAGCATGATGACCAGCGCATGGTCGATGGATGGTTCGTCGGGATGCACCTGAAACTCGGCGAACAGTCCCGAACCGATGCCAACGATGACGGCGAGCACCAGCACCTTGATGCCCGACGACACCACGTTGCCGAGCACCTTTTCCGCGAGGAACGAGGTCTTGTTCCACAGGGCGAACGGCACCAGCACGAACCCGGCGAGCGTGGTCAGCTTGAACTCGATCAGCGTGATGAAAAGCTGGATCGCCAGCACGAAGAAGCACAGGATCACCACCAGCCAGGCGAGAAACAACACCACGATGGGATCGAGGTTGAAGAATACATCGGGGAAGCCCGCCAGGTCGCCGATCTTCTCCAGGATCGGCGCGCCCGC
This sequence comes from Stenotrophomonas sp. SMYL86, assembly GCF_036320025.1. Classification (NCBI taxonomy): domain Bacteria; kingdom Pseudomonadati; phylum Pseudomonadota; class Gammaproteobacteria; order Lysobacterales; family Lysobacteraceae; genus Stenotrophomonas; species Stenotrophomonas sp. SMYL86. The sequence goes on from NZ_JAWIRU010000002.1 coordinate 267,953, forward strand.
GTCGATGCCGGTCTTGGCCAGCCGCCCAGGCTGAAGAAAGTTCTCCATCGTGATGGCCGAGCCGGTGGCCGTAATCCCCAGGCCGGCGAACGAGCGGAACACGATGCCCGCCAGCCAGTTGAAGTTGCCGATGATGTAGGCGAAGGCACCGACGTAGAGCACCTTGCGCAGCAGCTTGGCGATCACGTCCTCGCCCTGGCCGGTGGCGTGGCTCATGGCCCAATACAGGCCGGCGATGGTCATGTCGATGACGATCAGCGTGGCCGTCAGGAACGCCACTTCGCCATGTAGCAACCCGAAGCCCGAGTCGATGTAGCGCGAGAAGGTATCGAGGAAACGGTCGATGACGGTTACGTCGTTCATGGCGTGTCCTCCGTAGCCGCAGGCGGCGCATCGCCTTCTGGCACGTCGTCAGTGGGTGTGTCGAAGCTCGCCGGGATCGGTGGCAGTTCGGCCAGCGAGCCGTATTCGTCCGGCCCGGTCTGGCCGGCGAAGAACCGCCGCCGGAAGGCTTCGGCGGCGGCGCGGCAGGTGTCTTCGCCTGCGGCTTGCAGGTCGGCTTCGCATCGGGCACGCAGCGCCTTGAGCCGCACGGGATCGGCGGCCAAGGTGGCTGCCAGGTCTTCGGCCCTTTGTTGGTCGGACGACTGGCCGCAAGCGGTCAGCAGCACGGCCAGCAGCGAAACCGACAGAACGGGAACGCATCGCATGGCCGCCTCCCGTCAGTTGTTGTAGAAGTTGACGGACTGCGGCGTGTACGGCGTGCCGGTGCCCAGGAAGCGCCGCCGCACTTCGCGGGCGCGCTCGGTCGCCGCCGCCTGCCGCGCCAGTTCCAGCGAAGCCGCGCGGTCTTGCGTGATCTGGAGCTGCTGCGCCTGGATGGACTGCTTGGCCTGCAAGGCCAGGAGCTGGTTCGTCGCCTGCATGGCCTGCAAAGCGCCGGTGGCCGACTGGCTCTGGCTCACGAGGTCGGCCAATGCGCTCTCGTCTTGCGCCAGGTTCTGCGACACCTCCGCCTGCATCCGCATCGCGGTATGCAGGCCATTCAAGGTGTTCTTCCAGCGCTCCTGCGCATCGCGCAGCATCTGGTCGCCGCTGACGGTCGCGGCGTACTGCTCCGGGTACAGCCGGGCGAAGGTGGCATCCATGCTCTGCACGTCATAGGCCAGGCCGCGCGCCTCGGCGATCAGGCGTTCGGTGGTCGCCAGCGTCGAACGCAAGCGATTGACGATGTTGAAGTCCAGATTCGCCAGATTGCGTGCCTGGTTCATCAGCATCTGGGCTTCGTTCTGGAGTTGGTTGATCTGGTTGTTGATCTGCTCCAGCGTGCGAACAGCGGTCAACGTGTTCTGCACGAAGTTGGACGGATCGAACACTGTCAGCGCGGACGCAGGCTGTGAGGCCAGCAGCGATACCGACAGCACGGCGGCGAGCGAGGCGGACAACAAACGGGGTTGGGTCTTCATGGTGAAACCTCCGGTAGTTGAGAAGCGAGGAAGGACGCTGCCGCCGGTGTGGACGGCAGCAGGTCGGCAGCCCAATCGAGGCCGCGATGACGCAACCAGGCACCGGCAAAGCCCGGTGTTCCTGCGTCCAGCAGCAAGCGATCCATGTCGCGTTGGTCTTGCGGAGTGGATGCTCCGGCGAAGGCCAGCGTGGCTGGCCCCAGGTCGAGGTCGAACAGGCGATTGCCCAGGCGCGATTGGTAGTAGTAATCACGCTTGGGCTGCGCGGTCGCCACGATCTCGATCTGGCGCGCGTTCAGCCCGAAGCCCTCGTAGATCGTGCGAATCTGCGGCTCGGTGGCCTGCGGATTAGGGAGAAAAATCCGGCTCGCGCAGCTTTCGATCACCGCCGGGGCAATGCTCGAATCCTTGATGTCAGCCAGCGACTGCGTGGCGAAGATGACGCTGACGTTCTTCTTGCGCAGTGTCTTCAGCCATTGCCGGATGCGGGCGGCAAACACCGGGTCATCAAGGAACAGCCAGGCTTCATCGAGGATCAGCAGCGTGGGCGTCCCGTCGAAGCGTTCATCGAAGCGGGCGAACAGGTAGCCCAGCACGGCCAGCACCGCCGCCTTGCTGTGCATGAGTTCTTCCATCTCGAAGCCCTGCACGCTGCCGGAACCCAGGCGGTCGGCATCGGCGTCCAGCAGCTTGCCGTGAGCCCCGCCCAGCACATAGGGTGCGAGCGCCTGGCGCAGCGCGTTCGATTGCAGCAGCACCGACAGGCCCGTCAGCGTGCGCTGCTCCACTGGCGCACCTGCGAGGCTGCCCAGTGCCGACCAGATCGCTGCCTTCTCGTCCGGGCCGATGGCGACACCTTCATGCAGCAGGCGGCCTTCCACCCATTCGGCGGCCCAGGTGCGGTAGCCCTCCTGGTCGATGCGGGCCAATGGCTGGAAAGCAATCGCGCCATCGTTGCCCAGGTCGTAATGTTCGCCGCCCAGCCCGAGGATGGTGGCGCGCATCGAGCGGCCCATATCAAAGGCGAAGATGCGTGAGCCCGGATAACGGCGAAACTGCATCGCCAGCGTGGCGAGTAAGACCGATTTTCCCATGCCGGTCGGCCCGGCGACCAGCGTGTGGCCCACGTCGCCAATGTGCGTCACCAGCCGGAACGGCGTCGCGCCATCGGTGCGGGTGACGATCAGCGGTGGGCCATCCAGATGCGCGTTCTTCTCCGGCCCGGCCCACACGGCCGATACCGGCATCATGTGCGCCAGGTTCAGCGTCGAAACGATGGGCTGGCGCACGTTGGCATAGGCATTGCCAGGAATGGACGACAGCCACGCATCGACCGCATTCAAGGTTTCGGGGATGGTCACGAAGCCGCGCCCCTGAATGACGCGCTCTACCATGCGCAGCTTCTCGTCGGCCACGGCAGGGTCGGTGTCGAGCACTGTCACGGTAGCCGTCAGGTAGCCGAAGGCCACCTGATCGCTGCCCAGTTCTTGCAAGGCGGCGTCTGCATCGGCGGCCTTGTTGTTGGCGTCGGTATCGACCAGCGGGCTTTCCTGCTGGAATATGGTTTCACGCAATAGCGCGACGACGTTCTTGCGCTTGGCGAACCACTGGCGGCGCAGGCGGCCCAGCTCCTTTTCCGCCTCGGCTTTGTCGAGGCAGAGGAACCGGGTACTCCAGCGATAGGCAAAGCCCAGGCGGTTGAGGTCGTCTAGCAAGCCCGGCCAGGTGGAAGTCGGAAAGCCCCGCACCGACACCACGCGCAGGTGCTGGTCGCCTAGCATGGGCGCGAGGCCCCCGACCAGGGCGGAATCGGCCAGCAGCGCGTCGAGGTGGAAAGGCACTTCGGGCACGGCCAGCCGGTAGCGTCGCGTCGAAACCGTGGCGTGCAGGTAGGTCAGCGTCTGCGCGTCATCCAGCCAGGCGATTTCCGGCATCACGCCATCGAGCAGGTCGAACACCCGATCCGTTTCCGCCACGAAGGCATCGAGCCGGCCTCGCCAGTCCACGCCATCGCCCGGCGCATGCTCGTAGAGCAGTTTGGCCGCACGGGCGCGCGATTCCTCCGGCGGCAGGTAGGCCAGCGTCAGGTGGTAGCTGCTTTCGTAGTGGTTGCCCGATTCCTCGAAGGCAGCGCGGCGTTCCTCGTCCACCAGCCAGGACAGTGGTTCGGGGAAGTCGGAATGCGGGTAATCCGCCGCTGGCTGGCGCTCGGCCTCGATGAACAGCGCCCAGCCCGAACCCAGCCGGCGCAGCGCGTTGTTGAGCCGCGCCGTGGTGGCAATCAACTCGCCTTGCGTGGCGCTGTCCAGATCCGGCCCGCGAAAGCGCGCCGTGCGCTGAAAACTGCCGTCCTTGTTCAAGACGACACCCGGCGCGACCAGTCCTGCCCAGGGCAGCCAGTCGGCCAGCAAGGCGGGCCGCTGGCGGTATTCGGCAAGGTTCAGCATGGCATCCCCCTACACGTCGAGCAGCGGCTTGTGCTTGATGTGCCGGGCGAAGACCTGCATGAACTGCGGATCGACGCGCGCACCCCACACCGCCAGCGAGTGACCGACGATCCAGAGCACGACACCGGGAATCCAAAGTTGCAGGCCCAGCCCGACGGCGGCGGCCAGCGTGCCGTTGGCGATCGCCACGGTACGCGGTGCGCCGCCCATCAAGAGCGGTTCGGTCAGCGAACGATGCAGAGGCACTTCAAAGCCGGCCGCGAAGCTGTCCGGCCCGCTCATACGACGGCCCCGCCGGAGAAGCTGAAGAACGACAGGAAGAACGAGGACGCGGCGAACGCGATGCTCAACCCGAACACGATCTGGATGAGTTTGCGGAAGCCGCCCGACGTGTCGCCGAAGGCCAGCGCCAGGCCCGTGGCGATGATGATGATGACCGCGACGATGCGCGCCACCGGCCCCTGGATGGATTCGAGGATGGATTGCAGCGGGCCTTCCCAGGGCATCGAGGAACCGGCGGCCCGGGCAGTTCCGGCCAGGAACAGCAGCAGCGCGGCCAGCAGCAGCCCTTGCCCCGCAGGGCGGGCCAGACTGCGCAGTCGTGCGAGGCTGGGCAGGCGAGGAAGCGGATTTACGGAAAAACGGAAAGCAGGAACGTGCATCTGCGTCATGGCAGTTCTCCAGGTTGGTCAAGGGACGGGGAAGGCGCAGCGGCATCGGCTGCAAGAGGAACCGGCGTCAGCTCGGGAAACGGCGTTTCCAGTGCATCCGCCAGGCGGTAGCCCACACCGTCGAAACCGACGACGCGGGCGATGCTTTCGACGCGGCGCTTGCGGCCACGTCCGGCGATGTGGATGACGACGTTGACCGCCTCGGCGATCAGCGCACGCGGCGGGTTCACCGCCACTTCGAGAATCAGTTGCTCCAGGCGCAGCAGCGCGCCCAGCGCGGAACCGGCATGGATGGTGGCGATGCCGCCGGGATGGCCGGTGCCCCACACCTTCACCAAGTCCAGGGCTTCACCGCCGCGCACTTCGCCGACGATCACGCGGTCGGGCCGCAGGCGCATCGTGGCCCGCACCAACTCGGTCATGGACACGACGCCAGCGCGGGTGCGCAGCGGCACATGGTCGCGGGCTGCGCATTGCAGCTCGATGGTGTCTTCGAGCACCAGCACGCGGTCGCCGGTGGCGGCGATTTCCGCAAGCAAGGCATTGGCGAGTGTGGTCTTGCCGCTGCTCGTCGCTCCGGCGATCAGGATGTTCTGGCGCTCGCGCACCGCGCGGCGCAGGAACTCTGCCTGCCCGGTGGTCAGGATGCCGTCGGCGACGTAGCGATCCAGGCCGATGATGCTCACGGCGCGCTTGCGCAGCGCGAAGGCTGGGCCGGGTGCGGCCGGGGGCAGGATGCCCTCGAACCGCTCGCCGGTTTCGGGCAGCTCGGCGGTCAGCAGCGGTCGGCCGCGATGCACTTCCGCGCCGACGTGGGCAGCCACCAGCCGGATGATGCGCTCACCATCGGCTTCGGGGAGCTCCACGCCCAACGGCGCACGACCCGACGACAGCCGATCCACCCATAGGGTGCGGTCGGGGTTGAGCATGATTTCCACCACGTCCGGGTCTTCCAGCGCGGCGGCGATCAGCGGCCCCATTGCCGTGCGCAGCATCTGGATGCGGCGATCCAGCGAAGTCGCGGTGGAAGATCGTTCGGGCGGGGTTTGTGGAACGGCGCTCATGAGGCACGCTCCTGCGCTTCGGCCAGTGCTGCCGCGTCATCCATTCGCGTTGGGTCGGGGTGCAGTTCTTCCACCACGTCGCGCACCAGGCTGCGCCCACGCAGCAGATGGCGGCCGAGTTGTTCGACGAACTGCTCGAAGCGTGCCTTGCCCTGGACGCGAGCTGCCTCCTGATGGGCCTCTGGAACCGGCATGCTGACGGTCAGGAAGTAGCGGATGAACAGCGCCAGCGTTTCGATCTGGATGTTCTGATCGCGCTCCAGGCGTTCGGTCTGCCGCGAGAGGCGATCCAGCCGCTTGGCAATCGCGGCCTCGCGCTGGTCGCCGGCATCGGGCGACAGCCAGGACGCCAGCGCTGCCGCGACGATGGACGACTTGGACACGCCTTTCTTGGCGGCGAGTTCTTCTAGGCGCTTGGCGTGCTCAGGCTGGATGAACAGGTTGAGGCGGTATTGGCTCATAAGTCGATTCCGTCGTTAGGGTCGAGGGAAGCCAGCCGGGCCGTGCGCTGCATGGCCGGGTCGAGCTGGCCGGGGAGAGAGGCCGCGTAAGGCAGCGGCAGGTCGTCGTCCTCATCGAGCAGCGCCAGGTCGTTGCCTGCGGGCTGCGGCTCGGGGCTGTATTCGGCGACTTCGGATAGCTCGGGCTGGCGGCGCGGGCCGCCGTCATCGGCGGTACCTGCGCCATCGCTGGACAGGCTCGCAGCCGGGGCCGCTGGTACAGCGGGGATTGCCAGGCCGCTCCAGTCGTCGGGCCGGGCCGGTGGCGCGTCGGCGTACTGCCCGGCCGCGAGCGCGGGGGGCGGCAAAACGCGGCTCTTGAAGTTGGCGTCGGCGTAGTAGCGCAGCTTCTTGGCCTTGATCGGTGCCACGCTGGACACCATCACCACGGCTTCGTCGGTCGGAAGCTGCATCACCTCACCGGGCGTCAGCAGCGGGCGGGCCGTCTCCTGGCGCGACACCATGAGGTGCCCCAGCCACGGGGCCAATCTGTGCCCGGCATAGTTGCGCTGCGCGCGCAGTTCGGTGGCGGTGCCCAGCGTTTCCGAAACCCGTTTGGCCGTGCGTTCGTCGTTGGTCGAAAACGTCACGCGGACGTGGCAGTTATCGAGGATGGAGTGGTTCTGGCCATAGGCTTTGTCGATCTGGTTGAGCGACTGCGCGATGAGGAAGCTGCGGATGCCGTAGCCGGCCATGAAGGCCAGCGCCGTCTCGAAGAAGTCGAGCCGGCCCAGCGCCGGGAACTCGTCGAGCATCAGTAGCAGCTTGTGGCGGCGCTCAATGCCGTCGCTGCCATCGAGCGATTCGGTGAGCCGCCGGCCGATCTGGTTGAGGATCAGGCGGATGAGCGGTTTGGTGCGGGAAATGTCCGAGGGCGGCACCACCAAATAGAGGGACACCGGATGCTCGGATGCGATCAGGTCGGCGATGCGCCAGTCGCAGCGCGAAGTCACTTCCGCCACGGTCGGGTCGCGGTACAGGCCGAGGAACGACATGGCCGTGGACAGCACGCCCGAACGCTCGTTGTCCGACTTGTTGAGCACTTCGCGGGCGGCGGACGCGACAACCGGGTGCGGTGCATCGCCCAGGTGCTTCGTCGTCATCATCCGATGCAAGGTCAGCTCGAACGGGCTGGCCGGGTCGGACAGGAAGTTGGCGACGCCGCGCAGCGTCTTGTCCTCGCCCGCGTACAGCACATGCAGGATGGCCCCGACCAGCAGCGCGTGGCTGGTCTTCTCCCAATGGTTGCGCTTCTCCAGCGCGCCTTCGGGGTCAACCAGAATGTCCGCGATGTTCTGCACGTCGCGCACTTCATGCGCGCCGCGCCGGACTTCCAGCAGCGGGTTGTAGGCCGCCGACTTCGCATCGGTCGGGTTGAACAGCAGGCAATGGCTGAACCGGCTGCGCCAGCCTGCGGTGATCTGCCAGTTCTCGCCCTTGATGTCATGGATGACGGCCGAAGCCGGCCAGGACAACAATGTCGGGACGACCAAGCCGACACCCTTGCCCGAGCGAGTGGGCGCGAAAGTCAGGACGTGTTCCGGGCCTTCATGGCGCAGATACTCGTTGCGATACTTGCCGAGGAAGACGCCGGCCGGCTGCGTCAGCCCGGCTTTGCGGATGTCATCCGCTTCGGCCCAGCGCGCCGAACCGTAGGTCGTGACCATGCGCGATTGCCGCGAGCGCCACACCGACATGGCGATGGCCACCACCACGGCCAGCAGGCCGCTGCCACCCGCGATGGCCCCGCCGATGTCGAAGACCTGGGGCGCGTAGGCATCGAAGAAGAACCACCACTCGAACAGCCGCCAGGGGTGATAGACCGGTGTGCCAAAGAAATCGAACCACGGCGAGCCAAGGCGTACTTGATAGCCCAGAGCGGCGGCTGTCCATTGCGTTGCACTCCATACGCCGGCGATCACGATGCCGAAGACGGCGGCGATCTGCCCAAACAGCACGCCCTGAGCCTGCATACCTTGGCCTCCGATTTCTCCTGCGCTGATTCCCCGTGGAAAACGCGGCACAAAGGCGTGCCGCAGGCGTCAGGATCGGTGCCGGTTCAGTGCCAGTCAAAGACCGTTATCGGAAGAAAGGTCGAGTAATTGGAAAGAATTAGGGCCGCATCGAAAGAAAGAAAAACGCCGCAAGCGAAGGCGCATTGCGGCGTGTTGAGCGGAAAAACAGAAGTTTTGTGGCGAATCGTCTGCAATCAGAACTTGGGCGGCTCCTTCGGCGGTGTGTATGGCGTATCGCCGTCACCATAAAACCGCTTACGGGTGGCTTCGGCCACCCGGTTGCACAACACGTCGCCCAGCGTGGCACGATCAGTCCTGCACTGCTGGCGCAGCTCTTTCAGGCGTACGGGATCGGATGCCAGTTCTTCAACACTCGGCACGTCTTTCTTCTCTGTCCCATCCTTCGGGCCGCATCCTGTCAGCACCACAACCAGCGCGAACGCAAAGGCCGTCTTCATGATTCAGGCTTCTCCAGGGATTCGGGATCGTCGTACGGCATCGGCTTGTCAGCTTCGGGCGAGCCAATGGCCTGCACCCGTTCGATGAACTGAGCCGGCGTTTCAGCCGGACGAGCGGGCAACAGGCGATTGATTTGGATACCAACATTCGGACGTCGGCTGACGAAACGCAGCCCACGTCAACAGCATTCCAGTTTTCGATGAGTAGCAGTCCTTCGCATGCATGGCAACATGCTGCGAACAGGTTTCACGGTCTCATGACAATGCGGCCCAGCGGCTTGGCCGTTTCCGCATAGGCATGGGCCGCAGCGGCCTCCGCCAAGGGGAATGTTCGGTCAATGACGGTGCGTATACGTCCGTCGGCAACAGCCTGCAAAAGCTCGTCCACGGTTGAACGGACAGCAAGTCTCTCAAAAAGCGGCCCCATGAACACGCCCGAGAGCGTCTGGTTGGCCTGCATGGCTGGCCACAGATCGACAGCCAAGTTGCCACCACCAGCATTGCCGACGAAAACAAGATGTCCCTCGGGAGCCAGCGCAGCAAGAGAATCCTGCAGCGTTGTTCCCACCGGATCGACGACGAGGTTGGTGCCAGCGCCATGGGTGATCTGCCGGACGGCGTCTACGACGTCATGGGCAGTACGATCCACGACATGGCTGGCGCCGAGTTCAATCAGCCGGCTGCTTCGCTGCGTTCCACTGGCCACGGCGATGACCGTGGCACCGGCTTGCGCGGCAAGTTGGACGGCGGCAAGGCCCACGCCGCCGGCTGCCGCCTGGATGAGGACAGTTTCTCCGCGTGCGAGTCCGCCGCGCGCGAAAAGGCAGTGATGCGCCGTCCCGAACGAGATCGGCAATACCGCCGCATCTGTTGCATTCACTCCATCGGGTATGCGCCATGTACGCCCCGCTGGCACAGCCCAGAGCGCAGCATGCGAGCCCTGCATGTCAAACGCCGTGACGCGATCCCCGACTCTGCGGCTTGTGACATTCGATCCGGTCGCCACCACTGTGCCCGCCGCCGCGTATCCGACAACCCAGGAAGACTGAGGTGGCGGAGTCGAACGGCGGTTGATCAGGTCGCCACCTTCAATTGAAATCGCCTCAACGGAAATCAGTACGTCGTTAGGCCCAACGGTTGGGGCGGGAATGTCGGCATACCTCAAGACGCCGGGAGCTCCCGCCACGTCATAAACTGCTGCTTTCATCATGGTTCATCTCTGTCGTCGATGCGTTTGATCATTAGCGAGCGAACGCTTGAATTGTTAGGCGACATTGCTCAGGGCACGTTTTGACAGCCATGCATGAATCAATCCGGCCTGAAAAAACTGCACGGAAGGTTCGAAACCTCCAGCCTCAATTATTGATGCAATCTTAATTGGCGGAAGAACGCCAACATCATTGGCATACGCTTTGCGCATGCGGTCTATCCCCTCAGGTAAAATATCTGACGATGCCATCATGCTCATCCAGGCGCGAAGCAACACTTCATATTCTGGCGATGCCACATCCGAAGCCAAATCAGAACTAGCAAGAATTCCTCCCGGCTTGAGTTTGCTAGATATTTCCCGAAAGAACCCTGATCGCGCTTGCTGGTCGAGAATGAATTGAGACACCAGAAAGCAAGTGGCCGCGTCATGAAGCCCAATGGCAGGGAGCGAATCAAGATAACCTTCGTGGAAATAACAACGAGACGTAAATCCGTCCTCCTCTGCCCGTTGTCGGCAACCATCAAGCATAGGGCCGGAAGGCTCTACTGCAGTAAACCGCCATGCAGGATTCTTCCGAGCAAGGTGGGCCAACTCCGCTCCTGTTCCCACTCCGACACAGAGAATTCGTGCGTCAGCAGGCAACTCGGCAAACAACGACTCAAGAAGGAGGTACAAGCAATCTTTGATCGCTGCCGTTTTGGCCCACTGCACATCGTAGCTGGTCGCCTGTTGATCGAATACTGCCTTAATTTCGTCTTGATTCATTCTTTTCTCCGCATTCTTGCTGCCTAATATGATTTTTATCCAAGCATTATCAAAAACTGTAGATCAACAACCAAATACCATTGAAGATGGCATGTGCAACGAACCCAGGCCAGATGGATTGAGTCCTGCGAAACAAGAAACCGGTTAAGAGGCCGACGATAAAGGCATTTAGCAGGACAACGCTAAATCCATGGACGACTGCAAAGATCATTGCACTGCCCACCACTCCGGCCCATGCGCCGTATCGGTTCAGTGCATTGGCGATAACGCCACGGAATAAGGCTTCCTCGCCCAGCGGCGTCAGTATGCCCCCCATGAGGATTAAGGTGAGGAGCATCATCGGGCCATCCCGTGCCGCAGCCTGGAAGTCGCCCTGCGTGTTCTGCTCGGTGACGAACAGGAAGTACACGTGCTCTGCCAGAACGCTCAACCCGAATGCGGCGATACCCAGCACAACACCCATGGCTAGCCAACGCGACCTCGCGGCTTTGAATCCGAAGGCCTGAAAGTCTCGAATGCGCAGTGCATATGCAGCCAGTAAGGCGAGCATGCCAACAACACCATTGGTAGCCATCCCCACGATGCCACGCCAAGCGGCCTGTTCGTCCGGCATCAGCACGAGTAACAATGCGATCAGCAGAAGCAGCAACAGGTAGCTGATCAATGCGATAGCGATCTCTGGCAACCCTGATCCATTCATGGCGTCACCGCCATGACAGCAGCCTGGCCAATAGCGGCAATGGTGTCGTTGCGCTTGCTAATGGAGGCCTCGATTTCTGCCAGATAGATCGCCATGATGATGGATGCCTGTGCGGGCGGCCACATGATGGTCAGCGCCATGGTTGGCAAGAGTTGCATCGCCTTCTTCACAGCATTGATTCCTCACCAGAATCAGGCATATTTCCTGGCATTGGCCTGATGATTTCGGGTGACTCGATGGCCTGCACACGCTCGATGAAGCGAGCCAGCGTCTCTGAGGGCTGTGCATCCAAGCGCAGCAGGTAGGTCGTTAGCATTGGCGAACGACCAGCTAATGGTCTCGCGACGACACCCTGCTCTCGGCTTGCGGTGATGAGCGCGGCACCAGTAAGTCCCAGCGCGAAGCCGGCCGATACCAGCGCCATCATTAAGTCGCAACTCGATACGCGCTCTACCACCATCGGCTCAATGTCCACACCGCGCAGAACGCGATCCACCTGCCGCGCATGGCCCTCGCATGACTGCGGATCGGACAACACCAAGGGATAGCGCAGCAATTCTTCCAATGGGATGCGCTTATGGACCAGCAAGGGGTGACGCTCCGGTACAGCGACCATCAGCGGATCGTTCCAGACAGGCGAGACAACAATGCCATCGTCGCCTTCATTGGAACGGGAAAATCCTACATCGTACAGATCGTCATGCAGGCCCTTGATCTGCTGCGCAAGCGGCACTTCGGTCAGGCGGATTTCGACTTCAGGCTCCTCCTGCCGACACAGCGCTAGCAGGGCCGGCAAGCGCGATGGCGTGATCCCGTCCGACAAGGCGACACGCAATTGTCCATCGAAACCATTGGCTACCGCCTTCACACTGTCACGCGCCTGTTGCAAGGCTGCGAAGACACGCGGAACATGATCCAGGAACCGTTTGCCCGCACGGGTCAGTCTAGTGCTGCGTGTGGTGCGAGCAAACAGCAGCACGCCCAGTTCTTCTTCCAATTCCTTGATCGCACGCGACAGCGGCGATTGCTCGATATGCAACCGCTCGGCGGCGCGGGCGAAGTGGAGCTCTTCAGCAACGGCCAGGAAGCAGCGAAGGTGGCGAAATTCCATCTATGTGCATCCTCCTATCTTTCTGGTGCAGCCTATCTATGCTTGTTTCCTGCACAACGCTTCTTCAAGCTTCTCTCGTCCCACTCCCATCAACCATGCACGCAACGAGACAAGTTCAGGATTGATCTCTCGCATCAAATCGAGGTCTACTCGCTCTGAGAGAGGGCCATCTTGCAGGCTTGACGCCATATGGGCCAGATCGGCGTTGGAGGCCAGAACCTCATCCGGGAAACGGAAATAGTTGATGGGTCTACCTGCCGCTTCCGAGAACACAGCCTCCAGCTCAAGGCCCGTCACACGATCACTGGCGATCTTCAACGTCTTGCCGGCAAACCGCGCCTTATCCACGAAGATCGCGGTAACGATTTTCCCGATGTCTTGCACGGCAGTGAGCTGGATCGAATGATTGCGGTGGATCAGGGAAACCAACCGCCCTTCATCGAGGCCGAAGCCAGGTCGAACAAGCATCTCCATGAAGATCATGGGACGGATGATGGTGGTCGTCAGCGGCAGTTCGCGGATGTATGTTTCGATACGCGGCTTGGCGTCGAAGCGCGGGACGCCTGTCGGTTCGTCGCCAGCGCTTGCGCCCGAAGAGTAGATGAAATGATCGACGTGGCTCTTTGCTGCAAGGTCAGCGACGCGTGTTCCATAACGGACTTCATCTTCTGCCGACAGGTTGGCTGGCATCACACTGAAAACGCCGTGCGCATCCTTCATGGCTGCCGCGATGACGTCGGCATCTTCCAATGATCCTTGCACGAGCTCGGCGCCTGCCTCACGCAGCGCAACTGAGGCAGGTTCGAACGGGTCTTGCACAAAAGCGCGAACAGGCCAATGGACCTTCAGCAGCGCCTTGGCCACTGATCCGCCTTGCCGGCCGGTGGCTCCGAAAACCAAGATAGGGCGATGTACTTCGTTCATGATTCAGCTCGAAAAAAATGAGAATGTCGTATTCTTCCCTCTATCTCTGAATTGCGGAAGACGGCACTTTTTTTAACCTCAGGCACAGATATGAAACTCTTGGATCAAGCAGGACCGGGCTACCTCAGTGAACGCCTTGAAGACGATTCATCATTCCAGCCGATTCCCTCCAACGGAATCTGCACGCGACTCGGTGATAAATGGACGGTACAGGTTATCTGGCGCCTTGCCATCGCGGGTGATCGTCGCCTGCGGTTTTCCGAGATCAAGCGTGAGATGGAAGGCATCACACAGCGCATGCTGACGCTGACGCTGAGAAACCTGGAACGAGATGGCTTGGTAGAACGCCACTATTTTCCCGAAGTACCTCCGCGTGTGGAATATGAGATCACGGATATGGGGAAAAGCATGTTCCATGCGCTGGAAGGCATCAACTTGTGGATCAGAGAAAACCTTCCGCGTGTAGAGCAATTGCGTCAAACCTACGATACCAACAAGCGCTGATGCATATTTGGGCAGCAAGCCTTACGGGTGCGGGAGTTGGGGTAGTTTGGCAATCACCTTAATCTCGAACTGAAATCCGTAAAGCCACGTCACGCCAATCCCAGTCAAAGTGGGATAAGGCGCTTCTCCCCAGTATTCTGGAAGGACACTCCAGATAGCGTCGAGGTTGGACTCCGGATCGACGACAAAGAGGGTGACGTCAACCACGTCACTGAATGTGCAGCCCGCCGCCATAAGAACAGCACTAAGGTTATCGAATGCCAGCCTGATCTGCGCTTTGAGGTCAGGTTCAGGCGAACCATCCTCACGGCTGCCAACCTGGCCCGAAACAAACAAGAATCCGTTGGATTTGATGGCCGGTGAATACCGGTTGCGCTCATAAAGCGCCTGCCGATCGAGGGGGAAAACTGCTTCGCGTGTTGTCATGTTTGTGCCTTTGCAATAGCGAACGCTGGCCAATGAACAAAAAAGGCACTTTACAGGTGCTGGATCGGTTGAATAAACAGGCGACTCTGTTCATCATTGTTTGTAAAATACAAACAATCTGCGGAAAGAGAGGATGAAGAATGGATCGCTTCGACGCGATGCGCGCCTTTGCGCGTGTGGTGGAGGCGGGTAGCTTCACAAAGGCTGCCCAAACACTTCATATGAGCAAAACCACGGTGACGCAGCTCATCCAGCAGTTGGAAGCACGCCTGCGCGTCAAGTTGCTCCATCGCACCACCCGCAAGCTCGGTGTTACTCCCGATGGCGTGGCGTACTACGAGCGTGTTGTCCGCCTTTTGGCAGACATGGAGGATGCCGAAACCAGCTTGTCCAGTGCGGCGATCACGCCCAGAGGGCGCCTCCGTGTGGATGTGCCCAGTCCGCTGGCCCGCCTCGTACTGGTGCCGGCGCTACCGGATTTCCACGCGCGCTACCCTGATATCCAGTTCGACATGGGCGTGAGCGACCGAGCGGTGGATCTGATCAGCGACAACGTGGATTGCGTCTTGCGTGGTGGTGAAATCAACGATCAATCCCTGATCGCACGCCATGTCGGCGATTTGCAAATCGCCGCCTACGCCGCACCGAGTTATGTGAAACGCCTCGGCACTCCTGCAAATCCGCAAGAGCTGGAAAACACCAACCATCGCATAGTGGGATTCCTGTCCTCACGTACCGGCAAGATTGATCCTTTGGTACTGCACCGTGAGAGTGAACGTGTTGAAATCAGGAGCAGCTATGTGCTCGCAGTGGATGATGGCAATGCCTATCTCGAAGCGGGGTTAGCGGGGTTAGGAGTGATTGCGCTGCCCACTTATATGGCGGCAGCACATCAGGCATGTGGCGCTTTGATTCCGCTATTCGAACAATGGCGGTTTAATCCAATGCCGCTGTACTTGGCATTTCCACCGAACCGCCATGTCAGTGCCAAGCTGCGAGTTTTTATTGATTGGATCATTGAGCTGATGCAGCAGCATGCCCCAAATTCCAGCAATCAGCGACGACATCCCTGCCCCTGATTTGCTCCTCCTGCAACGGTATCAGTCGCTATGCAGCCGACTTGTTAAATCGAAATTCCACGCTGCCGTCCGACTTCCCAAGACACCCCATTACCGCGCACTGTCGCGGCGAGATGCTGCCCCAGCCGCTGTTCGATCACGGGCCGCCACGGCACCAGGCTGAATCCCTGTCCGTTGTCCAGCATCGCGTAGCGCCCACTGGCGAGCATGACCGAACGCCGATAGATACCGGCCACGCGCTGCCCGTCCATGACGGGCTGGTGCGCCAGGCCGGTTTCGGCGGCAATGTCCTTCGCGGTCTGCGCCAATTCCCGATTGCGAAGCGTGTTCAGCAGGTTGCGCGCGAGGATCACGCGCTGCCCACGCCGCTCGGCCAGCCCCTGTTCGGCCAGGAAGTCGGCGCGCTGCTGCATCGCCTGTTTGACCTCAGCACCAAAGCATAGGTCGCCCAGGCCCGAGCCGCCGCCGATCAACTGCTGGTCCAGCCAGGTGGCACCGATGACGCGGGCCTGCCGCTCGATGGGCAGATGCGATTTCAGCTCCACGGCCACGCCACCCAGCCGTTGTGCGTCGTACTGGCTGCCACGCTCGGCCAGGTCGTCCGGCACCTTCCAGAGCCCATCGGCCACACGCTCGACGATGTCGGCCCGGCGCAAGGCTTCCAGCCGGCGGACGTGGGCCGCGACGATCTCCTGCGGGTCGCGGCCGGGCTTGGCCCGGCCTTGCTCGATCGCCAGGTGATGATCGGCGCGGTACAGGCCATCGCTCGCCAGTGCCGCGATGTTCTTGTCGGCCGCCCGCGCCTCGGCGGAACCGCGTACCTCCACCACGGCTCCGGTGGGATAGTTCGCCAGCTCGTCGCGGGCGTTCAACGCGACGTAGTGGGCTTTGCCGTCCACGCCGTCGATGACCAGATAGCCGCGGTCGTGCAACTCGTCGGCCAGCCCTTTGGCAGCGACGCGGCCGACGATGGTGCGGCCGTCGTCGCCCGGCTCGAACACCGCCAGCTCGCGCGGCTGGCCGCTCATGGCCCGCTGCATGGTGCGGATGATGTCGCCACGCTCGCCCAGGGCGCGCAAGGTCTTCTCCGCGTCGGCATGGACGGCCCAGGTGCCGGGCTGCGTCTCGTCGGCCAGGCCCAGGCGCTGCAAGCGTTGCAGGCGGCCGATCAGCAGCAGGCGCTGGCGTTGTAACCGGGGTTCGTTGAAGCGTTCGATCTGCACCCGGCCGTCCTCGCCGGCCTCGCGCTGCAATGTGCGGTCGAGGCTTGTCCACCGCTCCTGTTCCACCTCGCGCTGCAAGGTCTGCTGGATCTCCAGTTCGGTGCGCGGCCCCAGCCATTCCGTCGCCAGCTCGGCGGCGCGATGGCGGAAACCGTGGGCGATGTAGTCGCCAGCGATGATGAGGTCTTTGCCGGTGTCGTCGCGCCCGCGCAGGATCAGGTGGGTGTGCGGGTTGTCGGTGTTCCAGTGATCGACCGCGACCCAATCCAGCCGCGTCCCCAGGTCGGCTTCCATCCGGTTCACCAGGTGCCGGGTGTAGGTGCGCAGGTCGTCCAGCTCGGCGCCGTCCTCGGGCGAGACGATGAAGCGGAAATGGTGCCGGTCGTCGGCGGCCCGCTCCTTGAAGGCATCAAGGTCGGCTTCGTCGGTCTGCGGCCCGTAGGCGCGACCCGGCTCGCCATCGCGGCCGGCGCCGTCGCGCTCGATGTAGCGCAGGTGCTTGGCGAGCGACTGCGGGCTGGCGTTGCGCTGGTTGACCAGCAGGGTCTTGATGGTCACGCGCCGCGACATGAGCGTCAGCTTCGCGCCCGCGAAACGCGCCGCCGTGTGGCCGCGCCCCAGGCGCGAGCCGGGGCGCTGGCCGGCGCGTGCGCCGCTGCCGGCTGCGGAATGGCGCATTGAGCACTTGCCGCCGCTGGCCTTGCCCGCCTGCTTGAGCACCTTGGAGACGAAGCTCTGGCCCTGGCCCTTGCCCCGGTTCTTGGGGGCGCTGGGGCGCACCCGGAAATCGTCGTCACGGCGGTCGGTCATGGCCGCGCTCCCTGTAAGCTCTGGCGTGTCCTGTCGTGCGAAGCACGCGGACAAGCCTGCATTGGCGCGGGCCTCGCGCCCCACGCGGCACGGCGGCAAAGCCGCCCCGTGCCGCGCCACCCCCATGTGCAGACTGGCTTTCGACGCGGCCCGGTGCCGCGTCCTTTTGTCTTGCCTTCCGCCTTTGCCTTCCGCTGTCGCTCCAGGCACCGGCGGCCCGGCGGCGCTGCTGCGGAAGCAGCCAGCGCGCCGGCGAACGCGCGAACTGACGCCATGAAGGCCGCAGGCCGGGCGCGTTCGAGGCAAGACGCCTGCACGTTGGAAGGCTTCGCCGAAGGCAGCGCGACGTGCGGTGCGAATGCACCCGCACTGCACGCGCGACGACACGGCGACGAACAGTAGAACGACATGCCCGATGGCACGCAGGAGCGCAGCGAGTCGGCGGCCATCATGGGCGTGTCTCCAGCCACACCGGATGCGCAACGCCGATCACGGCGGATGCGCCGACCGGGCCGAAATACCGGCTGTCGAACGACGCCGGATTGGTCACGCTCAACAGGAACAGTTCGCCCGGTTCAAGGCGGCGGCAAAGCTGCAAGGACGGCAGTGCCCGGCCCAGCCGGTCGGCAGGCAGCGCGGTGGCCGCAGGCACGCCGTCGATGCGTACCTGCCCGGCGACGATGCAGACGTGTTGCGGCGCGACCGCGCCCACACGTTTGAGCAGCGGCACGCGCGTTGGCAGGTAGCCGCGCTGCGCAGCCAGCATGGCGGCCCTGTCGGGCAGCGGCACCAGCACGATGCTGTCCACGGACAACGGACGTGGCAGCGAGGCGGTGCGCGGGTCGAACGGTTCGATGCGATACCAGCCGACCGCCACGCTGTCGGACGGGTTGTAGGTCAGACGCGGCAGCGGCGACACGAAAGCGGCCCAGACCAGCGCAGTGAAGCCGATGGCGGCCAGTGTTGCCACGACGATGCGAGCGCGCAGGCGCGAGCGAGGACGCGGCGCAACGGCGGGCATGTTGGCCGTGGTGGTCTGGGCGGTCATGGCAGCGCCCTCCCGGCCAGCCAGGCGGCATGCCGCTCGGCGGTGTATTCGGGCAGCGCAAGGCGGGCCGCCAGACGGTTGCCCAGCGTGCGCCAGTACGCGGGCGACACGTCGATGGCGGCGATGCCCAGCGTTTCGATGGTATCGATGCGTTGCAGCACGGCGCGCACGTTGGCATCGCTTTCAGCGTGCAGCAGCAGGCGCGCGCCTGGCTGCACGCCTGGGATGCGCTGCACGGCATCGAGCGGCGTGGCGGTTTGCATCACCATGAGCTGCCATCGGATCGTGCCGTAATCGTTGGCCTGCCAGCGGATGCGGCAGAGCATCGCGCCCGGCAGGAACACCGCGCAGCGCCGCCAGCGGTCGAGCTGGAGTGTGCGCGCCGGTTCTCCGAAGCGCAGGTAGAGCTTGAAACGGGCCTCGATATAGGCCAGCGAAACGCGCGTCAGCGACACGTTGCCGGACTGCCCGGAGAATGCTGCGGGATGCAGCGGCAGCGCAGCCGTGGCCGCGCCAGCGGCAGGCGAAGCGGATGCGGTCATGGTGTGTTCTCCTTGTGGTGCTCGGGAAACTCCCGCTCCAGTAGGCCGCGCAGCAGGTCGGCCACGGTCACGCCTTGCGTGAAGGCCGACACCTTGATGCGCGCCCGCATCGCGGGCGTGATGTCCAGGGTCAGGCGCGCGGTGTAGAGGTCGCCTTTGCCCAGCGCATCGGCATCGCCTTGGCGAATCCACGCTTCTGCGTGCGGATTCGCGGGCGGACGTGCGCCGATGCCGACGCGCTTGCCGCGTGGTGATGGCTTGGCTGTCATGTCGGCCACCACAGCAGTTCGTCCACCAAGGCGGTGATTTCGCGGGCGGCGGCGCTGTCGGGCGTTGTCTCGCGGGCGAGCCGGCCAGCGGCCACGCTGTCGGCGAACACGATGCGCTGATGCACCTCCGAGCGCAGCGCGGGCAGCGGCTGTTCGGCCAGCGATTGCCGTGCCTCGCGGCCGATGATGGTGGTGCTGACGCGCCGATTGATGACGAAGGCCGCTGCTAGCTGCGGCCGGAACACCTGTGCCTCGCGGATCAGCGAAACCATCTCGGCGCTGGCCCACACGTCGTAGGGACTGGGCTGTACGGGAATCAGCACGCGCTCGGCCGCCAGCAGCGCGGAGCGCGCCAAGGCGGCGATGCGTGGCGGGCCGTCGATGATGACGTGATCGGCCCGCCTGGCGAGTTCTGGCGCTTCCTGATGCAGCGTTTCGCGGGCAAGGCCCACGGCGCTGAACAACCGTGGCAAGCCTTGCTGGCTTCTGCGCTGCGTCCAGTCCAGCGATGAACCCTGCGGGTCGGCATCGAGCAGGACGACGTGTTGGCCGCGCAGCGCCAGTTCGCCGGCGATGTGGGTGGCGAGCGTGGTCTTGCCGACACCGCCTTTCTGGTTGAGCAGAGCAAGGATCATGGCGCGGCCCTCCGCGCTGGAAAGCCGGTCTTTCGCTCCTGCTTTTCGTGCCGTTTTGCGGTTGTCCACCGAAACGGCGCGCTTCTACTAAAAGTTATGTATTTACTGTTAGGGAAGTTAAGGGGCGCGCAAACCCAGCAACGGCGCGGGTTTGCAGCCGATTTTTGTGCCTGATAGCACGAGGATTTGTTGCCTGATAGCACGAGCCTCCTGTTGCCTGATAGCACGAGTGAATTAACAGGTTTTCCCGCACTTATCCCCGTGCCGCGGGCGGCACGGGCCGGAAGGTCAGCAGTTCGGTTTTCTCGCCGGGTATCCGCTCGATGCCCAGGACATAGCCGGGCAACGATTGACGCGCCACCAGGGCGCGCAGATCGGCGGCGAAGTCGTAGAAGCGCGCCACGCTGCCCGACTTGCGGTAAAGGTGCTGGAAATCGAATTGCCAGCCGTGCTCCTGTCGCCCGCCGTGCTTGCGCACCAGGCGGTACAGCCAGCGCTCGATGCCGCCGGTCAGCCGGAAGTACGTCGGGTCGATGGTCAGCACCAGGGCCGCGTCCACCACGCCCGCATAGAACCAGTCCGGCAGGATCAGCTCGATGCCCAGCGGCGTGCCGCTGGCATCGGCCAGTTCCTTCCACTCGTTGATCCACGAGAAGCGATGCAATCGCCTTCCCGTGGTTTCGCGGATGGACGTGGCCACGGTGGTCGATTGCAGCCGGTCGAGCGCGGCCTTGAGGCGCTGGTAGTCGCGCAGCGACGTACCGCGCCCGATGAAACGCAGGATCTCGTAGGGACGCACCTGCATCAAGCGCGAGGTCGGGATGCCCGCGTCGCGGGCTTCCACGATCTGCGAGGCCGCCCAAATCAGGATGTCGGCATCCCAGATCGTTGCGATGCCGTGCTCCTGCGTGCCTTCCACGCGGATGGTGATACCGCCCGCCCGGAAGTCGATCGGCGCAACGCGCCGCGACTTCGCCAGCGAGAAGAACGGAAAGGCCATCAAGTCCTGGCTGTCGCGCGGCGCCATGTCGCCCGGCAGCGCGCGGAACAGGTCGAGCTGTTCCCGCTGCTGCGCTGGTCGCTGCCGCAGGGGCAGCGATGGGCTGGACATGGTGATGGCCACCGGCGAGCCAGAAATCAGCGGCCGTCACGGTAGTCGCCCGCATGCCGTTCGGCATATTCCGGGTCGGAAGTCGCCGCGTAGCTGCGCGCATCGGCCCAGGCGTCGAGGTCGCTCACGGCATACATGACGCGGCGGCCGAACTTGCGGAACTTCGGGCCGCCGCCGATCACGCGCTGCTTCTCCAGCGTGCGCGGCGACAGGCGCAGGTAGTCGGCGGCTTCGTCGTTTGTCAGGTAGCGTTGGGGCTGCGCGGGCGCAGCGACAGCAGCGGCGGCAGGCCGCAAGGGAGCAGGTCGCATGGGATGTACCTCCATCAAGCCCGGCCACACCACGCAGCCGGATAGAGGCACTTTCAAGAAAGATGGGCTTCTTGCTAAGGGACGAAATGCAGGGGCGGCAAAACGTCCCCCTTACTGCGATACAACTGGCGGGAGCTGCGCCAGGCTGCGATAGCCTCCACGCATCAGCGCCTCGCCACGCCGCACCAGTCGGCGTACACGAGCGCGCACAGCGCTGTCCTTGTTCCAGTCGGCCACGACGGCATCCACGCCAAAAAGCCCTTCGGCCACCTCACGCAAGGACGCGCCCGCCAGGGTCGCGTCCAGCGCCTGCAAGGTATGCACTTCCTGAAGCTGGCTTAGCGAAGGCCGGGGCCGCGCAGTGGCGACAGGCGCGGCATCCGCCGCAGCGGCCAGCCTGTCCAACTCGACGGCAAGTGCGTGGTATCGAGCACACGGTACGGCGCAGGCCCGGATGGCATAGGCGTAAGCCATGCCGTCGGCCAGGCCGGGCGCGAGCACGAAGCGCAGGCAGCAGCCGGGCCAGCGTGCCATCAGCACCAGGCGCTTGCCGTCATGGATCAGGTATTTGTGGCCCGGCAGCTTCCAGAACTCAAAGCACAGGGCATCGGGCGGTGGATCGGCATCCGGGTAGAGCTGCACCACGGCATCGTGATCGGGGAACCAGGCCGGGTGCGCGTCTCGCGCATCCAGGGCGGGATCTTCCAGCAGGCGAAGCCCCCAATGCCCGCCAGCATCCGGTTGGCGACGACGGCGGAGCCAGTCGTGCCGATAGTCTGGATGACGGCGCAGGTACTCCCAGGCCAGCGCCGGGCCATCCAGATGCAGAACGTAGAGATAGGCCGCCGTGGCATACCACGGCTCGGCACTGCGATCAGCCATGCGGCAACCTCCCTGTGCTGGGGATGCGTCGCCACGGCGAAACGGCGTGCTACGAGACCATCGTCAAAACGTCATGGGTGAAGCGTAAACTGGCAGCGTCAAGACCGATGAACTCCGATGCGTTGCTGAAATCGTCCGAGTGCGACGGCGGCAACGCACTCCAATGGCATGCCGCGTCGGTCAGCTTGCCGCAGCCCGCGCCAGGCATCATGACCGTCTCGATCTGGCACGCACCGCTTCGGTGCAACACTGCCGATTCAGACCGAACGGGTCACAGACCAGACCGAAATAGACACAGTGCGCTCCGCTTCGCGCTGGCGCTCAATCGGTGATCGAGCCGTTGTCTTCGGCCAACCGAAGGTATTCCGACAAACGTCGCACCGGCTGGAAGTAGCGATCCCGCATCACGGGCTGCTGGCGCGGCCCGACGATGGCGGCCAGGTCGGACAGTTTCACAGTGCCCAGCGCAGGCATGCCAGTCCCCAAGTCGATCAGGCCGTGGGCGGTATCGCCATCGGCGGGGTCGAGCGAAGCCAGTAGCCAAGTGGCATGCGCATCTGGCGTGAACAGGCGCACCACGGGCAGCGGGTCGGTGTCCTGCCCGTCAGCGCGAGCCTGGCCGTTGGACAGCAGGCGCATGCGCTCGTCGGCGGTGATGAGCGGAGTCATGGCTGTACGTCCACGGACTTGCAGAGCAGCAGAGGCGCTTTCAAGCCTTCCCACGAAAGCACAGATGAGCAAGCCGACGCACCCGTAGAAGCGTAAAGGCACGAAGGCACATGCACGGAAGTCAGGAAAGACACGGATCAGGCTCTCCGCTTTTGAAGAAAGTCGCCAGTGCGGATTTCAGTAAAAGCACAAAAGTGCGAAATGAACACTATAGATTGTAGCCCTATAGGATGCAACAGGTTGTCATTCTGGATTTTGGGGAAAGTTCAGAATGACAGCGTTCAAGCCATCCTTGCCCGATGCACTGCGGCGGATCAGAAAGGCGCGTGGCCTGAGCCAGGAGGCGTTCTCGGATGTGTCCAGCCGAACTTATCTCAGCTCTCTGGAGCGAGGGCTGAAAAGCCCAACATTGAATAAAATTGAAGATGTTTGTGCCGTGCTGGATGTTCACCCACTCACGCTGCTGGTCCTTGCGTATGCGGGTAGTGATCCAAAAAACGCCCATGAACTGATGGATCACATTTCTCGGGAAGTTTCATCATTTTCCAAGCATCCGAATAAATAAAAGGAGGTGAGTCGTGTTCAAAATTACCGGACTGGATAAGCTTCAGAAAAACCTAAAAGATGCGCAGCGCGCCTTGAGTGAGTTAGACGGCGAACTGGGAGTCGTAAACTTTGATCCAAATGATCCCGCCAGCATTGAGGGCGCAATTCAATCGGTCAATCGAATGATCGACGACCGCTTAGGAGAATATTCTTCGAACCCTATCGCTGGCCCTCTCGCAGAACAAATGAAGGAAAAGTATCGGGAGAGTATTCTTGAAAAAGCGGCGGAAGCTAGATTGAAGTCGGACGGGGATAATTGATGGCTAAAGACTTATTCTCGGAAATAAACAATGCAGTTTTAGATTTGCAGTCCTCACAGCTTCAAACTTACGAAAGACCTCTCAAAAAATTGGCTCAACTGCTACGACATCCCGACCTTGAGCCATACAACGCCGAGCTCACGGAAGGTCTCGACGTTGAGGCGTTCATCGCTGAAAGTGAAAAGACTGGGGGCAGCATGGTTGGAAGCGCCCAGCTTGCTTGGCCAGATGACCCCAAACAGGCGCTGGGGTTGACGTTGCTTTTAATCGAGAAGCTGGCGGCAAATCCCGACTACGCTACCAATCTCGGACACCATTTTTTCTATTCCGGAAAAAAGGTCATTGCTGGAATTCACGCACTTACTGGCCAGCTAATCATTCCCTTTGTGCGAGATTACAAGAGTTATATCCAAGCCAAGGGAAGCACGGAAACCATGTTAAAAGCCCAATTTTCGCGCAAGGTCTTTATTGTTCATGGTCACGATGATGGCGCTCGCGAAACAGTAGCGCGATTCCTTGAGCGAATAGGGCTTGAAGCTATTATCTTGCACGAACAGGCTAATCAAGGGCGAACGATTATCGAAAAAGTCGTTGCTCACAGTGACGTTGGTTTCGCAGTAGTTCTGCTTACGCCAGACGATGAGGGCTGCGTAAAAGGAGGAACGCCTGAGCCAAGAGCCCGTCAGAATGTGCTTTTGGAGTTGGGATACTTCATTGGCCGACTGGGCAGAGACAAGGTATGTGCTCTCAAACGCGGGGCGGTGGAAATCCCAAGCGATTTCGCCGGTGTCGTTTGGGAGACGATGGATAGCGGCGGAGGTTGGAAACAGGCACTTGCGCGTGAGCTTGAAGCTGCCGGTCATAGCATCGAGTGGAATAAGGTCATGCGTGCATAGAGTTGTGCCCCGCCGCAATGGGCGGGGCGCGGTGGGCGGCCGTCAGGCCGCCTTGGGCTTGCTGCGCGACCAGATCAGGTCATGCGTGCCGTCCTCGCCTTCGATGAGGCGGGCATAGACCGTTGCCGGGAACGAAGGATCGTCGAGGGTCACGGAGATGTAAGCCCGCCCGGCTTCGCTGGTCTTCTTCCACGCCGCGCCGATGTCGTGGCCGGCCGCCTGAAGGCGGAAGTCGGGGGCGCTTTCGTTCTCGCCCTTGTCATTGGCAACCAGCTTGACCTTGACGTTGAGGGTCAGGGTGCGAAGCGTGCCGGTGAAGCCGTCTTTCTCTGCGGTGAAGGTGCCGATGTTTGCCATGATGAATTTCCTTTCGGTTGAACAGGGTTCGCGCCCATCGCGTCCTGTTGTGATCCGACCGGCGGGGGGCGGGCTGGCTGCACCGCTTGCGGGCGCAACGCAGTGGAGCGCCTGGAAGCGAAAAGAATTTGTCCCGCGAGGAATGCGCGCAGCGCAGGGGGAAATTGTTTTCGCTGGAAGGTTGCAGCCATAGAAGCCCGGCCACCGCCAGGATTCACAAACAGACAGGACGGCCTTGGGCCGACCCGCTCCGAAAGGAAACATGGCCGACTCGGCTCCCCGCGTGACGGCTTCACCGGCTTGCGCCCTGGCACGGGCAAGGACAACGCCCAACGACAAGGTGAAAGCGTCTCTGACGTAGCAGGCGGCCTCTTGCTTGAGGCGTGGCGTGGAAGCTCCATTGCAAGGCCGGGCGGCGTGTCGGTGAACCGTCCTTCGTGACGTACAGGCGACGAACCGCCAGCGTCGAGGACAGCACGCTTTCGCGCAACCTGCGGCAGCAAGCCGGGGCGTAGGCCCACAAGCCCCCCCCTTGCGGCGGGGTGCCGTACTCACCGCAAGCGCAGCGCGCAGCGCCGCAGGCGCGAAGGCGTGAGCAACTGTCTTGAAAGTCAAGCCACGCAGGCTTGATCCAGCATAAGCGGCATTGCCATTGATTCAATAATTGATGTATTATTGAATAATGAATGAAGCCCAAGCCGTTTCCGCCCTCGGTGCCCTGGCCCATGCCCAGCGCCTGCGCGTGTTCCGATCCCTAGTCGTCGCCGGCCCCGAAGGGCTCACGCCCAGCGTTCTGGCCGATCAGCTCGACGTGGCCCGCAACGCGCTGTCCTTCCACCTGAAGGAACTGGCTCATGCTGGCCTCGTCACCATCGAACAGCAAGGCCGCAACCTGATCTACCGCGCCGACTTCAGCCAGATGAATGGGCTGCTCGGCTACCTGACCGAGCACTGCTGCCAAGGCAGCACGTGCGAGGTCAGTGATTCCTCCTCTGCCTGTACCTCCTGCTGAAAGGATCTCCCCATGAAGCGCTTCCACGTCCACCTGCACGTCGATGACCTGAACCGCAGCATCGGCTTCTATTCCCAACTGTTCGCCGCGCAGCCCGCGCGCGTCGAAAGCGACTACGCCAAATGGATGCTCGAAGACCCGCCGGTCAACTTCGCCATCTCCACACGTGGCAACAAGCCGGGCATTGACCACCTGGGTATCCAGACCGACGATGCCGAGGAATTGGCGGTGCTGAAGGCCCGCGCCGAGGCGGCCGACATGACGCTGCTGGACGAGGGCACCACGACCTGCTGCTACGCGCG
Source organism: Stenotrophomonas sp. SMYL86 (assembly GCF_036320025.1). NCBI lineage: Bacteria > Pseudomonadati > Pseudomonadota > Gammaproteobacteria > Lysobacterales > Lysobacteraceae > Stenotrophomonas > Stenotrophomonas sp. SMYL86. The sequence continues at coordinate 294,226 of NZ_JAWIRU010000002.1, forward strand.
CAGCGAGAAGCACTGGATCACCGACCCGCAGGGCGTGGCCTGGGAGCACTTTCACACGCTGGGCAATATTCCGGTCTTTAACGAAGCGGCGCCTGCAGCGACTTCCGCCGCAGCGTGCTGTACCCCGGTGCGCGGCAAGCCGATGGGCGTTGCGGTGAAGCCGGCCTCCTCCTGCTGCTGATGTGAGATACCCATGACCACCGACAAGATCTACAGCGCCCTGTTCATCTGCACGGGTAACTCGGCTCGCTCCATCCTGGCCGAAGGCATCCTCAATGAATTGGGCCAGGGGCGCTTTCGCGCCTACTCGGCGGGCAGCCACCCCAAGGGCGAAGTCCACCCACTGGCGCTCGCCACGCTGGAGCGGCTGCACATGCCGACCGCTGGCTACCGCAGCAAGAACTGGGATGAGTTCGCGGCGCCCGGTGCACCGGAGCTGGATTTCATATTCACGGTCTGCGACAACGCCGCCGGCGAGGTCTGCCCGGTGTGGCCGGGACGGCCAATGTCGGCGCATTGGGGCGTTCCTGACCCCGCAGCCGTCGAAGGCACCGATGAGCAGAAGCGCAAGGCATTCACGGATGCGGCGCTGACGCTGCGCCGACGCATCGAGCTGTTCCTGTCGCTGCCGCTGCAGCGGCTGGACGCCATGTCGTTGCAGCATGAGCTGCGCAATATCGGTACGAAGTGAGGCCGGGGCAATGAATGCAATCCCTGAAGCGCTGCGGCCTGAACAAGCGCCGCAGCCCATGAGCCTCTTCGAGCGCTACCTGACGCTGTGGGTGTTCCTGTGCATCGTGCTGGGCGTGGCCCTGGGCCAGTTCGCACCCGGCGTGTTCCAGGCCATCGGCCGCCTCGAGGTCGCGCAGGTCAACCTGCCGGTGGGCCTGTTGATCTGGGTCATGGTCATTCCCATGCTGCTCAAGGTGGACTTCGGTGCGCTGGGCCAGGTCAGGCAGCATTGGCGCGGCATTGGCGTGACGCTGTTCATCAACTGGGCCGTCAAGCCGTTTTCGATGGCGCTGCTGGCCTGGATCTTCGTGCGCCAGATCTTCGCCCAGTGGCTGCCGGCCGACCAGCTCGACAGCTATGTTGCCGGCCTGATCCTGCTGGCCGCCGCGCCCTGCACGGCCATGGTATTCGTCTGGAGCCGGCTGACCGGCGGCGACCCGGCGTTCACGCTGTCGCAGGTGGCGCTGAACGACACCATCATGGTCTTCGCCTTTGCGCCCATCGTCGGCCTGCTGCTGGGCCTGTCGTCCATCAGCGTGCCCTGGAGCACGCTGATGGTGTCGGTGCTGCTCTACATCGTGATCCCGGTCATCCTCGCGCAACTCTGGCGCCGCGCGCTGCTGCGTCAGGGCCAGGCCGCCTTCGATGCCGCGCTGGCCCGCATCGGCCCGCTGTCCATGGCCGCGCTGCTGCTCACGCTGGTGCTGCTGTTCGCCTTCCAGGGCGAGGCCATCCTGCGCCAACCGCTGGTGATCGCCATGCTGGCCGTGCCCATCCTGATCCAGGTGCTGTTCAACTCGGGGCTGGCCTACTGGCTCAACCGCCAGGTGGGCGAGCAGCACCGCATCGCCTGCCCGTCGGCACTGATCGGCGCTTCCAATTTCTTCGAATTGGCGGTGGCCGCCGCCATCAGCCTGTTCGGCTTCCAGTCCGGCGCGGCGCTGGCCACCGTGGTCGGCGTGCTGATCGAGGTACCCGTGATGCTGCTGGTCGTGCGCGTGGTCAACCGCTCGCGCGGCTGGTACGAATGCGGCCCGAACCCTTCCTCCCGCTAACCCAGGCAAGCCACCATGAGCAACATCACCATCTACCACAACCCCGCCTGCGGCACGTCGCGCAACGTGCTGGCCCTGATCCGCAACAGCGGCGAGGAGCCCACGGTCATCGAGTACCTGAAGACGCCGCCCGACCGGGCGACGCTGACGGCACTGATCGCCGCGATGGGCGTATCGGCGCGCGCCGTGCTGCGCGAGAAAGGCACGCCCTATGCCGAGCTGGGCCTGGATGACCCGCAGTGGAGCGACGTGCAGTTGATCGACTTCATGCTCCAGCACCCCGTCCTCATCAACCGGCCCATCGTGGTCACGCCGCTGGGCACGCGCCTGTGCCGGCCATCGGAGGCCGTGCTGGACATCTTGCCGCAGCCGCAGCGCGGCGCGTTCAACAAAGAGGATGGTGAGGCCGTGGTGGATGCTGAGGGTCGCAAGGTCTAAATACCTCTGCGTGCGCAGTCGGGTGATCTGAAGCTGATATTATCGAATTTCGTTATCGATATTCGATATGAAAGAACAATCGACACCGCGCGCTATGGAGCACCACGACTTGCTGTCGGGACTGATCCGCCTGCATGTGCTGCACCACGCGGCCGAGCAGGAGATCTACGGGCAATGGATGATCGACGAGCTGGCCCACCACGGCTACCGCCTCTCTCCCGGAACGCTGTACCCGATGTTGCACAAGATGGAGCGCGACGGCTACCTCGTCTCCCGCAAGGAGCGTGAAGGGCGCACCGTGCGCAAGCTCTACACGATCACGCCCAAGGGCAAGGAAGGCTTGGCACTGGCCAAGGAACGCATCCGGGAGTTCACCGGGGAGGCGATGCACAAATGACAGATTCAACCAACACCTTGCAGCATGAGTCCGCAGCCGCGCGCGGCTCACCCGTCGAAGTCTTCGGCGCCTTTCTCAAGCTGGGGCTGACCTCCTTCGGCGGGCCGATCGCGCACCTGGGCTATTTCCGCTCGGAGTTTGTCGAGCGCCGCCGCTGGCTGGATGACCGCAGCTACTCCGACCTGGTCGCCCTGTGCCAGCTCCTGCCCGGCCCGGCCAGCAGCCAGGTGGGCATGGCGCTGGGGCTGGGCCGCGCGGGCTGGCTGGGGCTGCTGGCGGCCTGGGCCGGATTCACCTTGCCATCGGCGATTGCGCTGATCCTGTTCGCCTTTGGCATCGCCGAGTACCAGGGGCTGGCCCAGTCCGGCTGGGTCCATGGGCTCAAGGTGGTGGCCGTGGCCATCGTGGCCCAGGCAGTCTGGGGCATGGCCCGGTCGTTGTGCCCGGACCGGTCGCGCGCCGCCCTGGCCATTCTGGCGGCGCTGCTGACCATCATTCTTCCCTCGGCGATGGGGCAGATCGCCGCCATCACGGTGGCGGGATTGCTGGGCTGGTGGGGCTTGAAGATCGCACAGCCTGGCGGCGGCCATGCCCATAGCTACCCGGTTTCGCGCAAGCTGGGCGTCGTGGCACTGCTGCTGTTTGCCGCCCCACTCGTTGGGCTGCCCCTGTGGGCCGCAGCCACGGACTCGTTCACGATAGCGCTGCTGGAAGGGGTGTATCGCTCCGGTGCATTGGTCTTCGGTGGTGGGCACGTCGTGCTGCCGCTGCTGCAGGCCGCCGTGGTGCCGAGCGGCGTCGTGAGCAACGCCGACTTCCTGGCCGGCTACGGCGCGGCGCAGGCCGTGCCGGGGCCGCTGTTCACGTTCTCGGCCTACCTCGGCGCGGTTGCTCACGGCCCGCTGCATGGCTGGATCGGCGGGCTGGCACTCCTGGGCACCATCTTCCTCCCGGCCTTCTTCGTGCTGGTCGGCGCACTGCCATTTTGGGAAGGATTGCGCCACCGCGCGGGCATCCAGACGGCCATGGCCGGCATCAACGCCGGCGTGGTCGGCATTCTGGTGTCCGCCCTCTATGACCCGGTATGGACGAGTGCCATCCACGGCAAGGCGGATTTTGGGCTGGCGCTGCTCTCGTTCGGGCTGCTGACGGTGGGACGCGTGCCGCCAGCGCTCGTGGTGCTGCTGGCCGGGCTGGCGGGCTGGGTCATGGCGATGGGTATCTGAAGCCCATTCGCCGGCGCAGCGGCCGGCCGGACATGGGGACACTCTCCAGCAATTTCAGGCCTGTGCAAGCTGGTCATTCCATGGCCGCCCGCTTTTGACCATGGCATTCAGGATAATCAGCAGCTTGCGCATGCAGGCCACGATGGCCACCTTCTTCGGCTTGCCTGCCGCCAGCAGACGCTCATAGCAACGCCGTATCACGGCGTTGTGACGCATGGCGACGATGGCGGCCATGTACAAAGCGCTCCTGACCGCGGCACGTCCGCCGCAGATGAAGCGTTTGCCGCGGGCCTGGCCCGAGTCCCGGTTCATCGGAGCGACGCCTACCAGCGCAGAGATCTGCCTGGCCTTGAGCCGGCCAAGCTCTGGCAGCTCGGACATCAGCGTCGCAGCCGTTGCCGGACCAACCCCTTTGACGCTCTTGAGCAAGGCGGCCAGATCGGGCTGATGGTACGCCAAGTGTTCCGCAATCCTCCGATCCAGCGCTTCAAGCTGTCTCGACAGCACATCCATCAGTTCCACAATGTCCTGCACCACCTCGGCATGCGCCATGTGCTTGCGCTGGCGCTCACTGACCAGAAGGCGCACCAGTTGCCGGCGTCGAAGCACCAGTGCATGAAGGTATTGCTGCGCCTGGTCTGGCATCGGCTTGATGAAGCGGTCTCGATCCGGCCGCAGATTCAGCACCTGGGCCAGCTCAGCCAGCATGCGGGCATCCACGCTGTCGGTCTTGACTAGGCGCCCCATGGCCTTGGCGAAGTCCCGTGCCTGCCGAGGGTTGATGACGACGACAGCGAATCCCGCAGCTTGAAGTGCGCAGGCGCAGGCCAGTTGGTACTGTCCGGTCGCCTCCATCACGATCAGCGAGACCTGATGGTTTTTCAGCTCTTCGATCAACGCTTGATGCCCGGCACCATCGTTGCTGAATATGGCCGTAGGCTGCTCGTGCCCCATGGCTACATCCATGGTCTTCTTGGAGATGTCGATACCGACTGCAATTTGATTGGCCATGATCCCTGCGTCCCTTCCTTGCAAATGCGAACGGCGTTCACGCAACTGTTCGGGCTTTCAGAGATCGGGCGCATGCATGCGCCCAAGACTCACGCACGGGCTCCATGGGCACCGAGGGATGACGGGCTACATGCTGCGGCCAACCCCGAACCCTGACAGGTCCGGGCGTGACGGCACTGCCGGACACGCACTTCAAAGATACAAGGGATTGACGCCGAATGGCCGTGACGCCGAAGACGACACGGGGCGCAGCCCGAAAGCCCGGCGGCGCATTGCGCCGACACGCACTGGTCAGCCAATACCGTTGGCCTTCTTCCATCTGCGCAGCCGCCCCCGCGCATTGGCATAGGGCGATGATGTGTTGAACTGGATCATCCGACCCTGGGTGTATTTCTCATACCAAGGCGTGCCATAGAGCGAGGCATCGGTTTCCTGTTCCACCAAGGCCACGATGCGCCCATTCACATCCGCGAACTGCCGCAACAAGTCAGCATAGGCAACACCAGCATGGTCGGCATAAAACTTCTGCGCCAGCCTGCCCAACTCGTTCCACTTGTAGCCGGTTTCAGGGAAATCGACCGGCAATCCTTTGGCTTTTCCATCGCACCATTTCAGCACCAGCAGATTCCAATCGATCAAATAGGCCACCAGATCGGACACGCTCATCTGTGTGCCTTGCGCATGCCCCTCCAGCGTTGCCTCACGAGCATGCTCAGTCGGCACACTGGCAAGATCGTCCATCAGTTTCTGATAAGTGGTGCGAATGGCATCCAGCAACTCCTGTTTGCTCTGTGGAACCGCCATACCGATCCTCTATAACGCTTCGGCGAAACTGCCGATTGAAAACTGCATTCTCGCGCAGTGACGGCCTTGTGGCCAGTCGTGTCTGAAAGGTACTTGGGCATCTCCACGTCGCCTGACCGAAGGTGGCGGCTTGGCGGTTCGGGGTTGTGGATGTCCAACCGGGCGCGGCCACTGCCGGGACCGGATTTTTGACCACCTGCCCCAAGGCGTAACGGCTTGGGGCAGGTGCTGATCGGGCTGCAAACGCCTTGGCCGAAACCAAGGCGCTTGCTTCAAAAGATGGGCAGATCACGCGGCCAGTGCCTCGGCCTGCGGCTGCTCATTCGCCACAACGGCGGCTTCCTCCGGTGGTTCGGCTTCCTCGCCTGTCTTCACGTCCTGCGCGTCCTGCTGCGGGCCTTCGGCGTGGAAGATAGCGGGCATCCAGCCGGTGCCATCGGCCAGCCGCTCGGCTTCGCTGGCAATGTCGCCCTTCTTCAACTTCGCCAGCCGGGTGACGTGCTCCGGTGCGAATTCGCCCACGGCTTCCAGAATCGCGGCCTTCGGTACATGCTGGAAATAGCCGTCTGCGGTGGGCTTCCACCATGCGGCCATTTCCAAGCCGACAGCCTGCGCCAGTTCTGCGCCCGGTTGCTGCGCCGTAGCGCGGGGCGTCACCACGTCCACCGTGGACGCCACGCACACGGCCAGCAGCCGCACCAGTTCATCCTGCGACTTCGCCAGCAACGCGGCGAACAGTTCGGCGCTGTCCTCCGGCAAGGCTTCGCCCGCGATTTCCTGCAAGGTGCGCAGTGCCACGGCGGCGGACGATTCCGGCCAGTCCGGCGCCATGCCTTCCAGCCGATCTTGCTGGGTCAGCTTCACACCCAACGGCAGATCGTGGCCGTAGTGGCTGCCCTGCAAAACGGTCTGCACCATGCCATGCACCAGCGCGGCCAGCGCCACTTGTGGATGCCGTGCGACTTCGATTTGCAGCGCGGCGGTGCGGTGGGCACTCAACCGCTGCGCCAGCCGGTCGGACATGGCGGCGGGCTTGGGGGCGTCGTCGGCTTCCTCGCCGGTGTCGTCGTTCCCGGCTTCGCCCTCGCTGCCGAAACCTTGCCGCAGCCGTTCAAGCGTGCGTAGTGCCTTGGCCTCGGCTTCGCGCAGCAGGCCACGATGAATCACGGCCTCGCCGTTGCGGTCGATGGTGACGATGGCCCCGGCGGCAGCTTTGACGGCTTCCGCGTAGTCCAGCAAGCCATCTTCCAGCGCCTGCAACTGTTCGCCCAGGTGTTCGCCTTCTTCCTGCAAGGCGTCGGCCTTTTCTTCATCGTCGGCGTCCAGGGCGGCATCCACGGCCTCGGCCAGCGCCTGCATCTTGGTTTGCAACTTCTCGTTGCGTTGGGCTTCGCGCTTGTTCGGGCTGCGGCGCTGTCTCGGGGCGCGCTGGAAGGCTTGCAGGTCGGCATGGGTCATGCCGGGGGTGGCATCCACCCATGCCCAGCCTTCGGCCTTCACCTCGGCGGCAAGGCTGGCCAGCTTGTCCTGCGCCAGCCGTTCCAGCAACGTGGCATCGGTCAGATACACGCCGCTATCGGCTTCCGCGAACAGATCGCGGCGGGTGCCACCGCCTGCGGCCTCGTAAGCATTCAGCCCAACGAAGCGCACCAGCGGATGCCGGTGGGCATCAATCTCGCGCTCGGTCAGGCGGTCGCGCAGGTTGTGCGGGCTGCGCTGCCATGTGGGCGCATCGTAGAACGCAGCTTCCTGCGCGGTGTGGTCGTCGGTGATGGCAAGGGCCATCAACTGGTCAAGGCTCACGGCTTCGGCCCGGTAGTCGGCCAGCAGGCGCGGCGACACGTTGGCGAGTTTCAGGCGGCGCTGCACCACCAACGGCGTGACGCTGAAATCTGCGGCAATATCCTCGATGGGGCGGCCTTCGGCCACCAGCGCGGCGAATGCCTCGAACTGGTCGGCGGGGTGCATGGCTTCGCGCTGCACGTTCTCGGTCAGGCTGGCGGTGCGGGCGGTGCCATCGGCCACCAGCAGGCAAGGCACCTCCCATTCCCTGCTGATACGGCGCTTCTTCGCCAGCAGCTTGAGGGCGGCAAGGCGACGGCCTCCGGCCACGACTTCGTAGCGCTCGCCGTCAGCGGTCGCGGTCACGATCAGGTTTTGCAGCAGACCGACACGCTGGATGCTGGCGGCGAGTTCGGGAATCGACATGCGCGGGGTCTTGCGCACGTTGCGGCCCGTGGGGCGCGATACCAGCCGCGACAGCGGCACAAGAATCAGGTTTTTGCTCGGGTCGGCGGCTTCCAACAGCACGGCAGGCGCGGCGCTGGCCGTGGCGTGGATGGCTTGGGCTTCGGTGTGGTTGATAGCGTTCATGGTGAAAACTCCTTGCGATGATGGAATGCAGCAGCGAATGACGCGGCAAGGGTTGCTGCCTGCCCCTGCCGCGCAGGGAAATCAGGCTTTCAATTGGCGCAGGCCATCGGCCAGCAGCCACAGGGCGCGATTGAGGCGCACATCGGAATCAATGCCCTGCACCGGTCGGGTCTGCTGGCGACGTCCGTTGGCGCTGCGTCCAGACAAACCGCCTTTGGTCAGGTTTTCCTGTATGCGGTTGAAGGTCATCCACAAGTCCGGGCGGCGGTCGTCGAACCGACGCGGCATCAGGATTTGCGATTCGGTGATGGGTGCGGGCTTGTCCGGGTCGTCGTACTTGAGCGACAGCGCGGCGCGGGCGAATACTTCGGCCTCGCCTTCGTCCAGCGTAATGGCCTGCATGGATTCGCGGGATTCCAGCGCACGGTCAAAACCGTGCAGTACCTGATAGGCACCTTCGATCACTTGCCCGGCCACGTCGCCCTTATGCGGCACGCGCACATCGGCCACGGTGTCGCCGCAAACAAGACCATTGCTGCACACGAAACGGAACATGCCGGCCAGCATCTGGTAGCTGCTGGTGCCATCGTGCGAGTTCAGCAGGATGATTTCGTTGGCTTCGCCTCGGGCGTTGATCTGGCTGGCATGGCGCAACCGAATCATGTGCTTGGTGTAGTCGCGCCGGTCTTCGTGGCGGGTGCGGGTCTGCGTCACCATGAAAGGCTGAAACCCTTCCTTGCGCAGTTCGGTCAGCACCGTGGCGGTGGGGATATAGGCGTACCGCTGGGAGCGGCTTTCGTGGGGTGCCTCGGCAAAGATGGACGGGGCCACGCGGTGAATCTGGTCATCGGACAGCGGGGAATCGCTGCGCAGTACCGGGGAACGGGAAGCAAAACGGGATGCAAGCATGGTCTTTCTCCTGACAAAAAGGGTTTGCTGTTCAAACCGCACACCGGATTCCTAGATTCGGAGCCCAGGCTTTCGGCTGTTCGGTGCGGTTGGCACGAGGAACCCGGTTGGCCCTGTTGCCACCGTCTTTCCTGAGTTCATCGCCCGCGACGGTCAGGAGCCCACGGACGTGGGCCGTCAAGGAGAAAAGCGGCAGGTAGGTGCGGCCCGCAGGCGCAGCCGAGGACACGGCCTGGCGCGCCTTGATGGCACGCGGCCACGGGCTACAGTCGCGAGCAAGGTGAAGGAGTCAGGAGAGACGGCTGGACATGGCAACGGCCGCCGCGATGTGCAAACCGCACGCAAGCGAAGCGCGCAGGCCCGAAGCTGGAAGCCGGGCCGTAGGCGTCAGCCGAGCGGAGCGAGGGAACGATGGAAGCCCGAAGGGGGCGAGACGCCTCAGGCGGCTCGATGCGAAGCACGACAGCGCGGCCAGGCATTGCCTGGAGACGAAAAACCTTGACCAATCAAAAATTTAATCCTATAATAGGATTACTAAAATCCTGTATTGGAATTCAAATGGCGACAAAATATCCATCTATAGAGACTGTTGCACTTCGATTGGCCGTACTACTGAAGCGAACAGGAAAGACCCGGGCGCGCGTTAGCGATAAGACGTTACGAATCCTCTCGGGCCGCACTACGTTGCGGGATGCCTTCGTCATCAACATGCGTAGTGTCTTGGAAGAATATGGGGTCGTGGCTGTTCGCCTAGATCGCGGCGGATTCGCTCTGATTGCTACATCAGCCTTGGAAGGTGCTCCCCCAGCGCTAGTCAAAAATTTGATGCCAGACTTCAAGCGACTTACAGAAGAGGAGCTTTGGAATGAACTGGAGTTACCCGATGATGAAGTTAACGAGTAACACCATCATCCTTGAAGGACGCGTACCGATGACACTAGTGGCTAAAAACAAGCCTTCGTTAAACATCCCTCAGATCAATAAAACTCTGCAACAGAGCTCTTGAAATGTAAAAAACACCCCGCATATATCGAAAAAATATCCATTAGCTTGGTGGTTCATACTTATCGACTACGCCAACGGGGATGAAGCAATTGGTGCGCAGAACACTATGCGCGAAGACACAGAATCAATTGGGATCACTCATGACAAATTCCCTAATGCTGGCTTCAAGCCACATCCTCCTTGCTGGAAGCATCTCGAACACCACCGAGAATGAGCTCATAGACAGAGCGCACGCTTTTGTCGATACCCTTGTTGAGGAAGTCCTTAACGCTGGTGGCGGCTTCGTCATTTACGTCGCAGCCGAGCCGGTGAACGGAGATGGGAAGGCGCTGCTGTTCGACTGGACGGTTGCTAAAGCGGTAGACAGGTTAACGCCTGGCAACAGCTCTCATATCCGTCTAAAAATCGTAGCTTCGCACGAACGTCTTCAAGTCAAGGCGAATCCTGAGCAACGTAAGCTGCTCATGAGCATGGTCGCACGAGGGGTCGCAGAACTCGTCCCGTTAGAAGAGGACGTGCTGACAGGCGGCAATGTCGGCGATGAGCAAATTGAGCATGCTACTGCGATGGTGGCTCTAGGCGGCGGAAAGGGTGTACTGGATCGCGCACGCAAGATGACCAAGAGGCTTTTGCCTGTTCTGCCGCTTGATTTGCAGTTAGGTGCAAATAGCGAGGACGGTCTGGGTGCGCTTAGTGTTCTTAAGAATTTTCAGACCAACCCACTGACCTATATGCCGAATAGTGGCAATAAGGTTGTCAAATGTCTTCCCGCCCTTTCTTTGCAAGAGCCCGTACTTGCATTGTCAGAAATCAGCGCACGTATCGTAAAAATTTTCCATGAAGAAGAGCGAGCCAGGATTGATGCTCTTCCTCCTGATGTATTAGTGCTAACAGCTCTGGACGTGGAGTTGGCCGCCGCCAAGCAAGCTTTTGGTATTGCGGAGGATGCTGAACATACGACGACTGAGAACGGTCTTCACGTTTGGAAAGCCCCTGTTGCCAAGCGCGGTGGAAAGACGGCTAGCTGCGCTTTAGCTTGCTTTGCGGGTGCGGGCAACGTAGATGCAGCGTCAGTAACCACCATGCTGTTGAGTGATCTGAGACCTAGCAACGTGATGATGCTGGGCATTGCGGCTGGCCTGCGAGAAAAATGTGCGCTAGGAGAGGTAGTTCTGGCAGAACGTATCGTCGCCTATGAGGGCGCGGCACTTGTTGAAGGCGGGAAGAGTGAGACACGCCCAGAAATCACCAGGCTGACAATGCGTGTTCGCCAAGACGTTAGCTCCTATTTATCTAACAGGACGGGCCTTGAAACTCGCCTCTTGAAAAGCTACCAGGCTCTAGGTATTGAATTCCCCGAACAAGTTGATGCTGGCCCTGTCGCCAAAGGAGTTCTGCCGAAGACGGCCACGGTCGCCAGTGGTGAAAAGCTCCTTCGTGATCCAGAAAAGTTTCTAGGGATGCGAGAGATTCACGGAAAAATCGAAGTCGCTGAGATGGAAGGGGCGGGCTTATTTGCTGCATGCGCCAATTTCGGCAAACCAGTACTGATGGTGCGTGGTATTAGTGATTTCGGAGACTCGAAAAAAGACAATAGATTTCATCTACTGGCCGCACAAGCGGCAGCCGCAGTCACCGTCGATTACATTGCAAACGGCATGACATTGCAGGACTGAAAGAAGTCAATTTTTCTAATAAAAGTAGGGAAAACAATGCCGTTATCAAATTCAGAGCTCGAATACTTCGATCACAATGTATTGCGCCTTCCAGGCGAAAAGCGCAAAGAGTATCACGCGCAGGTGGACAATCTTGTTGTTGAGCTAAAAAAACGCATTACCGATAAATCAAAGATAAAAGTCACAAAGGTCGTTAAGGCCGGCTCTTTTGCGAAATACACTATTCTTCGAAAGGTTGATGATTACCCTACGGATGTTGATGTTGTCTTTTATGTCACGGGAGTCGATGAAAACGGAAAATCGTACGAGAATCTGTGCAACAAGATCTATGATCTTTTGATAGAAATTTACCCCACAAAAAAAGTTGAGGACTTCGAGATTCAGCGTCGTGCAGCAAAGGTAACTTTCGTCAAGAGCGGCCTGGAAGTAGACGTTGTACCCGTTCTTCAAGACAGTTCCAATGCTGATCACGGCTGGCAATACGATATTCAGAGCGGCGCAAAAAATCTCACTTGTGCACCGTGCCACATCCAGTTCGTTAAAACGCGAAAGGATAAGGACAAACACTTTCGGACGTTAGTCCGTCTGGCAAAGCGGTGGAGACACTTTCACGACGTGCCAGGCCTCAAGTCTTTCCATATCGAACTGATTTTCGGCTACCTACTTGATCGAGATGGCCCCGCCGAGACCATTGAGAAACGCTTCAGAGAATTCTTGGCGTATATCGCTAGCACGAAGCTGGGGGAGCGTATCGACTTTCCAGAAAATTCTGGCAAACCAATCAGTAACTTTGACACTCCTGTAATTATTATTGACCCTGTAAGCTCAGAGAATAACGTGGCATCCCGCATTACCAAGGATGAGCAAGCGCTTATAGCCAAAGCTGCTGAATCTTCTTTGGATACGGCGACCTATGCATCTGTCGAAAATGATAACGAAGTGTGGAAAGAGATTTTTGGTGGTCGCTTCAAGACCAAGGACTAAAAAGAATGAGCACCTATTCGAGTACTAATAGTTATACAGTTGCAGATGTTGAAAAAGTCATGCGCAGCGTCAAAGCCGACTTGATCATTATTGCGACCACCACCAAGGCTATGACCGAGGATGAGGCGTCAAACTACGCTCATGACATAGAACTGTTGGCGAAGAAGGATTATCTCAAATACGCCGACGTAACGCTCATGAATGGCACTTCCGAGGTGCGCGCTATCAAATATGAGTTCCAAAACGAGGGGGCGACGGGAACGGAGCGGCCTGGTGGCGTAACATGGCCTCTGACGCCAAAAGACAAAGGTGGGTGGATTCGAATTCATCTACGCTATACCGATTTATCATCCGCAGAGAAACGTGCTGATCTCCCCCTAAAGATTTCATGGGTACCTTCGTCTACGGACACCAGTCACAAAGACCTAACCTCTTCTGCAGGGCGCGGATACAGCAGCAACGGCTTTGGCACCAATAGGAAGGACTTTTCATGAGCAACTCATCTGTATTCGAAGTAAAAACAAACCTTCCGACGACACAGCTTGATATTCAGGCTCAGAAACTATTGGGCTTTGAAGGGCGTTACCAACGCGTACAAAAGCGCCTCCAGCTAATTTTGCAATCCAATGAACTTGAGCGCTGGAGTCAAAAGCATCATAAAAAGAAGCTCGCAGTCATTGAACTATTGAATGACCAGTATCCATTAGCCATTTTCCATGGCGATGTAGGAACAGGGAAAACTGCAAATGCAGAGGCGATTGCAAATCGTCTTGCTCGCGACGCTAAAATTGAAGACGCAATTCTTTTCAAGCTGAGCAACAAAGTTCGCGGAACCGGCAAGGTGGGTGAAATGGGAACGCTCATCACCCAGGCATTTGAAGATATTTCCAGATCTATCGGGCCGGGAAAGGGCCGAGCCTTCCTGATTATTGACGAGGGTGACTCTTTAGGGGCATCCCGCAGCCAAGATCATAGCCACCATGAAGATAAGGTCGGCGTGAACACATTGATTCAATCTATAGACAGTATGCGGAAGCATGGCGGGCGTATCTTCGCCATTCTTTGCACAAACCGATTGGCAGCTCTTGATGCAGCAGTCATTCGACGTGCGTCGATTGTTGAGGAGTTCACACGCCCCACTGATGAAGAGCGAAATGAACTATTCACAAACGATTTGGGAGACATGGGTTTTTCGGCAACCGAAATCAAGAAGCTGGTAGAAGCGACATCTGCAACAAAAACCAAGCCGGCTTGGACTTATTCAGACATTCGTACGCGCTTATATCCGGCGGCTGTGTCCTTAGCGTTTCCGAATTCTCCACTCAAGGCCGAACACTTTCATCAGGCTGTTGCGGAATTGGAGCCATCTCCTGTTATGGCTGGCTGAGTCAAAACCTAATACCGGAGCGAGAAAATGAGCAAGAAACCTGAAGTTTTTATATCGGTTGACGTTGAAACCGCTGGCCCTATTGTCGGAGAGCATAGCATGCTTACCGTGGGGGCTTGCCTAGTGTATCAGCCGGAAATCTCATTTTCGATAATGTTAAAACCAGTTAGTGGAAAATCGGTTGCAGAAGCACTGAAGATCACAGGCCTTACTTTGGAGCAAGCTGAGACTGAAGGCGTAACTCCATCTGAGGCCATGACGGAATTTTCAGCTTGGATCGCCAAGAATGTCCCCAAGGAAAGCTCGCCGGTTTTTGTGGGACTTAACGCCCCATTTGACTGGGGGTTTGTAAATTACTACTTTTTGAAATATCTGGGCGAAAATCCATTTGGCTTCACTGCACTGGATATTAAAGCGCTTTTTATGGGGGCTACGGGTTGCTCATGGTACGAGACTAGATCAAGTGCTATTGATAAAGTTGTGCATCCTAACCAAAAGGGAGATCACGATGCACTTCACGACGCAAAATATCAGGCCGAGCTTTTTAGATTGGTTCGTGCCTTGGCTGAACGGAGTGACTAATCAGAGTAAATACCAAGCATCTTAATATGATGCTTGGTGCTGGATAAAGAAAATGGGCGGAAACTCCAAGACTAGGCCAGTCCTTTCTCGGCGAATGAGACAGTTTCCATACCGCCCACAATGACGTGATCCAGTATGCGAACCTCCACCAGCATCAGCGCTTCTTTGAGCCGCTGCGTCAGCACCTTGTCCGCCTGCGACGGCTCAGGATTTCCGCTGGGATGGTTGTGCGAGAGGATGACCGCCGCCGAATTGAGCCGCAGCGCCTCCTTAACCACTTCGCGTGGATATACCGATGCACTGTCGATGGTGCCGTGGAACATCTCCCGATACTCGATCAGCCGATGGCGCGTATCCAGAAACAGCACCGCAAAGACTTCATGCTCAAAGCCTGCCAGCTTGTTGCGCAGGTACTCTTTGACCAGCGCCGGCGAAGTGAACTCAGCACCACGCTGCATCTTCAGCTCAATGGCCTGGCGCGCCGCTTCAAGAATTTGATCCACCGATGCCGGCAGGTAGTGCCCTTGGGCGTCACGCACCAGCAAAGCGTCATCGAACGAGGAAAAGGACAGTTGCGACATGATCGTGCTCCGGTTGCTCGGGCGGAATTGCCCGGAACCGTGGCCAGCACGGCGCAGCGCAAGCAGTCAGGGATCGAAGACGGCCGACAGGCCGCAAGCGTGCGAGCACGCGAAGTCATTGACGGCGAGAACGCCGTGATACGGTGAAGGGAACAGCAAGACCGCCTCCACCCCACTCAGCCACACACCCGCCGTTGGCAAGTGCGAAGCACGCGCAGGCCCGGATCAACGATCCAGGCCGGAGGCGTCAGGGATCAGCGCCGAATGGCTGTGATTCGGCACGAAGCACGGGGCGCAGCCCGCGAGCCCGACGGCGAAACGCCGGGACGTACGACTACTGCTTGTCGTCCCTGAGAGGCAGCGCTCCGCGAGATTCGAGCCGCCGCCGCGTGTTCTCCAACTCTTTCTGTAGCAACTCGGCATCCGGCAACACCGTTCGGTAGTTCGCCGCCATCACCTTGGTCGGCAAGCCATCCAGTGCATACCGCGCCAGGGCATGGCCTTTGTCGGCGCACAGGATCAGACCCACCGGCGGATTCTCGTCCGGGTAGGCCCAATGCTCCTTGGCATAGTTGCAGTACATATGCATCTGCCCCACATCGGCATGGGTCAGGCTGCCCAGCTTCAGGTCGATGATGACCAGGCAGCGCAGCTTGCGATGGAAGAACAGCAGATCCACCCGATACCAGGTCTGGTCGATGCGCAGACGACGCTGCCGCCCGACGAAGGTGAAGCCTTCACCCAGCTCCAGCAGGAAGTCTTCCAGCCGCTGAATCAAGGCCGCTTCCAGGTCGGATTCCGAATACTCGTCCTTGAGGTCGAGGAACTCCAACACATACGGGTCTTTGATGGCATCGTTGGGCGTGACGGCATCCTCGGGCTTGGCCACCGAACCCTTGAGCAGCATCGCCGCCTTGTCCTTGGACAAGGCTGTGCGTTCGTAGAACTGGCTTCCGATCTGCCGGTCGAGCTGACGTACGCTCCAGCCACCGCGCAGCGCTTCGACCTCGTAGAACTGGCGGGCATGGTCATCCTTGACCGACAGCAGCCGGACATAGGCCGACCACGGCAGCGTGAAGACCTGGGCCAGTTCGGAGAGGTCGAATTTCCGAGACACTGTCTGGGATTTCTCGGCAGGCGACTCATTTCCCAATTTCCCAGACAGTGTCTGGGAAATCTCGGGCTGGGAGTACGCGAGGAAGAAACGCCGCATGCTCTCCAGGTTGTTGACACCGAACCCACGTCCGAATCTAGCCGTCAGATCGGCGGACAACCGTTCCATCAACTGCTCGCCGTAACCTGCCCGCCGTCTGCCTTTCTGCTCGGCTTCGACAATCCGGCGGCCAATCTCCCAATAACTGGCTGTCATCAGTGCATTGACACTGCGCGCCGCCGCCTGGCGCGCAGCATCCAGCAACTCCACGATGCCGCCATGGATGCCGGCATAGCCAGTTGGTAAGGCGGCACGTTTCCCCGCTACTGCCGGCGTCTTCCTTGTCATGCTGTCACCTCCATAGAACGGGACGCCCCGGTAATCGCCAACCGCCGATTCGCCACCAGTTCGGCCGCGTCCCGTACCGGCTTGTCCTCGGTATGAACATAGTGCATAAACATCGCCACGGTCTTGTGGCCTGTGAGCTTCATGCCCACCTTGGTCGGCACGCCCGAATTGGCAATATCGGTAGTCGCCCGGTGGCGGATGCCATGCGTGCCAACGTGGGGCACGCCAGCGGCCTTGAGCACGCGCGTCCAGCCGCCGTAGTGTTCGCCGTGGGTCATGCGCCGGCTCGGGTCATTCGGCGACGGTAGGACATAGGGACAACCATCCCGGCGCGGCGCGGTGGACAGCAGCCGATAGGCTTCCTCGCTCATGGGCTTGGAAATGCCACCTGTCTTGCTGTCAGGCCAGACGACGCGGCGCTTTTCCAGATCAATCCAATCCCACTCCAGCGGGCAGATTTCAGAGCGACGGGCGGCAAACTCGAATTGCAGGCGGATCGCCAGTGGGATGACGTAGTTCTCCAGTCCTTCCGCCTCCAGATGCTCCAGGTGGCGGAAGATCCGCACCAGTTCATCGTCCACGATGAGCCGGGTTTCCTTGCCGGGCGGATACATCGGGACGTGGCGGCACGGATTCGTGCCGTCAGGGCGTAGCCCCCACACTTCGGCCAGGTTGAACATCTTGCGCAGCACGCCAAAGGTGCGATTCGCCTCGGCCTGCTTGTAGGCCAGCTTCTTCATCAGCGCAGCCACGTCGGGACGCTTCACGTCCTGCACCTTCATCCGGCCCATGATCGGGATGATGCAGCGGTCAATCACGCCCTGATAGCCGCGCTGCGTGCTGGGCTTGTTGCGTTGCTTGGAGTAGTCCTCCATGAAAGTGTCGCAGAACTCCTTCATGGTCGGAGCCTTGCGAGCGGCGTTCTTGGCCGCGCTGGGGTCGCCACCCTTGCGCACCTCGGCCAGCCATTCCTGCGCCATCGTGCGCGCCTGATCGACCGTCAGTTCGCCGTACTGGCCCAGGGCGGGCTTGCGGCGCTCGCCGGCATTCGTGCGGTACTGGAGCATGAACACTTTGCGGCCCGCCGGGGTGATCTTGCACAGGAAGCCAGGCACCACGGTATCCCGTAGTTCGATGGCCTTGTCTTGGGGTTGTGCCGCATCGACTGCGGACTTGGTGAGCTTGATCTTCGCCATGATGACTCCTCGGAAAGCCCGGTTTCCAAGAGCCGCATGGGAGCCACGCGAGGGGAAGCCGGGTCAAGTTTCGGAAAGCACCGGCATATGTTGAACTCGCCTAAGTGATTGATAAACCTGCTGTATCGAGCCTTGGCGTAGTCCAGCGAAATGCGATACTGGAGTCATCGTGAAACAAAAAAACGGCCCCGCAAAGCGGGGCCGCCAGGGTGGGCCGGGATGGGGGAGGGGATCCCGGCCCGCGTTCAGCGCCCAGACGAGGAGAGAGCGGCGCCGAACGCTGGAACGCTTATGCAGCAGCGGCCTCGGCCGCTTCGTGCGACGGCAGCGCAGCCAGTGCGCCGGCAATGGCGTCTTCGCGGTGCTGCGGCGAGTAGGCGATGCCTTCGGCGCGTACGAACTCGACATCGTTGATGCCCCAGAAGGCAAACGTCTGGCGCAGGAACGGCTCCTGGAAGTCCGCGGGCGAATCGGTGTAGATGCCGCCACGGCTGCTGGCGATGATCACCCGCTTGCCACCGGCCAGGCCGACCGGGCCGTTCTCGGTGTACTTGAAGGTGCGCCCGGCCACGGCCACGCGGTCGATCCAGGCCTTCAGGGTGGACGGAATGCTGAAGTTGTACATCGGCGCGCCGATCACCACGATATCGGCCGAAAGGAACTGCTCGAGTACCTGTTCAGCATCGGCGGCTTCGGCAGCGTCGGTCCTGGCAAGCGATCCGCTGCGCAGATGCGGTACCGGATTGGCGTCAAGATCGCGATAATCAACCTGCAGGCCGTCGATCTGCTGCGTGAACTGGGCCACCACGGCGGCGGTCAGGTGGCGGGAGACGGAGTTGTCGCCAAGCACGCTGGCGTCGATGTGCAGAAGCTTCATGGCAGTACCTATGTTCGGGAGAGGTGGCGGACTTGCCGCCGGCGGAGAGAACGATAGGTTGTTGCAAAGGCGGAATAAAGGTGGTTGAATGCCACGTATTGTTCTAGATATGGAACTCGGGCATGCATGACCTGAATGATCTGTACTACTTCGCGATGGTGGTCGACCATGGCGGATTCGCCGCCGCCGAGCGCGCACTGGGTATCCCCAAGTCGCGCCTGAGCCGCCGCATCAGCCAGCTGGAAACCGACCTGGGCGTTCGTCTGCTGCAGCGCTCCACGCGTCGTTTCGCCGTCACCGATGTCGGCACCAGCGTTCACCGCCACGCGCAGACGATGCTGGCCGAGGCGCAGGCCGCACGCGAAGTGGTGGATCGCCTCAGCGCGGAACCGCGCGGCGTGGTGCGCGCCAGCGTGCCGGTATCGCTGGCGCAGATGCAGCTGCCCAAGCTGCTGCCCAAGTTCCTTGAGCAGTACCCGAAGGTGCGCCTGCAGTTGAACATCAGCAACCGCCGCGTGGACATCATCAATGAAGGCTACGACGTGGCCCTGCGCGTGCGCTCGCGCCTGGACGACGATGGCAGCCTGGTGATGCGCAGCTTCGGACAGGTGCAGGAACTGCTGGTGGCCAGCCCGAAGTACCTGGATCGCGCCGGCCGGCCGAAGGATCCTGAAGAGCTGACCCAGCACGTCACCCTCAGCATCAGCGAAGACGAAGCCCGCCAGCGCTGGGAGCTGCACGGCCCGGAAGGCGAGGTTCGTCGGGTCGACCTGCAGCCGCGCGTGGCCGGTTTCGACTTCCCGCTGCTGCAGAGCATGGTGAAGGACGGCTTCGGCATCACCATGCTGCCGGAAACCGTGTGCGCCGATGCGGTGCGCAACGGCGAACTGGAAGTGGTGCTGCCGGACTGGTCGCTGCCGCAGGGCGTGTGTCACGCCGTGTTCGCCTCGCGCCGCGGCCTGCTGCCGGCGGTGCGCGTGTTCATCGACTTCCTGGCCGAGCACTTGCCGCCGCAGCTGGAGGCCTCGCGCCTGGATTGCGGTGGCGCCTGTGAAAAGGCCAAGGAGCGGATCAAGGCCAGTGCGCTGGGCGCGTTGGCAGTGGATGCGGGCTGAGGCACCTGGCCGCAACTGCACCGCCGATCTGTGAAACGGTAGCGCCGGGCCATGCCCGGCGTTGCTGCTTTCCGGCCCCGGTCACTTCCGGCCGAACAGCCGATCCCAGAAGCTGCGCCGCGGCGGTGTGGCTGGCCTGGGCTCGGCAATGACCGGTGCTTCCAGTACCGCCATCAGTTCCGCGCTGCGTGGCTTCTTCAGGAAGCGGGCGTAGTCCATGTAGCTGGTCACCTTGCTCATGTGCAGGCGCTCCGGCATTGCCGGCAACGCGCCACCCTGCAGCAGCACCCGCAGTGCCTGTGGACGGTCCAGGCGGATCGCCTCGAACAGGGCGGTGCCGCCGCAACCGGGTTCGATCTGGTTGGCGCGTTGTGGCGCATCCTTCAACAGCTCTCGCAGCGCATCCGGGTCGTCGCGGTCCACGGCGGCAACCAGCCGTGCCAGCGCTTCAGCTTCTTCGGGTGGAAGACTGTCGCGATAGGCCTGGTCGGCGATCTCGCGCTCGTCGCGCCCGTCACCGCCCTGGATGCACAGGAAGTCGGTGACCAGGGCGACCGGAATGCCGGAGGTATCCAGCGCCCAGTAGCTCGGATAGACGCCGTCGCCCCAGCCGCTGGTGAATACGACCAGGCCGTGTGGAGAGTCCTCGCCCCAGGGGCGGTACTCGGCGCCTTCATCCAGGCCGTCATGGTCGATCAGCGCATCCGACCATTCGCTGTCTTCGTCGCCATCGGTCTGTTCGATCAGGGCCAGCAGTGCCTGCTGAGTGTTGGTATCCATGAAGCAGCCGATGCCGGCGTCGACCGGATAGCCAATGAAACTGTCCTCATCCAGGCCGGTCAGGTCCTGCGTGGTCCAGCGTGCCATCTGCCAGTGCAGGGCAGACGCAGTGAGGGCTTCGCGGGGCTTGAACCAGACCACGGCCAGCGCCGGGCGGCCGCTGTGCACGATGATCTCGACCGGATGCCGGCCCAGCGGGGCGGTGTAGTCGGCCAGCGCGGGCGCCTCGGCCTGGACCAGCGGATCGCAGACCACCAGATGCCCACTGCTGACCGGCAGGTGCCCGGCGAACGTGCGGTGCAGGGCCACTGCGGCCAGCTGGGTGTCGTCCAGCAGGGGGGTGCGCAGGTTGGCCAGATCGAGGTGGGCCATGGGGGCTCCGATTGCAGTGAAGGCCCCACCGTGCCGGATGCGAAGGGCGGGGGCAAGGGTGGTCTTGGGCAAATGCCCTTCACGTGCGAGAATACGCCGCTGCCCGGGCGACCGGGACCCGATTGGAGAGATGGCCGAGCGGTTTAAGGCACCGGTCTTGAAAACCGGCGAAGGGTTAAACCTTCCGTGGGTTCGAATCCCACTCTCTCCGCCAATCACTCCTAAATCGTTGATTTGAAATTGAAATCAACGATTTGAGCTGATCGGAAAGCAGGAAGCATGCAGAGGAAACACTCGCATGCGCATCCCACATCACTTGAGCCGGTCATCGACCGGCCGCTGGTCCTTCGTTCAGCGCGTCCCCGTTGACCTTCAAGCCGTGCTCGATTGCCGGCTCATCAAGCGGACTCTCAAGACCAAAGACCTTGCCCAGGCCCACGTGCGTGCGGTCGTGCTTGGGGCGGGCTATGCTCGGCTCTTCGCACAGTTGACGGATCAACGCGTGGCCAAGCTCAGCAAAACGGACGCCGACCTCCTCATTGCTCGCCTGACGAGCGCGGAAAACCTTCAGGAGCTGACGCTCAACCGCACCCGCCAGCCGGACGGAACGGTGGTGGAGCAGTGGCAGATCGACAGCCCCAAGGACCTCAAGCTCTATCGACAGTTGATGGAGTTGGAGGCGATGGCTGGAGCAGCGGTGGCGAAACAGTCACCGGTGACTTCTTTGCTTGTTCCGCCGTCAGCAGTTTTTCCGCAGAGAACGATGTCTTCCCCGGCAGCACCGGCAGCGGCCATCGAAACGATGACCCTTGGTAAGGCGCGGGACGCGTTTCTGGCCACCCTCAAGCCTTCCTCGCTGCCCAAAACATTCACGATCAAAAAGACGGCCATCGAGGCGTTGGTGGCGTTTTTGGGACCCAAGGCCAAGGTCCATGCCATCACTCGTTCGGACCTGGCCCGCTGGTATCAGGACATGCGTGACAAGGGCGCTTCGACCCCGACCCTCACAAACAAGCAGTCGTATATCGGTGGACGAGGAGGCTTTTTTGAATGGGCCATGGCGTCAGGCCATTACCCCCGTGGAGACAACCCTGCTTCCGGTCACGTGAGCTACTCCCAGAGAGAAAAGCGGTCTCGGAAGAAGCTGGGCTTCAAGGCGTATGATCGCGCCCAGATCCAAGCCCTGTTCGCCCCCGAGGCGCTGGCCAAGTTGTCGGAATCGGCCCGTTGGGCCTCGCTCCTGGGACTCTACACGGGTGCCCGGGCGTCTGAGGTTGGACAGCTTCTTATCAAGGACGTGTTTGAGGAGGACGGCATCTCCTGCATCCGTATATCAGACGAGGGCGAGCACCAAAAGGTGAAGACTGAGGTGAGCATTCGCACGGTCCCGCTACATCCCGAGCTCCTCAGAACGGGGTTCTTGGAATGGATCGATGACAAGCGCAAGGCTGGTCAGACGAGGGTGTTCCCTGCTGCCAAGGCCACGGCGGTGAACGGGCAGGGCAACTGGATTACGAAGGCGTTTAGCAGGCACTTGGCCGAGGTTGGCAAGGGATGGGAGCCTGCGAAGAGAGGTTTCCACTCGCTCAGAAAGACGTTTATCCAGGAGCTTCAGGGCGCTGGTGTGGTGTCAGAACTTCGAGCACAGATTGTTGGGCACGAGCTGGACGATGAGCACCACTCGACTTACAGCCGGGACTTCAAAACGTCTGAAAAGCTGCATGGCCTGGGCAGTCACTCTCCCGGTCTATCGGCGCTTCGTTTTGAACTTGATCGGGTCGACTGAGCCTGCACGGCACGTTCAATGCGTGTGCGGTCGGCGAACGATGATTGCCCTACGGCGCTATGACGGCAGGCGCAAACATTCTGGGAAAAGGTATCGTCCGCATGCGTGATGCGGACCCGGAGCTGACGCCGTCGCAGCAACTCGGCTGCACTACGTTTCAGACTCGTTGAGACGGCGTTTGAGCTGAGAGTGCCTTACCTGTGGTTGGGCAGAGGGGATTTGCCGTGTCCTCCCGCAGAGCTGGTGCCCAGCACCGCGCCGATGTCACTGATATCCAAGACCTGCTGCGGGAAACGCAGCCCGTTCAGCAGGCCAAAGAACTATCCAGCGCCCAACAGCGTCAGGGGCGTCATGACTGACACTGCCACCAAGAGGAGCGGGTGTCTCGTCCCTGAGCAGCGAGTGCTTCAATCGGTTGGGGCAGCCTTCCGCCTCGCGCGTCGGGCCATGAGCGGTCCGACGACGAAGCCGAAAGGTCCGAAGAATAGAAAGGTGGCGTGGCCCATCAGGATGGTTGTGTCCCAAATGGGTCATTACCTAGCACCGGACGATGCGCGGCTAGCGCGTTCATTCCGTTTTCCTAACGTGTGGCGGGGAGCTCCACACTGGCGGACGGTCCAATCTCGAACAATACTTTCTTGTCGTGTCCATGACCAAGCACGACCTGCCATCGGGTGAAACCGGCAGAAACCTCCCCCGTGGAGGGTAGGTTGTTCTCGACCATTACGAAGTCCTGGCCCCTGAACTCACGGGATTTGGCGCAGACTGCCAAGGAAGTTCCCTTCCGTATGAGGTTGCCCAAGGCGGATTGGGTGTAGTCAGGACTGAAGACACTAGTCTCATCCATCTCGATACGAACCGAGGGACATGCTAATCCGAACCAGCGATCCGCTCCCTCTGATTCAAACCAGGAAAATTGATGGGGTCCGCTCAACATGAGACAGGCACTCTTCCCGTTCATTGAGGTCCCGATGAGCAATGGCTCGTCTAAGTGGCTTCTGGGAAGGAGCAGCGAAAGCGGGGTGCAGGAACTTGCACTTGCCACGTGGAACTCAGCTGTCGAAATCACCTCAGCGCCTCCTGGGATGGTTGTTAGAGCTTTGAAGCGGTCCGATTAGTTGCTCCCAGAGGAGCTCTGCCGCGCCTTCTTGGGTCAGCTTTTGATCGCGGTTGGACCCGAACGCAGACATTCCCATACTCGTGAGGAACAAGGATTGATCGTCGTGACTGACGGTGAGAGCTTCGTTGTAGGAGTTGCTGTCAAGCGTCTCGCCTTGCATGTAGTGGATGCCCCCGAGCATCCCACCCATGTAGATGGTCGCTCTGGCCACATCATGTCCATCTTCATAAATGGTGGCGAAGAAGCGGTTGGCGTCCACCCGTCGGAACGTGCCTTCGTAGCCGGGGTTGCGCGCCTGGAGTTCGCTGAGCGAATTCTCAAAATGCTTGGCAATGTATTCAAAGGTCTCCGCTTTGAAGCGGTCCTTGTCCCGCTGCGTAAACGCTTTAGCTAACCGGAGGTTGCTGGAGCGTGGGCCGGACAGTGCTTCCGGGTTGCCGTCCTCCACCTCGGTTGGCACTGTCGCACGGTCGAGCAGTGGGGCAGTCGAAGCGGATGCTCGGGGCTTCTCGGTCATGTCTGACTGTCGTGCGCGCTTAGTTGCCGCCGCACGAACGGCCTTGGCCACCTGTAGGAAAGCCTCGTCCAGGTCAGCCCACTGCTTTACTGGCTTGCCATCGGTTGGGGTAGCCATCAGCTTTCCAAACGGAGCGTGGTGCCATTCACAAGCCCGCAAGATGACGGGGATCACGGTCGCATCACCCGAATCATGTCGCTCCAGCGCACGCGTCATTTCCCGCTCATAGCAGTAAGGCGAGGCAAGAAAGTCAGGACTAACGAGAAGAAGAATAATGTCATCGCTGTTGATGTGCCCATCAATCGTTTTATCGATTTCTTGGCCTGCGACGATCCTGCGGTCGTGCCATGTTTCGATGATTCCCTGGTGCTTAAGCATCGCGAGCTGCTTCTCGAGCTGATCGCGTAGTTCCTCGTCGGCATGGCAGTATGAAAAGAAGACGCTGGGCAAGATCATGCTCCTCAAGGCGCGGGACGAAAGACTCGTAGAATCGATTCTATCCAAAACAAGAGAGTCGAGCTCGTTGAACAACTCTTCTGGCCCTTCTCAGCTGGTGCTTCAGGTGTCGCACCGAATGAGACTCGAGCGTGATCTAATCGCTATTCCTACCCAGCGGAGGTGCGACAATGAAAGATGGCATTTACCATGTTCGTTTCTCGTCGAACATGCAGGGAGTGGGCGAGGGCATCGCCGTATTCAAGGGAGATGGAGTCAATGGCGGGGATTCCGGATATACGTATTCAGGATCTAAGCAAAGCGATGACGCAGGCTTTGCGGCCAGACTGACCATTAAACGTTGGGATCCGAGCTCTGAATCCGTGTTTGGCGGGCTTGACCAGTTCGAGCTTGAGTTCCGGGGTGATACCACCGCGTCCGGCTTTAGTGCCAAGGACAGCATCGTTGGACGGCCGGAAGCCACTATCGCGGTCGAGGGGCGTTACTTGGCCCCCGCGGTTTAAGCCTCATAAGCGAGAAGGCCCCAACTGGGGGCCTTCTTGGATCCGGCACCAGCTTAGGCTTGGGTCAGTTGTATCCACAACACTAGAAGAACCATCGGCAACCCGCTCAGCAGGCCGAAGACCCATCCAGCACCCAGCAGTGTGAGCGGGGTCATGATCCACCACTGCCACCACGTGAACCCGTGATCGCGCTGCCGAGCTTCCCACGCTCCCGTCGGGTTGAGGCGCTCTACCTTCCGTGTTCCTCGCCGGGCCATAAGCGGCCCAACAATGAACCCAAAAGGTCCCATAAGGAGCAAGGTCAGCGAATACCACCAAAAGAACCTCTGTCGTGGAGTCATCAGCTTACGAAGCGTCGGGCGCGGCTGGGTCGACAGGGAAGGAGGCAGGGTGCTCACTTGGCGTATGCCCTCCATGTGCCGTCTTCCTTCGCATACCTCAGGTTCTTACCGATAGGAATAGGGACCTGCCGACCTCCGATGTTGACGGCCACCTTGCCGCTCGTATCGCACCGGTAGCCGGCCGCGTCTTTCGCTTCGACGCATCCGTTGAGCTCGAACTCCTGGACGGCGGCAATGTGACCCGCACCGCTTTGCTCAAGGAGGGTCACCAAAGCCTTTTGCGCATCGTCATTGGAAGGCGGGCGACCGCAGCCGGTCAGCGTGAGTGCAACGGCCAAGCCGGCCAGAGGAAACCTTGCGTTCATTGCTCAATCCTTGATTGATTTGGATAGGGAGGGGCGGCAGGAGCCTGCCGTCCCGTGAGGCTAGGGAGGCATGCGCGTCGGACTATTTGTCGCGGTTGCCCTCGGCCTTGAATCCAGCGATCCACATGCGAGAGTCCTTGAACGGAGTCAGGAGCCCCGACGCCCCCGGGTGGAGGTCGCTGGTTTGAATGAAACCGGAGACCCAGGCGACCCGGAGCGCCACATCGACGGCTCGGTCGGATACGCCCGGACGGGACACGTTGACGACGAACGGCTGAGCGGGCGGGTTGGGGCCTGGTGAGCGGCTGGCCCCCGTATTGGCCCTCCCCGCAGGCACCCGAATCCCCGTAAGGGTGTCCCGACCCTTCCAGAGGGCCGACGTGTTCAGCTCGGCGGTGTCGCCAAGATCATCCGTGTCCGTCACTGCTGCCGTGGAACAGGTCCGGAAGGTCTCAGTGGTGGACGACGAGGGGCTGGTCCAGATCCGAGCCTCGACGGTCCAGCAAGGCAACGACGCACCCCATTCCTGAAACGACAAGGCAACCCGAGGCCAGTCGAGCCGTCCCTGCTGGGCAAACTGGTGGTTGTCCGTCTTGAAGAGCCCAGGCAGCTTGCCCGGCCCGCTGAGCGGGGCGTAGATGGCCCCAGCGCTGGCACTCGGCTTGGAGCCCCCTTGGCCCGGCTGGACCCCAACCATCTGCCCGCCAGCGTTTTTCAAGCTGGTGCCCAGCTGCCTGAAGAAACCGGGACGGTTTGGCGCTTCTTCTTGCTCGGGGTGGCTCTGTGCGGCCGCCACCTGGGTGGCCAGAAGCAGCGCGGCAGCCAGGCCGGCAGCCATCCTCGTTTGGTTCTTCATTCGCAGCCCCTATAGACCGCCAAGCCGGCGGCATTTACGATAATCGCAGATGTGCAATCCGGTTCCAACCGTCAGACTTGGAGGGAATTCAGCTGTGGTGCAAGAATCCGGATGCCGCAACCCAAGACGCCCGCCACGGTCTACGGCAAGCGCCTGCGCAGTGCGCGGGTCGCGAAAGGCTGGACTCAGGCCCAGCTGGCCGAGCGCATTGGGATGGTGGACTCGGTGTCTGGAGCGACCCGAGTGAGCCGATACGAGACGGGGCAGCACGACCCTGACCCGGCCACCTCTCAGGCTTTGGCAAAAGCCCTCGGCCTACCGGTGGCGTATTTCCACGCAACCTCGGACACGCTGGCTGAAGTCATCCTCTTGGTCGCCAAACTTCCAGTGTCCAAGCAGAAGGAAGCTTTGAAGAGGCTGCGCGAGCTGTCAGAATCTACGGAGCGATAAACGGGACGAGAGAGCGTTTGACTACTGTTTGAAGGGCGGAGCGTCGAGGTGCTTCTTCGCCTGAACAAGGACCAAGCACTCCACTTTTGCCCGCGTCACAGCGTTGTAGAGCAACCGGCGCTTTTGTTCGCTGTCTCCTGACGTTGCCGCAGGCCAAAGAACGACAACGTAGTCAAACTCTCTATTCTTTGCCCTGTGCACAGACATGGCCTTGTAGCCGAGGTCGGAAGAGCGCTGGAATCTGGCACGGTTTGCGCAAATCTGTTTGACGGTGGCTGAAAGCATCTCTCGAGAGATCGCTACGTCACGCTTGGTTCGAATCAGCCGGTCGACCCAGCTGGAGAAATCGTTGTAGAGAATGTGATCGCCTATTGCTCTCACTGCCTCCAGGGCCTCGGCAGGCGTAGCAACATCGGGAGCAGCTATCCGAGCCAAGAGTGCTTCCACGACCTTTTCCTCAGCCTGTTCCCAATCGACTCGATAGGGCCCATTGCCTTGTTTGGTGGCTTTGGCGGCGGACGCCATCACAGTTTCTTCTGCGAAGGCCTTCACTACGGGGGATATAACCGCCAAGGACTTCCCCTTCACCTTCCATGCGATCTGGTTGCTCAAGAAGGTGGACGCCAGTGCTGCGTTCGCCGTCGCTCTGAACGAAAACCCGGGGCCGCTCGGGAGTTCCAGGCCAGACCTCAGTGCCGCGGCGGCGGTGAGCAATGAACCCACGTTTGTGCGCATCGTCCGCTCTAGCTTTACGTGGTCCTCTTGGAGTTGGAGCCAGCCCCATGCAGGGTTCGGTCGAAGGGCAGCATCCAGGCACTGGAACTCATCGGCAGCAATGAGCGTTGTCAGTTCCGTTGCAAGGTGGCGGACGACATCAAGGCGGTTTACAGAGAGATCCTGGGCCTCGTCGATGATCAAGACCGGATATGACGCCTTTACCCAAAGCACAACCTGGCGGTGGTTGAGAAGGGCTGCGGCCACCCGGCACGTCTCTTCGTATTCGGACTCATGCGGCTCGCCGTATTGCTCCTGGGTAGCCAGCGACTGCCAACGTCGAACAATCCGGGCGGCGAAGCTGTCCAGCGTGGCGCATTCGTAACGACGTTCCACGCCCGGAACCCGGGCGAGTCGGTCATCTAAGCGCCGTCGAGCACCGTGCATGAAGGTGAGTGCTAAAACCTTACGCCCATCCTCCAAGGGCTTTTCCGCAATGACCTCTGCAAGCTTCTGCATCAGCTGGTATGTCTTTCCACTGCCGGCCCCGCCCGAAAAGACGGTAACGGTCATGGCTGGAACACCCAAACGTTCTCGGCCCGACTAAAGCGGGGGCTCTCTAGATCGGCGCAAGCCAATGCGATGCCCTCGAACAGATCCGACGCTCGCCCTCTGCATGCCTCGTTGTTGACGATGGCCTCGGCAATAGCTTCGTAGAGCACTAGGTCGCACTTCTTCGCTTTCGCATGGGCAACAACCTTGTTCACATCAGCATCCGCCAGCTCGGGGATCTCTTGCCCGATCAACACAATCGAAGCTGGATCAGCAGACAAAATCCAGCCCAAGACATCCTCAAGCATCTGACCATCGGGCCACCTGATGACAGCGCCAGGAGGAACCCCGGCCCGAGCCAGTTCAGCGGAGTATCGGAATCCTTCTCCGTCGCCGTCCACAAGGCAGCAGACGCGGGGATGCACCCGCTGAAGGTCGGTCCAAGTCTCAACAACCTTGGCATCTTCAGTAGGAACGAGTCCGACTTCCAGCCCGAACGAGTGGGCATGCTCGCCGGCCCAGCCTTGCCTAAGCATCAGCGGCTTAAGGAGCGTCTGCAGCAACAGGTGATCTGAACGGCCCTCAGGGACAAGCACAAACGAGTGCATGAGAGCATTGATGACCTCTGTCCGGTTGTGCTGGTAGAACTTGCGCTGCCAGTTAGCCGCTTGGCCATCGAGGTTCTTCTCTAAGAATGGCTTGGCAGTCAAAATCCCGCCAGTGTTTCTGAGCAGTAGAACGGAGGTAGGGTCAGCCATCGCGGCAATGGTTGGAGAGTGGGTCGTAACAAATGTTTGTGAGGACAGTGCCTGGACCCTCAGCACAATCTGCTGCTGGGTTGCCGGGGGCAGATGAAGCTCTGGCTCTTCCAAAGCCATGGTGAAGCCTTCGCCGCCTTCAGCACGCAGTCTTCCAAGCTCCAGGAGAAGGAACAGTCCCTGCAACGAAATCAATCCGTTCCCTTGGCGGGCAGCGGGCACGCTAGGCCCGTTCGGCACAGCGTAATGGGGTGCCACGGCATCCAACACGGAGCGGCTGTCCGTGGAGGTGACACGAAGCTTCAGCTTAGGGGAGCCTGCGATACACCGTGCAACTTCGTCGTTCACGCTGTTGATTAGGGGCGCAATCTGCTTGTCCTCCTCAATGGCGGCTTCAGGCAATCGAAGTTGATCACGCTGGGTAAGAATAGCGCCAGCTGGCTGGGCGGCTGCCGCATGTAGCGTCCTGCGAAAGAGCTCGCTGCCCCACGACAGCACTCGGTCCCAAGTCCGACTTGCCCTAACAAGGAAGAAACCAAACTGCTGTATGAGTCGGCTGGGCACCGCAACGGGCGAGTCTTCATCGAACGGATCGATTGCGCCATCGTGATCGTGAAAGTAGCGCACGACTTCCACGGTGAGTGACAGCCGGTCAAAATACGCCTGGACTGCAATCTGGCAGCAGAGGTGTTTGGCGGTCTCTGTTGGCAATGGATGAATCGTTCCCGTCGCGTCGTCTAGCCACTTGGGGACGGCACGTCCATCTCTGAACCATTCGGAGTGTCGATTGGGGTCGTTGCCGTCAAAGCCTGTGATCGTCGCGATCAGCTTGATGCGGTCATCGGGCTGCGGATCTGACCCAAAGAAGTCGTGCTCCGTTAAGTCTCGTATCAGACGGTCTCTTCCAAGGAGTAGAGTGAGCGCCTCGATAACAGTGGTTTTACCAGTGTTGTTGCTCCCAACCAGCACCACGTGTTTGCTGAAGCGTAAGTAGCCTTCACTCACGCCACGGAAGTTGTGGATGGAAAGATCTGCAACTCTCATGATTTCCCCGGGCATTGTCGGACACGGACTTCCTCACGAATCACTGCTTTCTTACTGCTATTTAACGGTCTCGCTCCTTGTCAGCCACATAGCGGTGATATGAGCAGATTGTTTGCCCATACTCATCTAGGCCAAGTGGCTCTGAACAGACGGCGCACTCGCTATGCCCCAACTCAAAGCCGCAAGCGAGGCACATCTCTTCCTCATGAACATACGCCTCTTCGTTGCACTCGGGACAGGTGTCCAAGGGGTCTGGCCCGCCGTCTCTTGCAGCCAGGAAGCTTGCGCCAGCAAAGAAGTTAGGAAGTATGCGGCCAAGCCACTCCTGATTTGAGCTGGTGTGACCGCAAGCTCTGCACGCCCATTGGGCCTCGAATGGGTTGGTGTTCTCTGGTCGGGTTTGCCTGACCAACTGGGAGCTACATTCAGGACATCCCTCGCGTTCAACAGCATCCGTTAGCGAGGTAGGACCGTCGATTTGAGCATAAGACGCCCTGCACTCTGCTCGGAGGCGATCTTCGATCTCCTTCTCTTCAACAAGCAGGGACCATGCGTCCTCTTCTATCTCATCCTGAGGGTCGACGCCCAAGTGCTTAGGCATGAACTGAGACAGAAAAAGAAGGCCGTCGGCAAATGCACCACGGATCTGACCCACATCGTCGACGTGATGGTGCTCAACGCGATTCCTGACTCCCGTGATCCGCTGCAAGAGGCTGGCGTCCACCTCAATGCCGAGCGACTTAAATCGGGAAATGATCTCAGAGACATCAACTGTCGTCCTTCCGGACCCCTCAAAGACCACCTTCCCATCGTCATCCAGCGCAGGGCTGATTTGCTTCCAAATCAATATCTCGTCTTCGGGCGACAGGCGGCGTAGCTTCTCTTTACACAGGAGTAGGATGCCGGCAGTCAGATTTCGAACGGCTGAAGATAGGCGGGGAGGGGACCCTTCGTTGAAATCCTCCACACCAACCTGTATTGCGTTGAGCGCGTTACGGTATATCGGATGCTCCGGCATGACCCACCCCTCCTAGTTCATTGGAGGATAGGACATATTGGACAAGGAAAGGGGCTTCAAATAGCATTTTCGGGTGAGCCTGCAGGGGGATGGGCGGACGGTTTCCGGATCTGGGCATGCTGGAGGGCGCACGAGAGCTCGCCCTCGAAGCTTCTAGCTGTGCTTACAAGTTGGGTCTAGCCCCAAGAAGCGGATATGAAGAGGTGCCTGGCTATTGTCCTACATGCCTTGGGGTGCTTGTGTGCCTGCCTTTGCCTCCCGACTCTTCATCTCATCGGTAGCAGCCTGAAGTCGTTGGACGACCTTCTCGCGCTGCGACATGATCGCCTGAGCTTTAGGGGAGAAATCCAACGTGAGTTCAGCTGCGACGCTCATCTGGACGATGTTGATTGTCGTCAGCGCATTATCTTCAAACTTTTTTATTGCCTCTTTGCTCTCTAAGTTCAACCACCCCTTTGCTGGCTTTCCTGGAGGCACCGACGCTCCGAGCGCAAGCATATGGATCAACTCTTGGCTGTTCGCGGATGTCGGAAGTTTTGTCTTGATATGGTCCTTCCACTCGTCTGATGCAGTATCTTTAAGCTTTCTGTTGATCTCGTCTTGCACACGTGCACTGTTGGGGAGGCGCGGCGGCGGACTCGATTGAGCCCCGGCAGGCATTTTCTTCCGCAACGCCATCCACTCAGTCCTTTTCTCTACTATTTTTATTCGGCTTTCGTTGGCCATCTTCTCTAAACTATCCCGGAGAGCGACGAGCTTCTCACGGAGGACCTCCTGAATATCTCCATAGTGTGTGACTAAGGCCGTGTGATCACTGAGGGGCGTGCAAAAACACCCATCAACGCCATAAGCAGCAAAATGGACCCAGTCAAGGTTATCATTAGTCATTCCTGAGGAGATGCTCCTCGCGTTCCTCGCGAGTCGCAAGATCTGCGGTTCGGGATATATTGATTCTTGATTTTCGATGGCCCGGAACGGTGATATTGAGCTCAGGTCGATTCCAAGATCCTTTCCAAGTTTCTTCGCTTGGAAGATTGCCGCGCGTGCGAAGTTGTTTGATAGTCGAATGAGCAGGGCGTAGTCCGCCCCTGTCGCACCTTCGCTTCCAGCGCCTCTAGTGCTCTTCCCATATCGTTGCCATTGAAAGGAAGGGGTGAAATATTTTGGAAACCAGCTGGCCATTGAAGGGATGGTGGATGAAAAGGCACCTAGGAGCGCGAACGTGATCTCCTCCTCGTCAAGCGCTGCATCGCTATTCAGGGCAAAAACGTCTCCAGCCGCGATCTGAAGCGCTCCGGCCAAAGGAGTCGGATCCACGCTATGTTCCACAGTCCCGAGCCGACGAGTAATCAGTAGCCTGACTTGGTTCGCGATATCCTTTTCCAGCCATTCTTCGTTCATAGCACGGGTTCGCAGAGTTCATGTGAGAGGAAAGGCGGCGCGTATAAAGAGTGGCGCGCCCGCCCGGTAGAGCACGCAGTATCTACTACGAAATCTACCGCGAAATGACGGAATTTGTGAAGGCCAATGCATTAGAGTCACTGCAGATGCAGCAACTGCGCTGGATCGGAAAGAGGTGTCTGTGCTTGTGCGGTCGGGATGCTACCAGTGCCGTAAGGTGGACATCTTCCCGCGCTGGCAATGAGGATCGTGCTTGATGCGTCGCCCCTTTGCCGCCCATCAGCTACTCACTGCAAGTTAGCTGGGCTAGGCAACGCCGGCCAAAGAGCATGCGTTTAGGTCTTGCAGCCGCTGTTCATCGCGCGCTTGCATGAGAAGCGCTCGAATCTTTACTCCCTGAATGGAGCCATACTTGCGAGACAGGTCCCGCGCTTCTTCCATCCACGTGTCGGGACACGATCGGGAGGCAATACGCGTATCCAGTATTGCTTGGGGGGGAGCCTTCTTTCTTCCCTCTACCCAGGCATCGTAGTGGGCGCGATCCTTTTTCGAGAACTGCGTGGCAGCTGTTGCCAAAGCGCGCGCAATGTGAAGGTTGCCGACAGCCTCTGCGGCTTTTATCTCCCAATGCCTGCGATGCGCTTTAAGCGTGGAAAACACCAGCGCGTCCTCAGCCGAACCAACCGGATATGAAGTCCATGATCCGGTTCCCGTTCGCTCCAAGACAACTCCAAGTGCCTCAAGGTATTGACGCAGTGACTCGTGCCTCATGGTCGTTGCCTAAAAATAGCTTTCTAGCGCGACAAACTTTCTTGTCAAGGGTTGCTCATCTGGTGGAGGTGGCTCGGATGCGTTTCATACAGCTCCTGAAGAGGTAAGCGGCAGCTCCGCGTGTCACCGCCGGGAAGGGCACCAAGGCGGATCAAGGATAGAACCTGCTGGAATCGGCCAGCCATTTGGCGAACTGCCCCCGCTGATAGCGCGGCAGCTCTACGCTGGGCTGGTAGAGCTCAAGGGCGCTGATCTGCTTGCTCCGCGTCACCTGCGGCCGCTTGTGCAGGTAGTGCGAGCGCAGCACCTGGACCCGGTCGCGGGGATCGGTGCTATGGCCAGTGATCAACGCAATCTCCTTCTCAGGAACATCGTTGACATCGAGCTCGGTTGCGATCGTATGACGGAAGGCGTGGAACCCGATTCCCTTCTCAAACCCAAGGCCCTTTAGGTATCGCCCGAAGTCGACAACGAACTGTTGGCTGTAACGCGCATTGGTCTCCCCCGTAGCGCGGTTCACGCCAGCAGAGAGCAAGGGGAACAAGCGGGGGTGCCCGGTCGCTTTCATGTCCTCCACGAACTCCAAGAAGCCTGCGTCCAATAGCGGCTTGGCAATGGGGATGATGCGCATGCAACCACTGCCTTTCATGCTTTGTCGGCTGCGCCGTTTCTTCTTCGGATCGGCAGCCAAGTCCTTGTCTATGGTTTTCTGGAACGCAATGCACCAGATGCCGCGCTCTTCAATGATGTCGGTGAGCTTCAACTGGCACACTTCATTGACCCTTGCACCGGTATACAAGCCGAGCATGGGTGCCCACCAATGTTGCGGCTTCTTCGCCCACGGGATGAAGGTGGCCGGGTCGAAGATGGCCTGCAGGTCTGAATCCTCAAAAAGGCGAATCGCCTTGTCGGGGTCGATGGTGTGATCTTTCTTGGGCTTCCGGAAAGCCTTCATGGGGGAGGTGGTAATGGCTTGCCCGTTCACCAGGTGGTTGAAGAAGGCGACAAGGAACCGACGGTGCCGCTCCTCTGTGGCGGCAGCCAGTGGAGCAACGTCTTGCTTCTTGCCCAGGGCGATTGCCTCGTTGAACGTCAGGTCCTTGAGAAGCGGGTCAGAGACCAGATTTCTGGGAGCCCACCGAAGCAGCTTCCAGAGTTCCTTGATGTGGGCGTAGTCGACTCGGCAGGCGGAGATGTTCCCACACGTCAGCAAGAGCAGTTTCAGCGTTCGTTCGGTGGCCAGCACCGTTTTTGGATCCAACTGCCGGCGGCGCATGTCATCCAGGTGGTCGTCGATCTCTTTAGCCAAGGGGCGAGCCGGGGTTCCCATCGGCAACGGCTCGGGATACCGAGTGCCGCGCTTCAGGGTGTTCTTACGACCCGTTTCATCCAAGGCCGCCAAGATGTGTTCTTGAAGGTTTAGGGCGGCTTCCCGGCCCTGAATGACGGCGCGATCGATGCGGAAACGCCCGATGTGGATGCCCTCTAAATGCAGGACGCCAAAGGGGGAATCGATGTAGTTGCTGAGTGCTGCGGAGGGTAGGGTGGTCATGGTTCACTTCCATCGGTAGATGGAAGTAGGGATAAAACAAAGCCGAATTTCGTCAACCCGGTTGATACAAAAATCTGCGCATGGAGGAAACAACACTAGGTGTCTAAATTCCTCTGGAGACGCTGGTCGATTTGCCAATTTCCGTTATCCGAACGAAATGGCTTAAAACAAGGTGTTTTTATCGAAATGTGGGTGAATATTCGCAGTCAATTGCGTACTGTTTGCAGTGTATTAACTAACAACATGGTCGGTTGCGCCAGCTAGAGTAAGTGAATGGTTGCTGAACGGACGTTTGTTTGTTAGCCTATTTTGATACGGATATCCGCTCAGCTGTGCAAGGGAGCGGCTTGGCTTCAAACAGCGGAAGGGAATCATGGCCGTCTTTCGTGTGTATGACATCGTTTGGGAAACGGATGGCAATGCGACGCGACTTCCATCCGAAGTCCAAGTTGCTTGCGATGACCTGGGGGGTATCGCCGATGCTCTCTCCGACGCCTTTGGCTGGTTGGTGACGGACTTCAAGGCGACTGTCGTGTCTGAGACGAATCAGGAGCGCGCATGAGCATCACGGCGTATCGGGGCGGTCAGCCGATTAAGGATGAGGTGGAGCTGCAGGCCTACTTAGCGTCGCTTTTGCGGCTAGAGAATGTCGGCCTTCTCCTGGGGGCAGGTGCATCCTGCTCCGCTGGTGGGCAGACGATGAGGATGCTGTGGACCAGCTTTCTTAGAGACAGTCCGACCGAGGCCGAATGGCTTCTTGCCCAGAGGCTCATTTCGGACGACGAGAGGAGATTGCCGGCACTTCCTCCTCTTCCGCTTCCACCCGGAGCGGTGCTGATCCCACCCAATCCGTTCGTCCCTCCACCTGTTTCAAGTCTGCCCAACTTTGAAGTCCTGTTGGACAGGCTCGAAATCGCAATAATGGAGTGGGAACGTCAAGGTAGCCAGGAGCTAGCCGAGGCCCAGAAGGTTAGGACGGCACTTTTCAGGGCTGTGGTGAACGCTGCGACGCTGAAGAAGGAATGGTGGGCGTCGCCATTGGGCGCTGACTTGGCAGACGAACTGTGGGCCCACCGCTCAATCCTCCAGAAGCTCACCGCCGCCCGACAGCCCGGCCAGCCGGCTCCGTGGGTGTTTACGACCAACTATGACCTGGCGATCGAATGGGCTGCCGAATCGGTCGACCTTCAGGTCATCAATGGCTTCTTAGGCGTGCACAGCCGTCGTTTTTCACCCCAGAGCTTCGACCTCGGGTTCCGAAATGCCCAGGCTAAAGGCGAAGCCCGTTTTGGCGTCTACAACATCTACTTGGCCAAGCTCCACGGCTCACTGACGTGGAAAGAAGTCGAGCACAACTTGTATGAGGTGCCAGCGTCCGAGGCATGGCGCGATATCCATACATTCCTGACCGGCTTCGCAGAGCGGCTGAGCTACTTGGTCCTGCCGCGTGCGGCCAAATACCTTCAGACCGTCGGGTATGTGATGGGGGAGCTGCTACGTCGGTTTGCCGAGTTCATGGCCCGGCCGCAAACGGCGCTCATCGTCAGTGGCTACGGCTTTGGCGACGAACACATCAACCGACTCATCCGCTCTGCCTTGCTCAATCCCACGCTCCAGGTGGTCGTCTACCTGCCGGAGTTCCAAGGGGACCCGGCTGCAGCCTCGTTGCCGCAGACCGTGCGCAGGCTCCTTGCTCTTCAGACCCCACGGCTGACCATCGTTGGCGGCGGCGACAGGGCCTACACCAGCGCATTGGCAAACGATCTTCCCGATCCAACGGTTTACGACCAGGAGCTGGCAGAGCTGCGTCGAAGATTGACCCCTGAGAGGCCCGATGCGCAGGGGGATGACCAGGAATGAGGAGCCGCCAAGCCATAGGCTACGTTGTCCAAATCGATGGTGTGGACATCACCTTGAACCTGATGGACGTTCATCGGGGGCAACTGGCAGCTCATGCCCATGGGGTCTCGGTGGTCACTGAAGTGGGGAGCCTTTTGGGGCTCGAGTCGGGCGGAAGACTGCTGGTGATGAAGGTCCAATCGTTGTCCTTTGCAGAACCAAAGGAGGTTCACCGGTTTGGGCTCTCGGGCAGCTCGGTTTCATCCGAACCGTTACGCCATCTCACCGGCATCGTGGTCGGCCGGCTGAGGCGTGACGCCGGACGACTGATCTTCGTATCCGATTCGCTTTCCTCCCCGGCGCTGGGTGCTGAGGCATTCCCGCTGACAGCCGACGAGCTTTCGTCGATCTTGGGGAGTGTGGATGCCTCTCCTGCAGGGATCCACTTGGGTGACGATCTGCGGGGCGGCGGTCGCTTGATGGTGGATCTGGAAAGCTTGGTGTCCCGGCACGTTGCGGTGCTCGGAAGTTCTGGCCAAGGGAAAAGCTGCTTCACTGCGGCCGTGCTCCAGCAGGTTGCCAAGATGCCGAAGGCGAGGGTGGTCATCTTCGACATCAACGGCGAATACGAAGATGCATTCCCGGCTGCCAACTATCCTCCGGGGGCGATTCAAGTCACCCGTATCGGAGGAA
Source organism: Stenotrophomonas sp. SMYL86 (assembly GCF_036320025.1). Lineage (NCBI taxonomy): Bacteria > Pseudomonadati > Pseudomonadota > Gammaproteobacteria > Lysobacterales > Lysobacteraceae > Stenotrophomonas > Stenotrophomonas sp. SMYL86. Next base: position 331,963 of record NZ_JAWIRU010000002.1, read on the forward strand.
CTGAACCAAACAGCTATCGCATTCCCTACTACGCGTTGGGTCGCTTGGGCCTGCAACGCCTGTTGTTGCCGAGCGATAAGACTCAACGGCCCGCCCTGACCTTTGCCTTGGATCACCTCAACCAAGTGAAGTGGTTCCCAGAGTCGGGTGGCGTGGGCCTAGCGGCGGACACACAAGCTTCGTTGTTCGATGACTGTAGAAGTGACCGCGTATCAGAGGCCCAGGCCATCATCGGCAGTCTGCGCGCCGGAACACCCCCGCCTGCCTTCTCTTGGCCTCCCATGCAGGCCCTTGGTCCGTTGATCGCAGATAGCCACTCCATTGTCCCAGGCAAGTTCCAGGCGGAACGTAGCGCATTCCATTATGGAAACATCTCTTATCTGATCACCCGTATCGCCCGATTCGTGGATGACGAGATGTTCAAAGACGTGGTGAATGTCGACGGCGGGCCGGGCTGTGGTGGTGCACTCAACTGGAGAAGCGAGTCAAAGGCGGTCGTGGAACGGCTGTTTGGCGGGGATGAGGTGGACTGGCGGGTGCATATCGTTGACTTGCGCCGGGTGTCGCACGACTTGACGCCATTCGTTCTGGGGGCTGTCCTGGAACTCTATGCATTCGAGCTTTTCAGGCGGGGGCAGGAGGACAAGAAGGAGACCCTTTTGGTGCTGGAGGAGGCTCATCACTACCTTCGCCAGATGGGAACGGGCGACGAGGCGGTGAACAACGCCTTGGCCTATGAACGTCTGGCGAAAGAAGGGCGCAAGTTTGGATTGGCACTTTGGCTGAGCACGCAGCGCCCCTCAGAGATATCCCCCACGGTGCTTTCCCAGTGCAATACCTGGGTCTCTTTCAGGCTGTCCTCTGAAAAGGACCTTTCCGCCATCCAGTCAGCGAGTGAATGGGCGGACAAGCGGGAAGTCCGGCGCATCGCTGGTCTGGCCCGCCAGAATGCTTTGGCCTTTGGGGGAAGCCTACAGATGGCCACTCTCATCAAGGCCTCGACGGCGAGTCCGCTGCCCAGATCGGAGGATGGGCGGTTCAATCAATGGGCTGCTGGAGGCGATGACGACGGATTCGATGTCAACGACCTGCTGTAGCCCGGCCTGCGGCTGGTGTGGCAGAAGACATAAGCTACGATGCGGAATCGAAAAGCATTTTGCTCAACGTTCGCTCCGATGGGGGCGGGTTTCAGACGATCGATGAGGAGCGTGAAATGCCCATCAGAGCGGTGGTCTATGTCAGCGAAGCCTCCGATACACTGCGGGGCGATCTGCTCGGTCTCCGAAGCGGCAAGCTCCAAGAGCTGGTCGACGACGCGACGCGCTTCAATCGCGATGCCGGCGTCAGCGGCGTCCTGCTGTTCGACGGGACGCGATTTCTGCAGTATTTAGAGGGCCCGCCCGACGGCGTCGATGTCGCACTTTCCCGCGCTCTAGGGGCTTCTAGTCACCACGACGTGATTGAGTTGCAGCGGGGGTCGGTCACGGATCGCCGGCTGCCCTATTGGCCCATGCGCTGGCTTCCCGTGGAGGTCAAGGAGCTAACTGAGGTCGCGGTGAGCGACTGGGGTGGGTTCAAGGTGCGCGGTGACGGCGAGGCACTCAATGCGACGGCCATCGACCGCCTGATCTTCCTGGTGAGCCGGCGGGCTTTGGTGGGGAGGCAAGAGAAAGAGTTCCAGCTGCCGCCGGACTGAGCGCGCACTTAGCTCGCCTAGTCAGCCTAGGTCTTCGTGGATCGCCGTGATGAGTTGGCGGAAGCGGTAAGGTTTGGGCAAGAAGCGGACTGCGCCTGGAAGGGGCGGCAGCTGCGACCGCTGAAGCCCTGAAGCAAGCATCACACGGGCTTGAGGCTGGGCCGAAGCGGCCTCCAATGCCACGTCCAGACCCGACGCGCTGTCGGGCATGTTGAAGTCGGTCACCACGACCGCGAACTTCGCTTCGCCGCGGAGCAGGGCGATGGCCTCATCCCCGTCCTTGGCCGTCGTTACTTGGAACCCTTGCGAGTCCAGTGCTTCCGCAATCACCGTCCGGAGATCGTCTTCGTCTTCTACAAAAAGAACATGGATAGGCATTTCAATACTCTGGAACGGGGAAACAAACGTTGACGCGGGTTCCCTTGCCAAGCTCGCTTTGGAGCTCAGTGAATCCGCCGGACTGGGCTGTAAAGCCAAACACTTGGCTCAGGCCCAACCCACTGCCCCTTCCGATGGGTTTGGTGGTGAAAAATGGCTCGAATACGCGGCCTTGGTGCTCCATCTCGATGCCGTGGCCATTGTCCTGGACGCTCAAACAGACGTAGGGCTTTTCGACAGCGTCGGCCACCGAAGGATCCTTGGTGCGACGCGCAGAGGCGGTGATGAAAATCGTGCCACCCTTCGGCATAGCGTCGCGGCTGTTGCACACCAAGTTAAGAACTGCAGCCTCGAGCTGCGCTTTGTCCAGCGACAGAGTCGGCAGACTCCGGGAAACCTCGACGGTCAACGCAATCGCGTCGCCGGCGGAGCGGCGGAGAAGGGCCTCGCATTCGGCCATGATCGCCGCCAAGTCCACGGGCTCCGGCACCAGGGCTTGGCCCTTGCCGAAGGTCAGGAGCTGTCGAGTAAGAAGGGCTCCACGCTCGGCTGCCCGCTGCGCCGTATCGATGAGTTTGGCTACACCCCCGTCCTTCACCTTCAGACTGATGAGATCAAGGCAGTTGGCCACGATGGTCAACAGATTGTTGAAATCGTGGGCCAAGCCCAGCGTGAACTTGCCAATGGCTTCCATCTTCTGCGCCTGCAGCAGATCCCGCTGGGCTTGGAGGAGCTGTTCTTGGGCTTCAAAACGCTCGGTGATGTCGCGTGTGATCTTGGCAAACCCCACCAACTCGCCGTCTTCCCAGATGGGATCGATCACAACGCTGGCGCGAAACCGTGTTCCGTCCTGCCGCAGACGCCAGCCTTCGGCGACGTAACGACCCTCAGTCGCCGCGGTTCGCAAGTTCCGCTCCGGCATGCCAGCTTCGGCTTCTTCAGGCAAATAGAACCGGGAAAAACTTGTGCCGACCACGTCCGCAGCCACGTAGCCCTTGATGCGTTGCCCGCCAGGATTCCACGTCTGGATCAACCCCGTGGGATCCAGCATGTAAAGCGCGTAATCGGTGACCGAGTTCACCAGAAGGGCGAACTGCCTGGACTCGTCCCTCAAATCGGTTTTCGGTTTCGTGGTTTGGGCCATGGTCATCCTCTCGGCAAAGCCACCGAAGGGCGACAGGGATCGTAGTGTAGAAGAGTGATGGCTGTTGCCCTTTTACGCTTTCTTCACAAACTGAACCTGGTGGGGGCCCACACTGATTGATCGTGGCACAACCACGCAGAGCGAAAGTAGGGAGGAAGTCATGGGATCGGATGGAAAGGCAGTGCGGGTCTTCCTTGTGGAGGACGAGCCCACGCTCATGATGGTCTTGGAACAAGCCATTGGCCAGGTCGGTTACGAGGTCTCCGTGACGGCCGAAGATCTGCCAACAGCCCTAGCCTGCGCCGAGGAAGCAAACTTCGATGTCGCAGTGCTGGACGTCAACTTAAACGGCGTGGAGTCCTACCCGATGGCCGATCGCCTGGTTGAGTTGGGCGTGCCGTTCTTGTTCACCACCGGACTTGGTGCGAATCGGTTGCCCGAGCGCTTCAAAGAAACGCCGTTTCTTGAAAAGCCGTTTCGCCTGAAAGAGATCGCCGCCTCCCTCCAGTCCCTGTGCCAGGAACTGGAGGTTCACTGAGTTTCCTGACCTCGGACACCGGTCGGGACCTTCGGGTCCCTTTTTTATTTCAACGGGGGCACAGTCTGCTGGTAGGTGCCTACGGTCTCGCCGACGCCCAGAATCCGTCCCTTTGCGGCCTTGAGCACCTCGTCCCGCGTCGCCCCCGGTTTCAGGTCCAACATGGTGTCCAGCGCCAGCACCTGGAAGTGGTAATGGTGCGGGGGATCGCCAACGGGCGGTTTCGGCCCAAAGTAACCCACGGACCCTCGGCTGTTCGACCCCTGCAACATCCCCTCCGGCTTCAGAAGTCGCGGATCCACCGGGAGCCCTTCTGGTAAGGAAAGGGTGCTGGCGGGGATGTTGTAGGCGACCCAGTGAACAAAGGGCTTGACGTTGGCCGCGTCGGGATCCTCCATGATCAGCGCATAAGACTTCGCGCCAGGCACCGGGCTCCAAGAAAGGGCGGGCGATGCATCGTCGTGATAGGCGCTGAAGCGAGGAGGCAGGGGCTGGCCCGAGGAGAACGACGGCGAGCGGACCTCCAAGCCATCCGCCTTGCCAATCCGATCCTTGGCCAACGGCACTCCAGACCCCTGGTTGACCTGGGCCATCAAGGGGCCGCTGGGCACCGTGATAGAGGCGGAAGCGGAGCCTTGGCCCTGGCCATACGTCACCCGATAGATGACGCCGTTGGCGTCGTCGCCCACCAACAATGCGCCGCCCTTGGTCATGGCCAGGCCCACCGGCCGTGCGATGTGGGCTTGACCGTTGTCGACCAAGAAGCCGGTCAGGAAGGGCTCGAATCCGACCGGCTTGCCGGCGTTGAACCGGACGCGCACGACCTCGTAGCCCGACGCAGGTTTGCGGTTCCATGATCCGCGCATCGTGACGAAGGCATCCCCACGGTAGGTGGCCGGGAACTGCTGGCCGGTGTAAAACAGCATCTGCATGGGCGCGGCGTGGGCGGTGTAGCCGAGCACCATGGGTTCGCTCGTAGCCGCCCATTGCTGCTTGCTGATCTGGCCGGGCGGGGTGCTTTGGGGGTTTACCCCGTCTTTGCCCCAGACGTGGGGCCAACCATACTTCTTGCCCTTCTGAATGCGGTTGAGCTCTTCAGGCTGTTCGTCGTTGCCAAGGTAGTCGATGCCGTGGTCCATGCCCCACAGCTCACCGGTTTTGGGATCCCACGCAAACCCGATGGTGTTGCGAAGCCCGCTGGCGAAGATAGACCGACTCTTGCCGTCCGGCGAAGATCTCAGCAGCGCTGCGTGCTCTGGGTTGGTCTCGTTGCATGCGTTACAGGAAGAGCCCACGCTGATGTAGAGCATTCCATCAGGGCCAAAGGCCAACGTGCGGTTCGGATGCTGGCCGCCGTCGGGAAGATCGTTGATGATCCGCTCCTCTGGACCGAGGGTGCCGTCCGGACGCAAGGGGGCGCGATACACGTCGTTGGCGGTGGCGACATAGAGCTGCCCGTTGCCGATGGCCAAGCCGTGTGCGCCTGGGCGAGAGAAAACCACCTTGGGCTCGGCATCGAGCGCCCCGTCTTCGTTTGCATCTTCCAGCAACAGCACGTCGCCTTGGTCCCGACGAGAGACGTAAATCCGCCCATCCGGTGCGACGGCGATGATCCGGGGATTTTGAAGGCCTTGGGCCAATGGACGCACTTGGAAGCCACTGGGCACCTTCAAGGCCTGGATGCGCTCGGCGGTGGCGTCTACTTTGTCCGGTTTGAACGTGTGAACGTTGGCTTGGACGTCGGTTCCATCCCCCTGCTGGGCGAAGGAAAGGGTGGGTGCCAACAAACAAAGAAGGAGCGCTGTTCGGGACATGGGAACGGCCTTGCGCAAAGGAGCGTTCAGGATGCGGCCAGCCAGGTCAATGCCCCGCGAATGCAATGCATGCAAGACGTTCACCTGACAATGGGTCTCCGCATTGCGACAGCTCGGTATGACAACTGCCTAGGCTGTTCGCTGATCCTTCACTTGGGCCTCGCTTGGTCCGCATCGCCACATCGATACAGTGAGGCCTCGCCCGAAACGAGATGAGGACATTCATGGCAGAGTTTAAAGAAAACCTGTTGGACTGGCTGCGCGACGCACACGCGATGGAGCAGCAGGCGGAGACCATGCTCAAGGGGCAGGCGTCCCGTATCGAGCACTACCCGGTGCTGAAGGCTCGCATCGAAGAACACATCCAAGAAACCATTGGTCAGCGGGAGCTCCTGGAAGGGTGCATCAAGCGCCTGGGCGGCTCGCCGTCCACCCTCAAGGACGTGATGGGCAAGATGGCAGCCTTCGGTCAGGCCGTCGGAGGCATGACGGCATCCGATGAGATCGTCAAAGGCGCGATGGCCGGCTACGTCTTCGAGCATTTCGAAATCGCGTCCTACACCGCGCTGATCGCCGCAGCGAAGACCGCCGGCGATGCTGAGACTGCCCGGGTCTGTGAAGAAATTTTGGTCCAGGAAGAGGCCATGGCGGACTGGCTGGCGGCCCACCTGCCCGAAATCACAGAGGAGTTCATGGTCCGCGATGCCACGCCGGGCGTTGAAGCGAAGAAGTGAATGAGTAAGCCTGACCGGCCGGGTTCACGCCCGGCCGACGGTGCGGGGCCTACAACGAAAGGCCCTAGGATTGGAGGCAACTGGCATGCCCAGGCCCATCTGGAGTGGTTCGTTGTCCTTCGGCCTGCTCAACGTCCCTGTGTCACTGATGTCTGGCGAGCGACGCATGGACTTGAGCTTTCGCATGCTGGATGCGCGGAACAAAAAGCCTATCCGTTACGAGCGGGTCAACGCCGAAACCGGCGAAGAAGTGCCCTGGAAGGACATCGTCAAAGCCTTTGAATACGACAAAGGCAGCTACGTCGTCATTGAGAAGGAAGACATCGCTGCGGCCGCGCCTGAGACGCACGAGTCCATCGACGTAGAAGCGTTCGTAGACGCCAAGAGCATTGGGCTGCGGTTCTTCGAGAAGCCCTACATTCTGGTGCCCGGTAAGAAGGCCGAGAAGGGGTATGTGCTGCTGCGGGAGACGCTCAAGGAGACCGGAAAGGTGGGCATCGCTCGCGTGGTCATCCGCACGCGCGAATACATTTGTGCCGTGATGCCGGAAGACGATGCCTTGGTCATGATGCTGCTCCGCTACCCGCAGGAGCTGGTTGCACCCGACGAATACAAACTGCCGCAGGGCGGGGCATCCGACTACCGCGTGGCCCCCAAAGAGCTCGAGATGGCGAAGCAGCTCATTGAGAGCATGACCTCTGAGTGGGAACCGGATAGCTACCAAGATGAGTTCCGCGAGCGTCTGTCCGACATCATCAAAAAGCGGGTGAAGCAGGCCGGGGCCACGACGACCTTTGAAGAGCCAGAGCACCGCGAAGACTCTGCGACCAACGTGGTGGACTTCATGGCCTTGCTCCAAAAGAGCTTGGAAACCAATAAGCGCACCCCGGCGAAGGCAACCCCAGTGAAGACCGCTTCTAAGCCCGCCGCTAAAGACAGCAAGCCTGCCAAGAAGGCCGCCGTAAAGAAGGCCCCAGCAAAAAAAGCCGCAAAGCAGGCCCCCACCAAGAAGGCTCGAAAGAGCGCCTGATATCACCAAGGAGAGTGCCATGAGCGACGACAAGAAGAACACCGGCAGCCCGGACCGCGACCGCATCAATGTCAACGAAGATTACGAGCTGCAGTATTGGACCAAGGCGCTGGGCGTGTCCGCCGACGAGCTCCGGGCCGCCGTCAAAGCCGTGGGCCCCACCGCTGCGGCGGTTCGCAAGCACCTGGGCAAGTAACGAGGAGCCGTCGTGTCCTTGGTCGAATACCGCCGTAAACGCCGCTTTGACCAGACCAAGGAGCCGGAGCCTGGCAAAGCGCTGCCCCAAGGGCAGCGCGCCATTTTCGTGGTCCAACTCCACCACGCCAGCCGCCGGCACTACGATTTCCGCCTGCAGGTCGGCGATGCCCTGAAAAGCTGGGCCGTGCCGAAGGGCCCCAGTTACGACCCCAAGGTCAAGCGCATGGCGGTGGAAGTAGAAGACCATCCCGTGGATTACGCGACCTTTGAAGGCGAAATCCCCAAGGGACAATACGGCGGCGGGCACGTGGCCCAGTTTGACCACGGCGTTTGGGCCACCCAGGGCGACCCGGAGGCCCAACTCGCCAAGGGCCACCTGCCCTTTGAGCTGTTTGGAACCAAGCTCAAAGGCGGGTGGCACCTCGTTCGGTCCGGAAAGCCCGCCCGTCAACCCCAGTGGCTGCTGTTCAAAGACGACGACGCGTTTGCCGGCGATCTGGAGGCGGATGATCTGCTCGCCGACGTGTCGGCGGCCCCAGCGGCAGACATCAAGAGGGCCGGCGGCGGAAAGGCCGACAAGAAGAAGCTCAGCGCGCTTCCCGCCAAGCGCGCGCGACGGAAGAACTGGGCTAAGAAGGCGTTGGCGCTGTCCAAGGCTAAGGAGGCCGCCGCTCCATCCGGCCCCTTTGAGCCCCAGTTGGCCAAGCTGGGGGAGGCCCCGCCACAAGGCGACCAGTGGGTTCACGAAATCAAATGGGACGGCTACCGAATCTTGGCAACAGTCGCCGAAGGAGCCGTCCGGCTTTGGTCACGCAATGCATTGGAGTGGACCGACAAGATTCCCGAGATACGTGATGCCGTGGCGGCGCTGGGGCTCACCTCTGCCGCCCTAGACGGCGAACTCATTGCAGGATCGGGCACCAAAGAAGACTTCAACCTGCTTCAAGCAACGTTGTCCGGAGAGCGGCAAGGGGCGCTGGCCTACGCGCTCTTTGACCTGCTGCACATCGATGGCGTGGACGTGGCCGCCGCGCCTCTGTTGGAGCGCAAGGCGCTCCTGCAGGAGCTGCTGAAGGGCCAAACCGGCCACTTGGCCTTCAGCTCTCACGTCCAAGGCGACGGCTCCGAAGCCTACCGCCTGGCTGGCGAACAGCACTTTGAAGGCATCATTTCCAAGCGTGCCGATCGTGGCTATCACACCGGTCGCAGCGACGATTGGCGCAAGACCAAGCAGCTGGCCAGCGATGAGTTCGCGGTGGTCGGTTACACAGACCCCAAAGGCAGCCGCAGCGGATTTGGGTCGCTCTTGCTGGCCAAGCCTGACGCCAAGCACGGTTGGCTTTACGTAGGCCGGGTGGGCACCGGGTTCTCTGACCCGTTGATCAAGGACGTGAGCAAGAGGATCCAAGGCGGAGGCAAGAAGCCGACGGCCTACGTGCCCACGGAAGACACTGATCTTCGCTCTGCCACGTGGTTTGAACCACGGTTTGTGGTGGAGGTGTTCTATCGTGGCATCGGCGGGCAGCAACTGTTGCGTCAGGCTTCCCTGAAGGCAATAAGGGCTGACAAGGACGTGGCCGATCTAACGGACTCGGACCGCGCCGCTCCGGCAAAACCCGCCCGTGGGAAGCGGGCATCGGCGGCGTCTTCTGCCAGCAAGACCGCCGCAAAGCCTCTAGCCGACCGAACGCCCCCCAAGCTGTCCTCCCCGACCAAGGTCCTCTTCCCTGGCGATGGCTATACCAAACAAGACGTCTGGGACTACTACTCGGCGGTGATGGACCACCTGTTGCCCGAGGTCATCAACCGGCCCCTGTCAATCATTCGCTGTCCCGCCGGCACCGGCAAGCCCTGCTTCTTCCAAAAACACCACACCGCCGGGCTGGAGTTGGTCGACTCGGTCAAGCTGAAGGAGGAGAGCGGCATCAACGCCCACTACCTCGTGGTGCGTGATGCAGCCAGCCTTTTGGAGCTGGTCCAGTTCAATGCCTTGGAGTTCCACCCATGGGGCAGCCACGCGGAGGAGCCGGACCGAGCTGATCGGGTCGTGTTCGACTTGGATCCGGGCCCGGACGTGCCCTTCGCAGAGGTCAAAAAGGCCGCCACCGACATTCGAAAGCTCTTGGCCCAGCTGGAGCTCGAGTCGTTCCTGCGGGTGTCAGGAGGCAAGGGACTCCATGTCGTGGTGCCCCTCGACCCCGGGTGCGACTGGGATTTGACCAAGCGGTTCGCCAAGGGGTTCGCCGACGCGTTGGCGCAGTCCGAACCCCAGCGCTTCCTGGCGACCGCCACCAAAAGCCTGCGAAACAAGCGAATCTTCGTGGACTACTTGCGCAATGGCCGGGGTGCCACCGCCGTGGCCTCCTATTCGCTGCGGGGCCGGCCAGGCGCTCCGGTAGCAATGCCCTTGGCATGGAATGAGTTGGCCAAGCTGAAGCGTGCCGATGCGTTCACGATCAAGGACGTGCCGGCAAAGCTCAAGCGCCGCCGAAAGGATCCCTGGGAGGGCATCGATGCTCTCCGTCAGAACCTGGCGAGATGGGCGCAAAAGGAGTGAGGCCATTAGGCTGAATGGGCCCGATCGTCCGTCACCGGATGTTTCTGGCCCACCGGCTAGTGTGGAAGCGTCAGTGGTTGAAAGAGCTTCCCGATGCCCGTCCTTGCAATGGCCTTCCTCAGCACAGCGGTCCAGCCCTGGAACCCCTCGCACTTGGATGCCCTGGTGGACGACGCGGCGGCCTTCAACCGCGAAGTAGGAGTCACCGGAGTCCTGCTGTTCGACGGCATCCATTTCCTTCAATACCTGGAGGGGCCTGCCGCAGGCCTCGACGTGGCGTTCGCGCGCGTTCAGCGCTCCCCACACCACATGGGGCCACAAGAGTTGGGACGCGGGCGGCCGGGAAATCGCTTGGTGCCCGATTGGCCGATGCGGTGGCTTCTGGCCGATCCTACCCAGCTGCGCCGCGTGGTGAATGCGGACTGGTCAGACGACGGGACGGCCGACGGCGAAAGACCAAGTGCCGATGCCGCCATAGGCCTGCTGCAGGCGTATTTGAGGCCGTTCCTGTCCCCGCCAAGCCGGGCCTGAAAGCCAGTAGTCCGACTTGTCAGGAGAGCAGCTCGGCGGGCACTTCCTGCGATGAAAGGGTCTTGGCCACCCCGGACTGGTCCAGCACGTCCAACGTCGCTTGCCGGCGCTCAGGAAGAACGGCTGCCGCGTCCGACACCACGAGGCACTCATGTTCTCGGGAGTTGGCATCGATAGCCGTCGCAAGAACGCAGGAGTCCATCGCCATGCCGGTCAAAACCAGAGGGCCGACTTCGACCTTCTCCAAGAGGATCTGCAGCGGGGTGGACAGAAATGCGGAGTGCTTGGGCTTGAGAATGGTGTAGTGGTCCGGGCCGGGGCGCAGCAGCTGGGCAATGCGCTGTGGCGCGCCAGGCGTGTTCGTGCATTCGTCGACCAGCTCGCGAAAGCCACATTTCCAGTTGCCGAAGTTGTCATTGGCGTAGATGACAGGCCAGCGCTGTTCATCAAACAGCCGGCGCAGCGTCGCGACGGATGCCGCGGCCTCCACGGCCAAAGGGGCCAAGCGCTCACCGTCCGGGAAGTCAAACCGACTGAACAGGTCGATGATCAGGAGCGCGGGCTTGGGCACGTCAGTCCCCCGTCTGCGAGTGAGGCGCTTCTACCGCTTTCGACTGCGGCGAATCCTTTTGCCGGAGGAAGATGGTCAGCACCACTAGGGCTAGCACGGCCAAGAACTCGCTTTGCCAGTTCTGCATGGACTCGAACCAGAAGTCGCTGCTGAAGAGGTGATCGAGAAAGGAGGGTGCAGCCAAGCCATCTAGCTGATTCTCGGCGGCTTTTGCCCTCCAGCTTCCCAAGGCGTGTAGGGCAAATGACATCAAGAAGAGGAAGAAAAAGGCAATGGCCAATGAGTGACCGTAAAGGCCCTTCCACAGTCCGCCCTTGCGGACGGGCCAAGGGGTTGCACCCGGCTCAACGCGGGAGTCCTCTTCCGCCGGATCCAAGGGCCGGGATTCAGCGGATCCCGCTTGTCGCAGCCGCACGGTCAGGAGCACATACATGCCCATCTGGAGGAACTCGCTTTCCCAGTTCTCGAACGTGGCGCTGCTGAAGTGGCCCGTGGTGAGGTAGCTCAGAAACGTCAGGGAGGGCAGGCCGTGCTGGGCCAGTTCCTCGTTGTGGACCTGCCAGCCGGTCAATGCTTGTGCCACCAAGAACACGGCCATCAACGCAAAAAGCACGATCGACAGCCCATTGCGACGCCACATGTTGTGCTCCTGAGGGAGAGCGGGCTCGAAGGCCCGTTCCGGGGTTACTTCTTGCTGGCAGCGCTCTGGTTGCCGCCTTGCTCGGCCAGCAACGTGAGCTTTTCATCCGTCGCCTTTTCCTCTTCGAGGGTTTCCAAGAGGTAGGGCAAGGCGTCTTTGTAGCCCAGCTGTTTGGCGAGGGCTGCGATGGTGCCGTAGGAAGCGATTTCGTAGTGCTCGACCTTCTGCGCACCGCCGATCAGGGCCGCATCCCGGACGGGGCCCTTCTCAATCGAGTCAATCACTTCCTTCCCTTCCTCCACCAGGCCTTCCATTGCTGCGCACTTGATGCGCTTGAGGCGGATGCCCAGCACCTCGACGACCTGGTCGATGCGTTCGATCTGCCCTTGCGTCTCTTCCAGGTGGGTCTCGAAAGCCGCTGCCAAGTCGGGATTTTCGGCCGCGCGGGCTAGGCGAGGCAGGGCTTTGGTCAGCTGTTTTTCGGCGCTGTAAATGTCGGAAAGCTCGTGCACGAACAGTTCTTCAGCCGTTTTGATAGCCATGGATGCATCCCAGTGAGGAAGAGGGATCACCATGCGCCGCCCGCCGGCGAAGGGGTGTGAAGGGGCCTGCACGCAAGGTTCTCACGCCCGCTTGGATGAGGGGAGGCGGACAAACACGACACCACCGTAAGCGCCCAAACTGTGCTTCGCGTTCCTTTGCTGTGTCAGGACGGCACGCGGCCCAGGGCATGGTCTGCAAAAGGTATGATGGCCAATCCCACTAAAGGCGTGGTCCCATGCGTTTGAGCAAGCTGGACATCGCCATCGGCCATTTGGAAGCGGCGTGCATGCTGTATCTGGCAGGGCGGCACCCGGCCACCGTGGTGCTTCTGGCCGGCACGGCGGAGGACATGCTTCGGGCACTTCCCCCAGCCAACGACACCCCCACCATTGGTGAGCACATGCTCAACGTGGCCAAGCAGATGAGCGCCCGCCAGGATCTGGCCTACCGTGACATTAAAGAGGACATGGTGGGCCTTCGGAATGCAGTAAAGCACGCTAACCGCGAGGGAGAAAACCACGTGGACTTGTTCCCCGTGGACGAGCACCGCTATCTCTTGGGCGCGTTGCTGAATGCGTTTCGATGCGGGACCGATTTTTCTGCGGCCATGACGGAAGCTTACGTGCGAATCGCGGACGCCGAGTGCTGAACAGCCTTTGATCGCGGTGGGGGCATCCGTCGTTGCGGCGCGGGGCAAGGGTGGGTTTCTTGGCTCCGCCAACGGGCGAGGCACTGAGCCGGGGGCTGAGCCGGGGTTATGCACTCAGCGCTGCATGGCCTGCGAACGCGTTTGGTCTTCACGCCTGCCACAACCCGCCCTCGGCAAGATCTTCGCATGAACACCTCCGATGTTGCTGAAAGTGGCTTGACCATCAAGGTTTACCGAGAGAAAGGCAGTTGCACGCTCAGCCTGGACGATCTTCCCAGCATTACTCCCAGCGACGACGAGCTGCTTTGGGTGGATCTTTGTGGAACGCCGACTCATCAAGTCGAGCAGGTGTGGCGCGTCTTGAAGTTGAACCCAGCATCCCTCCCCAACGCCCCCATCTCCACCAATCCCCGCCTGGAAAAGTTCGCCGACCATTTCATGGCGCGCGTGGTGGCGGTGTTACGCGGTAAAGGGCTGAAGTTCCAGGGCGCGGTGCTGACCGTGCTCGCCGGGCCCAACTTTGTCGTGACCCACCACGACGATGACATTGCTTTCTTGGCCGACCTGCGGGAGCGCGAGCCTGAGAGCGCCCGCGACATCGGCTGCTTGGGCGAGGCGAGCTTCGTCGCTGCATTGTTGGACTGGCATCTCTCCACGTATTTCTCCGCCGTTGCGCTGTTTGAGGTGGAGATCGAACGCTTGGAAAGCCGGATCCTGTCCGACCAGCCCCCGGGCCGTTCGGCCTTGCCCGAGCTCGCCACGCTTCGAGCCGCGGCATCTCGACTGCGACGGATGTTGGCACCGCACCGCGCGGTCTTCGACGGCCTGTCCCGACCAGACTTCGTGCCAGACGGCGCCGAAGACGTGGCGCGGCACCTGCGCGATCTGGACGACCGGTTCGAGCGTGCGTTGGACGTTGTTGAGAACGCCCGAGAGCTGGTTGTGGGGAGCTTCCAGCTGTTCAGCACCCAGACCGAGCTCCAGACCAACGAGCGCATGAAGCTGCTGACCTTCGTAACGGTGGTGACGGGCTTGCTGGCCGTCATTGCGGGTGCCTTGGGCATGAACTTCGATGCAAACTTCTTCGGCATGAAGACCGAAGGGTTCTGGATCGCAGTGGGCATCATGGCTGGGTTGGGCGCGGCTTCCATAGTCGTCGGGCGTCGACGCGGATGGCTGTAGATCACCAATCGATGGTTGCTGGACCGGTTTCCGGTGACGCGGCGGGATAGCGTAGGCAAATCGGGTGTCAGAAAACCGGCGTTCCCCTGACTGATTCAGATCGACCCCGTCGCGCTCGATCGACCATGAAGTAATCTGGAAACGATGGTGGAACGCAGGCAGGGGCCGATGGAAGGGGGAGTGAGGGATGTCCGCTTTGATGCGTTGTGCAGTGTCCTCGACGGGATTCAGGCAAGGCCGGAGCTGATCGAACTGACGCTGGAGTTGGGCCTGTATAACGTGCCCGGTGAAGGCTCGGTGGAGGTGTGGAAAGGCAAGGCGTTGGGGGCTGGCATTGAGATCTTGTTGCTCGCCCCAGTGGACGCTTCAAGCGAATGGGCAATCTCTACCCTGGTCACTGCGGGAGGGCGCGTGGAGCACATTCGGCGACGCCCGTTTCGGAACTGAACCGGAACGCGGCTGCCGCACATCCACTACCGCCGCTTTTCGCCACCTTCGGTGTCAGCAGGGGGGCGGCGTCCCGACTCGTTTGCGCCGACGCCAAGCCAGGACTTGCCCGATCACTGCCGTGAGCAACAGGAGGGCATTGGTCACGACAAACACCGTTGAACCCAAGAGCGCACTGTAGATGGTGAACAAGGTGGACGCGGTCATCTGACCGACGAACAGCCACTTGGAGACGGTCTCGGGGTGCGGCGACTGCCACTGTTTGATCATCTGCCGGACCAGTGTGGCAATCAGGACGGCGGTCGCGGCCCAGCCGAGGACATCGGGATGCATGGTGCTCCGTTGATTGTGTCCGACAGTGGCTCCCACCTTGCCACGGAGGAATCGGTATTGAAGTGAACGAGGGCGTTGGATCACGTGACGCTCGCCCGGCTAAATAGACTGGGCACACAGCGCGTCTGTGAGCCCCGTCGGTGGCTCTGTCGCCTCAGTGCAGTCCTCGTGAACCTCTGGCCACATCTTCGATGAGCAGATTTCCCCGCTCGACGGCGGACTGGCGCACGGAAGCTTCGGTTCGGGAGGCCATGTGAATCGAGAGAACGCCTACCAGCTCTTCATCCTGGATCTTGTCCGCACCAGCTAGAACGACAAGTTGTGCTATGCGTAGGCAGCGCTTGGCTTGGTCGCGCTTTTCAAGCTCCTTTGCTTTGCTTTCTCGCCTTTGCCGCGCCAGCAAGTCTCTCGCTTGTAGTTGGGCGAGTCGCTCGGTCGCGCGGGCAATGCGGTCTTGGTAGTGGTCAATGGCGCTCATAGGGCTCTCCTGCGGATACGTCATCAGTCAAGCAGAGAAACTAGCGTCGTCAAGGTAGCTTTCGTAATCGTTCTACGACGTTTCTGTTGACCCCCTGGGGCCTGAGCTTGGCGACTCAAAGCAAAATGCAAGAGCGCACCTAGGTGTTCCCGGGGGAACACGTGCGCAAAGGGCTTCGCCCCTTGAACCCCAATCGCTTTCAGCGCTTGCGAAAATCGAAAGCCACGGCATAAACGAAGCAACTTCCACCGCTTCGGAGCCTCATGGCCATCTACCACGCCAACGTCAAAACCTTCAGTCGGGCCAAGGGCCACTCATCCATCGCAGCAGCGGCCTACCGTGCCGGCCTCCTGCTCGAGGACGAACGCACCGGGCAGCGCCACGACTATCGCCGACGCGACGGCGTGGTCGAGACGCGGTGCGTCATTCCGGACGGTGCTCCCGATTGGGCCTTGATTCCGGCCGCGCTTTGGACTCAGGCCGAGGCCGCAGAGCGGCGCAAGGACTCGACGATTGCCAGAGAGTTCGAGTTTGCGCTCCCCCACGAGCTCAGTGATGAGCAGCGCTCGGCCCTGGCTGCCGAGGTCACGCGTGCCTTGGTCGACCGTTACGGCTTCGCTGCGCAGGCGAGCATCCATAGCCCAGGAAGCAAGGACGGGTTGAACTGGCATGTGCATGTGTTGGCCACCACCCGGCGCTTGGGGCCCGATGGCTTTACCGACAAGACCAAAGAGTTGGACGGTGGGCCATCGGGCAGGGCGGAAGTGGAGTGGGTCAGGGAACTGGTCGCCCGAATCACCAACGCCCATCTAGAAGCAGCCAGCCTGGACGTTCGTATCGACCACCGCAGCCTGAAGGCTCAGGCCGACGACGCCTTTGCGCGCGGAGACTTGGTCGCGGCCGCCGTGCTGTCGCGGGAGCCGACGCAGCATGTAGGGAAAGACGCCTCTGCCATCGAGAGACGTGGGGGCAGGTCACGACGAGGCGAGGAAAACCGATTCATTGAGGAGGACAACGAAGAGACCTTCAATGAAATGCTCAGGCAGTTTGAGCAAGAGGGCAGGGCAATGGAAACGCCGACCGGCCATACCAGGCAAAAGGCGCGTCGGGAATCGCGCAGGTGCTCGACGGCGACGCTGGCGTTTCAAGATGGCCACATCGAGATGTCGCCGGGTATGGCTCGGGTTGCCAGCGCAGGGCGCCAAGGATCGGAGGTTGAGTCAGGGCCAGCAACCGCAACGCTTGAGTCGATCCGGGCAGAGGTGATTCATCAGGGCACGCAACTGAAGGGTGACCTCGCTGCCCAGGGGCTCCACAACACGTTGAAGGCTGTGCATATGGTGGCCGCGAACCCCGTTGCTTCCGATGAAGGCAAGGAATACCGCTCGCTTCTCAGCCGGCTCCTCGTGGGGCTACGACGCTTTGCTGCGGCCTTGGCGCGCTTCCCTCGCCGTATTGAGGCGGTGCGACGTGCCATTCAACTCAAACACATGGCTGAGCAGTCCTGGGAAGATTTCGTGGCGAACCACGCTGAGCCCGGTCCGTCCTGGTCGAAAGGGGAATGGGAGAAGAGGCGAGGGCGTCGCCTGGCTGCGCTCGAACAACGCACTGCGGAGCTGGCCAAGGCCCAAGCAGCTGCGACACCAGAACAAGAAATGGCATGCGCCCAAGAGCTCGCCGCTCGGGCCGAACATCTAGAAGGGCTCAGTCAGGCATTTCTCCTGAGAGAACCTCCTCGGGTAGAGCCTACAACCGTCAGCCACGTGCCGCGACGGGGGCCTGCCCGTGATACAGCCCCACCGACTCTCCGCCCCAGCACCCCTCGTCCACGGTTCCATTGAACGAAACAAGCCCCGCTTTGCGGGGCTTTGTGTGGCTGTGTTTGGACCCGTCAGTGGAGGGCGGGCCCTGAGCTTCCAACAGAAGGGGGGCTCGACGCTTTGTTCATGCGGTCCCGCCGCCACTGTTCCGTGGCGACGAAGGCGCGGTCCACCAACGCCTCCCGTGTTCGCGCGGCCGCCACGGGCGTGGGTGGCTTGTAATCATAGGTAGGAAGGTTGAGGCCTTGCCACTGCCGAATCAGCTCCGCCGAAGCTTCCAGGGCATACGTGACTTCCTTGGCACATTCACCTGATTCGCGTGGTTGCCGGCCGCACATCAACCCCGTGAGGATTTGGCCGGCAACGAGGAACTGGGGGTTGGACAACATGATTGCTCCTTTGAGCTTAGATGGTTCACTCATCAAAGCGCGCGCCACCCCAATAGCAAGAGCCCAGACTGAGGCCCTATTCACAAAAATGAAAGTTCGCGCTCCAGATGAGGTGGGCTGGGGGTTCTGACGCAGAGGGAGCCGCTTGGAAAGGCGGTGGATGCAGGCCCATGAGACCGGCTATCATCGAGGAAACATCGAAAGGAAACCTGTCAGTCAGGCTTCCTGCAATGGTGAGAAGGGGTTGGACCGAAGTTGATCCGATCCCACTCTCTCCGCCAAATTTTTATGCAAGTCATTGATTTTGATATATAAAATCATTCGACTCTAAATCGGGTATGCCAGCTGGTATGCCATCCCCGCTTGGGTGTACATGGACGAGTCTGGACGCCATCTCTTGCCTGACAGAGGCGGTGCTCGTTCGGAGATCGGGGTATCGCCCCCAGGGCGGTGTTGCCCACACTCGCTGGCGCCTTCTTATCTTCCTCCGCCGGGCCGTTCCTGAAACAGTGGGGCGTGCGATTGCTGCCCACGGCTGTGGAAGCAAAGAGGCCAGGGCCAACGATCAGCGCCGAGGCAGACTGCCCAGACTTGCCTGCTCAGCTTCAGCTGTGCCCGCTGCTGTGCAGCTCCCATAGTTTGTGAAGGGCTAGCGTGGTTGGATCGTTGGAACTGCCAGGGCCGCGTATGCGAATGCCTTTGGTCGCTTGTGAAGGCCCATAGGAAGGCCCTCTCAGGCATGACTGGTCGCGCAAACGAACCGCTGGTGCAGGATCTGATGCGCACGGTGATCACCGTTACCCTCCGTTCGCTCAATGAAGACGGAGACATCTATCGCGAGGGGGCTCGCGCATATGCATCCGCTAACCGGGTAACTCAAAGGTTCCCGCTCGCGATCCCGAGCGATGCATTTCCCTTAATTGCGTAAGCTCAAATCACAGGGGTGTTGGTTCACCTCGTCTGCCCAAAAGATCACTACGGAGCTGCAGATGGAGGTCTGCTTTGACAGGAAAGAGCTGGAAAGGACCGACTTTGTCCAGTGCTGTCTCTTCACCGGAGCGATTCCTGCCAAGCTCACGGAAGAGCGCGTGATTCCAAAGTGGATGCTCTCCGCTAACTGTTTGAATGACAAGCGCATTGAGATGGGATCGCGCACCGCATTGGCTAGGATGAAGGAGTTTCGGGCTGCGGCGGATTTCGTCGAGAACCAGTTCTTTGGAAATGTGGAGAATCGGGTAAAGCAGTGCATCGCGAGTACCGACGAAATTCACCTTTGGCACAAAAAGATCTCTGCGGGTCTTACCCTTGCGCACTGGCGGCTGGCTCGCAACACGAATAATCCTCGCGCTCCAAGTGAGCTGGATGAGGCTGCGCTTCCCATCGTCCTGAGAGATTTCCAGAGCGACTATGCGGCGTTCAAGCAGGGAAGCTACCACCGCACGGGGTCAACCATCAGTCTTAAGTCGCCGCTGCCAGATGGGTGGCTGGCACACGTTGTCGGTGGCCTGAAGCAAGACGCAGGTGCCGTCTTCCATCATCGACCTTATGCGCTGGTTGCTACGTCGATCCGTGGCGTTCTCCATGTTTCGATACTTCACGATTCTGCGAGGGAGTTTGAGGCGAGGTACGCATCTGAGGATTGGGCTATTGCTCTGGCAACCTGCAACAGTTCGCCGCGCATGCACGCTGCTCTTGCAGCAATGCTGACAGACTTAGTGGACAAATGGCTTCGCGAAATGAATGGTGGAAGCCTGCCCGAGTCTATGTTTCCGATGATTGCGTATCAGCTTGGCATTGAGCTTAGAGGTGATGGAACTTGGGGAGTACGTCAAGCCTGATGCCGACCTCTCGGGTTCTACCCCGATATCACGGACGGTTCTAAAAGAGCTGCAACCTTCTGATCCTGCTTGGCGACCCTTCGCTGTAGTTGGCAAGCGGCCGATGCGCCGCACAAGGATGCCCCTCAGCTATCACAGCGCAAGCATGACGCTATCGCCCCCTCGTCCGCTGGAGCCCTGTACCTCGCGCACTCTTACGTTCAAAAGTTGGTTACAGCCAACGCAGTCCAGCGGCACGGCCTCACGGGTTAAAGATGGAAGCGGGGTGTCAATTGCGTCGCTACCTTTCATCAAATTCTGCATAGTTGCATTGACTCGCCATCTCCCTTCGCTAGACTGCCGCACCTCATGCGTGTCCATAAGGGCGCCAACCTAGAGTTGTGCGATGCCGTTGAGCTATGTCTTGATCCCGCCTCTGCACTACTCAGTGTGAGGCGGCGTTACATGGAAGGTCTGACCCCAACTCCAGCTTCTGCGGGACTAGCGCGGTGTCGCGAGGTTAGAAGGACGTAAAAACTACAATTGACTGAAGTCCGGAGTGATAAATGTCTACCCCAAGTGCTCACTGCAGATTGGTAGCTAAATACGAGCAGA
This sequence comes from Stenotrophomonas sp. SMYL86, assembly GCF_036320025.1. Taxonomy (NCBI): domain Bacteria; kingdom Pseudomonadati; phylum Pseudomonadota; class Gammaproteobacteria; order Lysobacterales; family Lysobacteraceae; genus Stenotrophomonas; species Stenotrophomonas sp. SMYL86. Next base: position 352,067 of record NZ_JAWIRU010000002.1, read on the forward strand.
AGATATTTGGTGGCAAGCCAGAGGTCCGGGAATACCTGGATGAGACGGGGGCTGCGTCAATCGACATGCTGACCTGCCTGGACCCCGTCGACCCGGAGATTGTATCGATCGGAACGATCGGTTTGTCCGAGGTTGCGTTGATTACAGGTTCTGGTGATGAGCTCTTCACGAGAGTTGAGCTATGTGCCGCAGCGCTCGCCTCTGAGGGCTACTGGGTGAATGCCGTTGCGTCAGTCGCGCTCCACATCATAAAGACTAAGAGATCTGTCCTTCCGGGGTGCGTTGTGGATAACATATTTCGTGATTATACTCCAAATCCAAGGATGCCTCACGTTTATCTGGCTGTACCCTTCTTCTGGAATGAAGATCATTTTCCGCAACTTGATATTCCGCCGCTGCAGGTCAACTGGCTTCAATGCATCTCGATCTACGAGGAGGAGCGCTTGTTTATCCAGGAATTCGGCAGCGACGTCTTTGAAGCCCAGCTCGTCGACCAGAATGTGAACATACTGGACATGTCGAGGCAGCAGGTAGCACTGGATTGAGGCGTTGACGCCCTAGCCGAGTCGGCTGGCCGAGAAGGGGCGGCATGATGCGCCCGTCATCTCGATCCGGTGCAGGAATAACGCCAGCAGTGTCGCGAGATGCCACTGTTCCATGGGGTCATCCATCGAAAGTTGACGAGGTCCAGCTGCAGCATGGATGGCTGATCCCCTGGCGGGACCAGGCTCCGGGCATAGTTCTTGATGAAAGTTTGGCCAGGTCGAACATCGCCGCGCTGAGTGCGCAGAAGAATGCACTTACCCGCGACGCCCACCCTTCGGCTTGTTGTGGCACAACGGGTAACTGGAGCACGACCGGAACGCCCCATGCGGCCCACTGCGGTCCACGAACACGCCCACCTTGCACACTGGGCAGCGTTCTTCATTGATGGCCACGCCAGACAGGCTTGTTATTTCCACTGCCCCGTCCTTCACCAGCTCATCCAGGAACGGCGAACGCTTCCCCTGCAGGGTGAACATCGCCACCGACCGTCGCGCCCGCGTCAGCGCGACATAGAACAACCGCCGTTCTTCGCTCAGTGGGTAGGTATCCCCATCTGGCATAGCCAGCGAAAGCACCGGGTCATCCGAGCGCAGGCTCGGGAAGCTGCGGTTGATCATGCCCGGCAGGATCACGTAGTCCGCTTCGCGCCCCTTCGATCGATGTGCGGTCAGGAATTCGACCTCCATCGTGCTGCCGAAGGCTGTCTTCCAATCCGAAGGCATCGCGCTGCGATCGGCGCGGTAGCGCCCCAGGATGAAGACCGTCACGCGTCCGTTGCGCCCTTGCGGCACCGCCCCGGACAACAACTGCTGATGCAGCTTGGCGAGGTACTGGCGAACGCCATCCTGCACCTCCTCACGCCGATTCATCTGGAACGCCTGCAGCACCGGGCCCATGGCCGTTGCAGCTGAGCGAACTGCTTTGGCGATCTGCGCGGGGTTGCGGCTGATGAAGCGGCTGGACACATCGCAGAGCGCCTGTGGGCAGCGGAACGTCTGCTGCAGTTTCAGCACCTGGCCATGGCCCATCCACTCGCGGAATCCGGTCATCACCGAAACGTCGGCCCCGGCGAAGCGGTTGATCGACTGCCAGTCATCGCCCACCGCAAACAGATAGCGGCCGGGGCGGCTGACCAATGCACGGCAGAGGCGTGCGCGGGCGCGCGATGCGTCCTGGAATTCATCGGCCATCACCAGATCGTAAGGCGATTCGTAGCGGCCCTGTTCCAGCAGTCCAGCGGCCATATTGAGCATGTCTTCGAAGTCGATGCCGCGCTCGTCAGCCAGTGCGTTGTCCCAGGCCTGGAAAACCGGCCCGGCGATTTCCAGGAAGCGACGGTGCCGCTCCTTGAACTGGTCTTCGGGCATCTGCCGCAGGCGTGCGGCCATATCGTCCAGCGTCAGGCAGTTGCTCTTGGCGTGGGCAATGAAGGTGCGCATCAAGCCGATCAGGTCCGCATCGGGCATCGGCTTGGCGCCCTGATCGGGCAGCTCGCGGTCCGGGTTCGGGTCGAGCTCGATGTCGCACTCGCCAAGCTTCTCTGCGAGATCCAGCAGGGCATGCCCGCTGCGCAGGCCAAAGGATGTCGTCTCGACAAGGGCCGTGCCGCGCGCCACATGCTGCTGGCGCTTCCAGTGCATCCCTTCGCTGTAGTTGGCAAAGTGCTTCGGCGGCTGGCCATCGGCATCCAGCGCAAAGTGCTCGTGATACAGCTGGGCGTCCGGATAGTAGAAGTCCGGACGATACTGGCGATGGGTGTCTGTCGCAGTGTCGAACTCGTAGCGCCGCTCGTAGTCGTACGTCACGCCGTTATAGAAGAGCCAGTCGGCGATCACGCACTCTTCCAGGCTCTTCACCCGTTCCCCCTGCAGGGTACGGATGTAGGGCGTGCCATCGCGATCGTAGCCATCGGCCTCCATTTCCGCGCCGAATGGCGGCAGGTCACGCCCGAACACCAGGCGGAACATGTCCCACTGGGTGCGGAAGTGGGTCGAGCGATCCTTCAGATCGTCCACCAGTTCGGCCAGCTTGTTGAAGCCCAGCGTGGCGTCAGTGGTCCATTCGGGGATGTCGGGCTTGCGTCCGGTGGCCTTGGCGACGATGGCCAGGCCGAGGGCGTGGAAGGTCCGGGCTTCAACCACGGTGTCGCCCATACCGAGCCGGTCGAAGCATCGCTGCGCGCGCTCTTCAAGCTCCCTGGCGGCATCCTTGTTGAAGGCGAGCATCACCATCCGTTCGGGTTCGACAAAGCCGCGATCAATGGCATAAGCGGCCTTGGCGACCATGGTGGAGGTCTTGCCAGAGCCGGCTGCGGCCACGACCTGCACGCGATTGTCGAAGCATATGACCGCGCGGGCCTGTTCGTCGGTCAGCGGCTTGCTCTCGACCCGGTCCAGGAAATCCTTGGCCAGTACCCGCTCCCGCGTCGCCATGGTCGCATTGGCGTCCCCCCATACGGCGGGCCAATCCAGCTGCCAGTCGTGCAGGGCATCCAATGCGGCACGATGGCTATGGGAGTGCAGGTCGTCGTGCACATCCTCATCAAGGAACAGCCGTTCCAGCTCGGCCGGCGACAAGGGCAGGGTGGGGCGCTCGGCCAGCAGGATGTGCTGCTGTTCGTGGGTGATCCAGCGGCGGCCGGCGGTGCCCCGGTCAGTGAGGGCGTCGGCCTCGGCCAGCCACGATTGGATCTGCTCCAGGATGCCCTCGAAAAGCGCCTTGCGCCCGCGTGTGGTGCGCGCGAAGAGCACCTGGTGGACAGCAGCCGCGAGGCGGGAAGCTTGGCCGTTGGGCAGGCCGTCCACGGACAGCGTTTCGCCGTCCTCGCTCTGCAGCGCAACCCTGGCCCAGAACAGGCCCGGAAGAATCCGCACACGCTGGTCATCATCGATGTGTTGGCGGTACTGCCGGCCTTCAATCAGAAGCTCGACATGCTCGCCATCCAGCCGCAGCCGCCAGTCCGGCGAGCGGGTCACACGCTGGCCCCAGCCCGAGGGGCGCCATTCCATAGACATCCAGATACTGCCTTGCGTACGTCACTGGGCGTAAAGTGCCCTTACAGCCCCATGATAAGGGGGCTTGATCAGGCGCGTGACTGTTGCCGTGTGGTCGGAGTGGGTTAGGCTGTCGCCATGCCGTAGCGGATGGCTCCGACTACTCCGTGGATGGCGCCCCGGGAAGGAATCCAATGCCTGCAGGAATGTTCTCTACATCTGGCCGCAACTGCCTTCTGGCTGTTGTACTGTCTTTGGCAGCACTGCCTGCGGCGGCGCAATCGTCCACCCCATCACTGTTCTGTGGCTTCTGGACTGAGGAAGCGGACGGAACATGGAGTGTGTCCCGGGAGGTGGACGCAGCAACGGGTGCCACGGCATCGCGCGACACCTACGAATGGACGTCAAACAGCACGCCATTCGGCACTGGCATGGCCAGCAGCTGGACCCTGAATTACTACTGGCCACAAGACGCGACGCGCCAGAAGGCTGTTCCAGAGGCTGAGGTCGTAGTGGCCATGGGTTTCCGTTTTGACGCCAAGGAAATCGGCCAGGAGCCGAAGGATCCCGGACACACCTGGATACACCTGTATCGGTCGGAAGATCCGAACAAGCAGTTTTCGGTCTACTCCACCAGCCTGACAGGCAATATGGACTGGAATCGCCTCCGAAACGGAAACCTCGGCGGAAGGGCTTTTCTGTCTTTGGATACGCTGCTGGCTTACGGTACGGGCCTGGAAAAACTGGTGTGGCACATCCGCGGTGCGCCTAACGCTCTGGGTGTGACGGAAAGCTACGCCAAGGGCGTGCTGCCCATCGCGACGATGCGCAGCAAGCTGGCGAGGATTCCGAAGCTACGTGCTGAACTGGACCAGAAAGCGGGGAAGTTCCGCAGCGAATGCAAGCTGCCGATTGAAGTTTCAGAATAGCGCTGCATTGACGCACAGCACGGCATCGGCCCCGCGGCGGCAGCGTGCCACCGCGGGACTGCCTGCCGTCACGCATTCACATCCACAACAATCCGCCCACGCACCTTGCCCGGAATGATCTGGTCGTAGACGTCCAGCACGCCGGCAAGCCCGATCAACTGCACGGTGCTTTCCAGCTTCTGCGGGTCCAGATCGGTGGCAAGACGATCCCAGGCGCGCTGGCGGACGGCCTGCGGCGCATTCACCGAATCCACGCCGGCAAGCGTCACGTTGCGGAGAATGAAGGGCAGCACCGAGCCATGCAGATCATCACTCTGCGCCAGCCCGCAGGCGGCCACTGCGCCACGGTATTTCGTCTCGGCAATGGCGTTGACGAGGGTGGGGCCGCCCGCCACATCGACCACGCCGGCCCAGCGCTCGGCACTCACCGGCCGCTCGCGCGGGGCTGAAAGCTGCGCGCGGTCGATGATCTCGGCGGCGCCCAGGCTGTGCAGATACTCGGCGTGTTCAGGTCGCCCGGTGGCAGCCACTACGCGATAGCCAAGCTTGGACAGGATCGCCACCGCAATCGAGCCGACGCCGCCGTTGGCGCCGGTGACCAGCACATCGCCCTTCCCGGGCGTCACGCCTGCATCTTCCAGTGCCAGCACGCACAGCATGGCGGTATAGCCTGCTGTGCCGATGGCCATGGCGTCGCGGGTGCTCAGGTTGGCGGGAATCCTGTTGAGCCATTCGCCGCGAACACGGGCACGCTGGGCGAGGCCGCCGTGGTGGCTCATGCTGAGATCCCAGCCGTTCAACACCACGCGGTCACCGGGTTGGAAACCGGCATTGCCCGATTCCAGTACAACGCCAGCCAGATCGATGCCAGGGATTAACGGGAACGTCCGGATCACCGGGCGCGTGCCGGTGAGGGCCAGCGCGTCCTTGTAGTTCAGCGTGGAGTACTCGACCTGCACCAGCACGTCGCCATCCATCAGGTTGGCTTCATCGAAATCGACCAGCTCCGTGGAAACGCCGTCGTTGGTCTTGCGGGTCAGCAGTGCCTTGAAACTCATGGTGCGGTCTCACGTTCAGTGGATGAGCCCATGCTAGGCTCGCACCGTTATCGCAACAAGAACGATGATTTTCCGTAGGTACTATGGTTTTCCGGAGTATGCATGCGTAGCAGGCGTTGGGACGGCAAGAGCGGTTGCGCGGTGGAAGTCACGCTGTCGGTGATGGGCGGCGTGTGGAAGCCGATCATTCTGTTTCACCTGATGACAGGCAAGCGACGCTTCATGGAGCTGACGCGGCGTGTGCCCAACGCCACCCAGTCCATGCTGACCAGCCAGCTGCGGGAACTGGAGGCTGACGGCGTGGTGATCCGCCACGTGTACCCGGAAGTGCCACCGAAGGTGGAATACGAACTGTCTGAATTCGGGCGCACGCTGGTGCCGGTACTCCTTGCCATGCGCGAGTGGGGTGAAACCTATCGCGGCCATAAGAGCGAGGACGCCAACAGCTGAAGGATGAAGGGGCCGCGTACGTGCTTTCGCTGCGCGCGCACTTCGGTTTCGCCAACGGCCGCGGTCACCAGTGGGCAGCGTGTGTCTCGATGGACGTGTCGTGTATGGCTGGATAGGGTGTCCAGATAGCGCACGCCAGCCGGGCACGTTTGCTGGCGAAGTGCATCAGTCGATGGATAACCCGCCATGCCGTGACGCTACCGGCGTAAGACCGCGTCAGCGCGGGATTTTCCTACTTCTCAGTGCAGGTTCAGTGCGGCAATCATGCCCGCGCCAAGGCACTCGCCCTGGCCGGGATTGGCGTCCCGAACTTACGTACCACTACCGGTCGTGCTTGCTGCCTCGGCGGCAGCCGCGACAATGCACCGCCTGCCAGTTCATGGCGGACGGTGCGTGGGGATCTCCTGATCCGCCGGCTTTAGTGGTACGTATCCGGCACGCCAACCCGCACCGTCCGCCACCTTGCATCTGCAGGTGGCCACACCGTGAGGTTGTCGCCATGCCTGACCGTACCCCTGACGTTCCCCGCCTGCGCGAGCTGCTCGGCACCGCAGTGCGCGATCTTCCCGCGGCCCTGGCCGAGAAGCTGGAAGGCGCGCTCTGTGAATCTGCGGAGTCCGTCGTGCCCTCAGCGTTCTTCGCGCACCTTCAAGCGCATGGTGGGAATCTGCGCGCCGACGGCCAGCCCTGGACCGAAACCCGGCTCAGCCCAGGCCGAGCCTTCGATCTGGCCCTGGCCACCCGCAGCGCGTCGGGCATCACTGCGCTTACCGCCTTGCTGCATGCCGCGCATGTGGCGCGGGAGAGCGACGATCCCGCGTGCTACCCGTCCGCAGCGCTGGTCGACGGGCTGTTCAACGCCTGCCAGGCCCTGTCGCTGCAGCTGGAATGCTGCCTGGTTCCGTGAAAGACCGCGATGCGGTTCCTGTTCCGTTGACGCCCGCTTGCCTATAGTGGCCCAGGAGCCCTGCAATGGAATGCCCATGCACGTGATGTCCCCCCGCCGTTGTCTGCCGCTGGCACTTGCCATCGCAGTGAGTGCCAGCGCGTGTGCACGGCCGCCGTCCACCGAGAATGAAAGGAATCCCGCCATGTCCGGCGCAACCCAGACCGGCCGCACGATCAACGGCCACACCTATACCGATGCGCCCGTGGACGTGAAGCTCGGGCCGAATACCTTCCGCATTCCGGCCAATTATCTGGACAGCCAGATCGCACCGTGGCCCGGAGAAGGTGTGACCCTGGTCATCGAATGGCCGGACATGAAGCCGACGCCGCCGGGCGCCCGGGCGAACCCACGTACGAATGATTTCCGGAAGGAGATTCCCATTCGGATCAACTACGTTGATCGGGTTCCCGTCGAAACACTGCTCTCAAGGCTGTCGTCAAATGAAGCCATCACGGAGGAGGGCTCTGTGGAAAGGGAGGATCCCAGGGACCGTCTCGATCAACGCGTTGCACAGCCGGAGACCTTGGGTCTGACGCCCTATGCAATCGATGAAGCGAAGATGGTGTTGTACGCGAAGAAGCATGAGGCGCGGTACGGGAAGCCGCCTGTCCGCAATCCGGCCTATGAGAGAGACTGGTACATCGCACGCCAGGGCGATGGCCGGATCAGCTCGTTCATCAAATGTGACGGCGAGGAATTCCGACGCGATGGCGTGCGGTTGGAGGGGGGCGAGGTGATCAGCGAGCCGGGAGAAGTGGCAGCGGGCTGCGTTCACTATTTCGTGGACATCGACAACAGGCTGTCCATCAGCCTGGACTACAAGAGAGCGTTTCTGAAGGACTGGAAGCGTATGGAAGAGGCCGTCAGGGATGTCATCGCGCGCACCCGGTCCAAGTGATCGGTGGTTCAGGGAAGAGAAGGGGTAAGGCATGAGTGGATTGACCGAACACGATCTCAGAATCCTTGGCAGCTATGCCAGAGATGGCAACCGCGAGCTTTACTGGAACTACCTGTCGCAGCTGCCGGGCGCCGATGGGTACGGGACACTGGCGCTGGGTGTTGTACGCAATGACAGCCTGCCGGGGCGCGTAGCGAACAGCTATGCACAGAGCTACGCGAAGACCCAGCAGGAAGAGGGATCCCGTTTCTCGAATGCACAGTTGACCGAGCGGCAATGGGAGTCCTTCGGGCAGACCCTGCTCGAAAGAGATCTTGAACTGCGGCGGCAGTGGATGAACGAACGCCGCCCAGACCTGGCACTGAATCTTCCCGGCAAGGATGTGATGCTGGCCCACGACCGGGCATTTGAACGGCATGAGCTTGATCCCAACTGCTGGACGCCGCGCGTGCTGCTGCAGGCGGCGGAGCAGAAGAGCGGCCCCGAGAAGCTGGAACAGATCTGGACCAACATGCTCAACAACGACTACGCCGGAGGCCCCCGCGTAGGCAACACCAGCGTCGATGCCATCAGCCAGATGGGATGGACGAAGGGCGGCCAGTACCTGACCCGGTTGAGTGTGCTGGAAGCCACCCAGGCCCTGGAAGGGCGCTCGGCGGTCGATCCGAACATCATCGGTGGCAACAGCTATTACGCGATGTACTTCGAAGCGGACAGAAAATGGGCAAGCGTCAATGCGGGCGGCGGTCACATGTCGCTGCGCGAGATCACCGATCCCGCCCGTATCGCTGAACTCAACGACGCGCGCGAGGTTCGTCTGGAACGCCAGGAAAAACGTACCCAGTTCCACCCGGACGACCCGTATCGGACCATTACCCGCAGCCCGCTGACCGCAGCGGTGGACGACGTGCCGGATCCCTCACAGGCGCTGACCCGCCTGGCGGACATCGGCCCAGGCCATCGCGAGTACGCACTGATGCAGCAGGTGCGCGAAGGCGTTGCCGCGATCGATGCCAGCGCCGGGCGCACCCACGATGAGAACAGCGAGCGTCTTGTGGCGAGCGTGATGGCCTTGGCCCGCCGCAACCAGCTTGAACGCGCCGATCACGTGCTGCTGAGCGCCCAGACGGCCGACACTCCCGCAGGGCGGAACGTGTTCGTGGTGCAGGGCGAGATGAACGATCCCGCCCACCTGCGCGTTTCAATGCCCACAGATGTAGCAGTGCATACGCCGGTTGCGCAGTCGTTGCAGCAGATGGAAGCCGCCAGTCTGGAGCGGCAGCAGGCGGTCATGCAGCGCCAGCAGGATATCGAAGTGCAGGCTCGCGAGAGTCACGCGGTGCGGATGGGTTGAAATCGCACCGCTGCAGAGCGATGCCCCATGAAAGGGGCATCGCCGCGTTTACGGGGCCGACTTCGGCTGGCGTGGATCGGCAATGATCCGCGAGGGTGACCCATACAGCACCAGCACCCGCATGCCGGTGCTGAATACCGGATCGGGGCCTTGTACAACTGTCATCAGATTGCCGTTCTCCGTCTGCACCACGTATTCCAGGCCCTTGGCCTGCGAAAGTGCGCGTTCGGAGGCTGCGCCGGCAATCGCGCCTACCACCAGGCCGCCAATGGCACCGATGGCCGCCGCCTGGTCGCTGCCACCGATGGTGGAGCCGGCCACGCCGCCAGCCGCAGCGCCGGCAACGGCACCACCGCCCTGTGAGCCGTCAATACTGACCGCACGGACGCTGATGACCGTGCCGCTGACGGTGCGATTGACCTGTCCCACCGAACCGATGGAGTAGCTGTCCGTGCGCACATTTGGTGCGCATGCGGTCAGCATCACAGCAGCGGATGCGGCCAGCAGCAGGCGCTTCACGGCGCTTCCTGCTTGTTCGGGAACATCGGCTTGGAGATATCCACTGTCTCCAGGGCCTGCAGGAACTGGGCGATGTTGTTCTGGGCCGAGCGGCTGATCGACTCACGGGCACGGATCACGCCTGCGAAGGCGTAGTTGAACGGAACTTCGCCGGACGCGCTGACATCCTGGGTGTAGACGATGCTGCCCGTTGCGCGATCGATCAGCTCGTAGCGGGCGATCGTCTTGGTGGTCATCGATGCACCGAAGCTCGGAATGTCGATCGCCAGGATCTTCACCGACAGGCTCAACTTCACCGGCGCGTCGTCGCGGAACACCGCCATCTTGTTCAGCGCTTCGGTCAACGCGTTCTGCCACATCTGCGGCACTTCGTGCTGGGCCTGCGCGGGGATCTTGCCCTTGGCTTCATCCGGACGTGCCAGCGTGACCGTCAATGACTTCAACTCGCCATCAATCTTCTTGCTGCTGACCCCGACATTCGGGACCGAAAAATTGAGCGGTGGATTGGTGGTGCAACCTACCAGCGACACGGCGATGATCGCTGCGAACAGAAACTTCTTCATCCATTTTCCCCTGTGACTACGTTGAAACATCCATGGCGAATCGTGTGTTCGTCGGCAACGACGATGCTGCACCGCAGCGGCCGCATGAAGGCGTGGCTGACTGCGCGCAAGGATACCTGAATTGGGGCGATCTGCCTGGTACTGTCACCTGGCAGGATTGGTGCTGCGAAGGACGGAAAAGGGTGCCAGGGGCTCAGCACCGGGTCCGCGCGTCGTCGCGCAAATGCGCCGGACGCATTGTGCTACCGATATGGCGGATGGGTATTCTGCGTGCATGCTCGGCTCGGCCGGCCAGCTGGAATGCAGACTGATACCGTGAGGAGCGAGGAGCACCTTTCGAGAAGCACCAATGCCAGCCCCCGCAATGGGGGCCGGCACACATCACGGCAGTGCGTGACTTACGGGATGGTGCAGCCGCTGTTCCGCAGGCAGCGGGCAAAAGCCGGGTAGCACACCTTCTCGCCATTGCCCGCTGCGAGGCAGGCCTCGTACGCGGTGTAGCACGGGGTACAGCGGGACTGCGCGGAGGCACTGCCGATTCCCAGGGTCAGTGCAGCAGCCGCAATAGCAACAGACAGCTTGAATCCAATCTTCATGCTTCACTCCGTTGATAGCCCTCCTTGGGCACCTCGGAGGCTAACGTGGGAAGAGGGTGTATTCAACCCGCACCGCGCCCGGATGGGTATCCATCTTCAGCGCCCCGCCCTGCATTTACTTTGTTGGCGCGTCTGCAGTCTGAGCGGCAACCATGGCCTGTTGCATTTCCTTCAGCGACAGATAGCCATCACCATCGGTGTCCAGGCCCGCGAAGTACTTCGCGATCTCCGGCACCACGTTGGCTTCCTCCTTGCTGATCCTGCCGTCTTTGTTCCTGTCCATCGCGGAAAACGCGGCGTCGATGGAATCGGCCTGCTTGCTGAAACGTTCCTGCTGAAATGTCGCGTACTCGGTCTTGTCGACGCGTCCGTCGTTGTTGGCATCCATGGCGGTGAATGTGGCGTCGATGTAGGCCTGCTTCGGGTCGGCCGGTGAGGCCTGGGCCAGCAACGGGGCAGTGCACAGGGCGATCAATAGAGTGATCCTGGTCATGGGTGATTCTCCTTGAAAATTGCAGGTCAGCGGCAGGGATAGGTGTAGCCGTCGGCGCCGCGATAGGTGTCGTTGCGGCGGTCGTAGTTGCCGTAGCGGTTCATGCAGTAGTCGGCGCGCTCGCGGGTCTCACGCTCACGTTTGGCGGCAGCGGCAATCACGCCGGCCACCACCGCTGCACCTACCACGCCCACCACGACACCGGCGGTCTTGGCATCGTGCCGGCGCTCGCGTTCGCGCTCATGATTCCGCTCACGTTCGCGCCGTTCCCATGCATCGCGCTCCCGATCGCGGTAGTCCTGGTTCCATTGCGGGTTGTAGCGGTCGCCACGCTGCGCATGGGCGTCGCCGGCGTACGGCATCAACACCAGCTGCGCAGCGACCGCCAGAATCAGCGCGGTTCTTCCTGTCTTCAGAAACATCGTCCAGCTCCTGTGCGGACATCGTTGGTAGCCGTAGTACACCCTGCAGACATTGCGCGAACCTGCCGTCAGGGCGAGCAATTGCAGCGGCTATCGAACCAGCGCCTCCACAGGATCCAGCTGTGCGGCACGGCGTGCCGGCAGGAAGCCGAAACCAACGCCGATCAGGCTGGAACACACGAATGCAGCCAGAATCGAATTGACGGAGAACACCAGGCTGAAGCCCGCATCGGCCAGCTCCATCACCGCGCCCAGCGCCAGCGCCACGCCGATGCCGAGCACGCCACCGAGCAGGCAGACCAGCACCGATTCGATCAGGAACTGCTGCAGGATGTCGCTGCGCCGCGCGCCCACCGCCATGCGCACGCCGATCTCGCGGGTTCGTTCGGTCACCGAGACCAGCATGATGTTCATGACCCCGATTCCGCCCACCACCAGTGCGATGGCAGCGATGGAGCTGATCATCATGGTCAGGATGCCAGTGGTCTGTTCAATGGATCTACGGATCTGCGCGTTGTTGCTCATGTAGAAATCGGTGCTGCCGTGGCGGCGAGTCAGCAGTCGCGCGATGGCCTGCTCAGCCGCTTCCATGCTGATCGCATCCGAGACGCGCACGGTGATGCTGGAGACGTGGCTCTGCCCCAGTACGCGCGCCATTGCGGTGGTGTAGGGCAGCCATACCCGAAGCAGCGATGCATCACCGGCCGCACCGGCGTCCTTCTTCACCACACCCACCACGCGCACCGGAACATTGCCCAGCAGCAGGGTCTGCCCGATCGGGTTGTCGGTCGCGGCGAAGAAGCGTGCGCGGGTATTGGCGTCGATCACCACCACCTGCTGGTAGCCGGCCACGCCGGGTGGACCGAAGAAGGCGCCCTCGCCGAGCTTCAGGCCATGAACGCGGAAGTACTGCTCGCTGACGCCCTGCACCTGCACACTGGCAGAGCGGTTGCCGCGCAGGGCGGTGCCGCTGGTGGCAACACCCGGGGTGGCGCTGTCCACGAATGGCTGCCGGGCCAAGGCCACGCTGTCGCCGGGGGTGAGTGTTTCCACCCGCGCCGAGTGCAGGTCGCCAAAACCGGAACCGGGATAGATCTCGATCGTGTTGGTACCCAACGAGGAGATGTTGGACAGGATGGCCTGCCGTGCACCGGTGCCCAGTGCTACCACCGCCACGACCGAAGCAATGCCGATGATGATTCCGAGCATGGTCAGGAAGGTGCGCATGCGGTGGGCGTTCATCGCGCGTAGTGCCATGCGGAAGGCTTCAGCGAAACGGTCCCGCCAGACCTGCCAGCCGCCGCTACCCGCGGATTGGGGCGCGGCTGGCGTCGCCACGCCCGCCGCCAGAGCAGTACCGGTTGCACGATCATCCACGATCCGCCCATCGCGGATTTCGATGATGCGCTGCGCATGCTCGGCCACGGCCATGTCATGCGTGACCAGCACCACGGTATGGCCCTCGGCGTGCAGCTCGCCGAGGATCTTCATCACCTCTTTGCCGGAATGCGTATCCAGCGCACCTGTGGGTTCGTCGGCGAAGATCACCGCGCCACCATTCATCAGCGCACGCGCAATCGAAACGCGTTGCTGCTGGCCGCCCGAGAGCTCGCCAGGGAGATGCTGCATACGCTCGCCCAGACCCAGCCGCGACAGCAGGGTGGCTGCCCGTGCATGGCGTGCTTCGGCAGGCATGCCGGCGTAGATCGCAGGCACCTCCACATTGCTCAGTGCAGTCAGATCGGTGAGCAGGTGATAGCGCTGGAAGATGAAGCCGAAGTGCTCGCGGCGTAGTTCGGCCAGTTCATCAGGCGACATCTGCGCGGTCTCGCGCCCGGCGATCTGATAGACGCCAGCGGAAGGGCGATCCAGGCAACCCAGGATGTTCATCAGCGTGGACTTGCCAGAACCGGATTGGCCTACGATGGCCACCAGTTCACCTGCGTGAACATCCAGGTCGATGCCGTCGAGTACCACCAGTGTCTGCTCGCCTGCGGCAAATTCACGGCGCACGCCGCGAACGCGCAGCAGTGGCTCGGTCATGGTCGTACTCATTTGGGCTGAGCGGGTGCGCTGGTGGCTTCGACGTTGGCCTGCGCCAGCACGACCTGTTCGCCTTCCTTCAGCCCGTCGCGTACTTCCACCTGGATCTGGTCATCCAGCCCGGTGGTGATGCGCCGCGTGCTGGCGCGGCCGTCGGCACCACGGACCTGCACGCTGTAGCTGCCATCGGCGGCGCGCGCCCCCAATGCGGCCGAGGGAATGGTCAGTACGTCGTTGGCGCGGCCCAGCACGATGCGAACCTGCGCGGTCATGTAGCTGCGCAGGCGGCCATCGGCGTTGTCCACGTCGAACTGGCCGTTGTAGTACATGGCCGTGCGGCTGCCACCCGACACCGCCGGTGCGGCGAGGCTGGAACTGTCTTCGTTGGTGATCGATTCTGGTGCTGGTGCTATATCCCGAAGCCTGCTGCTGTAGCGGCGACCGGCATCACCAAGAATGGTGAAGAACGCCTCCTGCCCAACAGCGGTGTGTACGACGTCAGCCTCGGAGATCTCGGCGTATACCGTCATCACGTCCTGATTGCCCAGCATCACGATGGTCGGTGCGCTCTGCACCGCATTCACGGTCTGCCCCTGGCGCGCGACCACGGCCAGTACGGTGCCGTCGGTGGGGGCGGTGATGCGGGTGTACTCGAGATTGGTCTGCGCGACATCGACGTCGGTCTGTCGGCGCGCAACTTCACCGTCCAACGCGGCGATCTGTTCACGGGTGGCGTCGACCTTGGCCTTGGCTGCATCGAAGTCGGCGCGGGCCACCAGTTGCACGGCAGCCAGTTGCTGCTGCCGATGCAGTGTCAATTCGAACTGGCGCAGGTCGGTGGCCAGTGCATCGCGGTTGGCGCGCGCGGTGCGCTGTGCGGCCTGCGCGCTCAGCAATGCATTGCGCTGAGTACGCGAATCGATATCGGCGATGGGATCGCCGGCTTTCACTTTGTCGCCCAGTTTCACATGCAGGGTGTCGATGCGGCCGGAGACCTGCGCACCCACGCTGACCAGTCGCGAGGGCTTCAGCGTGCCAGTGGCTTCCACCACCTGTTCGATGCTGCCGCGAACGACCGGCGCAACCTGCAGTTGCGGAGGTGGTGCGGGCCGCAACCATGCGAACAGAATCAGTGCGCTGAACAGCAGGGCGGTAGAAATCATGAGCGCCCGGCGGCGCTTGCGTGGTGCGGCGCTCATCGGCGCAGCATCCAGTAGAGACAGGTCATCGCGGGTCCTCGCGGCAGAAGAGACACACGTCTGGGGTGGCAGACGGGGTTGGCCGTCGAGTCTCGATGCGCTGGATTGCGTGAACCTTGCGGGGCTGTCGCTGTGTCAGCGTGCGGCAGGAAGGGCGAGCAATGCTACGGCGATGAACTGCAGGGCGCTACCGAGAACCAGCAGTGCATTGCGCAGCCGGTGACCTGACAATCGCGCAGCGAAGAGTTGACTCACCGCGCCGGCCAACAACCAGAAGAATGCTGGAACAGGCAGCTTCGTCATCCCTGCACCAATGGCGATCAGCAGCGCGCTGGCAATCATCATCCCGGTGGCATGACCATCCAGGACGCGCAGCAGTGGTGACATCGGGCGCGAGGTTGCCGCGCGCCATGCCGCCAACCCATGCAGCGCGGCATGCACGGCAATGAACAGGAGCACAGCAGCGGCCGCCGCAGCGCTGGCGTGCCTATACGTTGAAGCCACCAGTGCAATGCCGGGCAGCAGCAGGAACAAGGCGCCGAACAACCGCATCAATACACCTGCGCGCTCGGTTTCGGGAACCGCCCGCAGCCAATGCGGCCAATGTTCCAGGCCGAGTGCACGGCCAGTGCGCGGGTGGCGATTCCATGCGGCAGCGGTAAGGCCCGGCGAATTCCGCGGTGGCACAGTGCGCGTGGAAGAGGACGGTGGCGGAGCTCCCTGGGTCACATGCAGGCTTCCTGTCAGATCGGAACGCGGTGACACGGCAGGTGCCACACCCCGATGCTGTGCAGCGAACATTGCCGCAACCTTGCCTGTCCTCGCTACCGGCATCGCATGGACAGGTGCCAGTTACACAGGTGCGCGCGGTGTGTTCAGTGCTCCAGCGGTGGCGCGCTGGTCACGCCCGGGTGCAGTGGAAACTCAACACGGATCAATGCACCACCGCCAGGCGCATCCAGAATCGTGACGTGGCCGCCGTGGCGGTCGATCACCTGGCGCACCAGGTTCAACCCCAGGCCTGCGCCTGTCTGCCGTGGCCGCAGCCGCTGGAAGGGTTCGAAAACCCGTTCGCGCTGGTCGACCGGTATGCCGGGGCCGTCGTCCTCGACCTCCAGGCAGCTGCCCTGAACGCGCACGATGATCTGGCGTCCGCCATGTTCGGCAGCATTCAGCACCAGGTTGGAGATTACCCGCTCCACTGCGCCGGTCTCGCCGAACACCGGGAAGTGCGATTCCACCGCCACGGCTACGGTCTTGTCCGACTGGATCAACAGCGGCGCCAGATCGGCGGCCACCCGTTTGGCCACCCGCGCCAGGTTGATGGTTTCCTTCGGCCCGTCTTCGTCCATGCGGTGCAGATCCAGCAACTGCTCTGCCAGCGTCGCCAACCGTGCCACTTCCACGGCCAGGCTGCGCGAGGTGGCGTCGTCGGCTGCATCGACCTTTACCCTCAGAATCGCGATGGGGGTGCGCAGCTCATGCGCGGCGGCGGCGATGAAGCGGCGTTGCCGCTCGTGCCCCTCGTCCAGCCGCTCCAGTGCTTCATTCACCGCCGTCACCAACGGAGCGATCTCCACCGGCACCGCGGTTTCTGTCAGGCGGACACCGCGCCGACTGGCAGAGATGTTGCGGGCTTCCTGGGCGATGCGCTCCACCCCGGCCAAGGCTCGTCTCACGATGATCGGTGTCAGGACGATGGTGGCCAGGCCCAGCAGCAGGAAGATCGGCAGGGTGATGATGTGTGCCGCCAACGCCATCTGCCAGGTCAGCGTATCGGTTTCGCCATGGGCCATGATGGTCAGCTTGCCGGCCGGCCCGCTGTGCTGGCGGACCACGACGGCCAGGCCATCGCTGCGGTCGCGCCCGCGCAGGTCGCCAAAGGGGATGCCATCCAGTGCGCCAACCAGCGAGGCATAGGCCGGCGGCACAGGCCCGAACGTAACGTGGTGGCCGTGCTCATCCTCGGCGATGAACCATGCACCGGGAACGACCTTCAGCAGTTCGGCCAGTTCCGGCGTGTTCTGCACGTAGAGGTCGCCATTGCGGTCGCGGTGCACCGCGCCGGCCGCCACCGGCGCGAAGGTCTGGATGGTGTAGTAGCCACCGCTGTCGGCACGTATCAGCACCATCAGCAGCGCGAAGAACGCCACCAGCAACGCCAGCAGCTGATAGATCAGCGTTTTGACGATCAACGGGCGCTTCAGCGAGGGACGACGCGCCATTACTTGGCTTCCCGCATCAGATAGCCGACGCCGCGGATGGCGTGTATCTCTACTCCTGCATCGGCATCGGCCAGCTTGCGGCGAAGGCGCGAGACGTGCGAGTCGAGCGTGTTGGAATGGATGCCGTCATCGAATCCATACACCGCCATTTCAATCGACTCGCGGAGCACGGTGCGCCCCAGCCGCCGGGCCAACGCGGTCAGCACACGGATCTCGCGGCGCGGCAGCTCAAGCCGTTGCCCGCCCACACTGGCTTCACCCGATGCCGGGTCGAACACCAACCGGCCGATGCTGACCAGTTCCACCTGCATGCCGCTCGGCCGGCGCCCTGCAGCGCGGATGCGGGCGAACAGTTCCTCAAGTGCGAAGGGCTTGGTCAGATAGTCGTCCGCGCCCTCATCCAGGCCGGCGATGCGGTCCGGCAGCTGCCCCAGCGCGCTCAGCACGATGATCGGCACCCCAGGGTTGCGCTCACGCAGCAGGGAAATCAATCCCAGCCCGTCACCGTCGGGCAGGGTGCGGTCCAGCAGCACCAGATCGTGCGATCCGCACAGGGCCGCTTCGCGGGCCAGTGCCAGCGTGTTGGCCAGGTCCACCACGTAGCGCTCGCGCTGCAGGGCGGATTTCAGGGTGGCGGCCAGTTCGGCTTCGTCTTCGATCAGCAGGATGTGCATCGGCAGGGCTTGGGCAGGAAGGGGTGTGGCAGGGCGGTTCGGCACGCGCCGGCACCGTATTACAGGAACATTGCGTGAACATGGCGTGCCTTCCCGATCTTCCGCACGGCTGTGGTGACGCAGGAAACACGCTGTCGGCGCAAGGTTCGCGCAATCCAGGCACTCCAGCCTTGGCGCCCACTCGCTGCCCCCCAATCCCTGGAGTACCCATGAAGTTGTTCGTTCCGTTGTTGCTCGTGGCCGCGTTGAGTGGCTGTACCACCGCGAAGATGACCGTTACCCCTGATGGCCGGCGCGGCGTCTCCATCGACTGCAGCGGCTCCAGTTCCTGGAGTGGCTGCTACGAAAAGGCCGGACAGATGTGCCCAGGCGGCTATGTAGTCTTCAGCAAGGATGGCGACGACGGCAACGCCATCGCGGTGGGCAACAAGAATGGCTTCACTTCCGCCCAGATGGCCACCCGCTCGATGCTGGTGGCCTGCTCGCACTGACACCCACAGGGGAGGTGGGTTGCCACCTCCCCATCATCACCGCCCCCAGCCCTGCGTCAGAAGCTGTAAGCGGCCTGCACGTACACCCGCCGTGGCTCGCCCGGGAAATGCCCGTTGCGTTCGATGAAGCCACTGGCCGCGTACACCTTGTCGAACAGGTTCTTGACGTTGGCCTGGAACTGCCACTGCTTCCATGTGGTCTTCCAGCTCATGTCGAACACGGTGTAAGCCTTGACCGTCTGCCCGTCCAGACTGACGCGCTCACCTACATGGTCAGCACCAAAGCCGATGGCCGAATTGATCGACGGCAGGTCGTAGCGCGTCCACAGCCCCAGCTTGTTGCGCGGCGCATTGGCAAATCGGTCGCCGGAAGCGTTGGTGATGCCATTCGGGCCTGCATCCTTCACCCGCGCATCGTTGTAGGCGTAGGTCAGATTCAGCACCCAGCGCTCGCTGAGGTCGGCCAGCAGATCCAGCTCCATGCCGGTACTGCGCACCAGGCCGAGCGCGGCCAACTGGTTCACGCCACCGATCACTTCGCCGGTGGCCTGCACGATATTGCTGCGGTCGATCCGGTAGGCGGCCATGTTCAAGGTCACACGGTCGGCCAGCAGGGACTTCATGCCCACTTCCCACTGCTTGCTGCGCTCGGCATCGAACGGTCCGCCAGCGGCCGGATTCTGGTTGGCGGCACTCTGCGGCACGAAACCACTGGCCACGTTGGCGTAGACATTCAGGCCCTCGCGCACGGTGAACGTGCTTCCCAGCCGCCAGCTGAGGTCGTTGCCGTCCACACTGCTGCCGGCAATGCGGTCGTCGTCCTTGAAGCCATCCCAGCGCAGCCCGGCCAGCACATGCCAGCGTGTGCCCAGTGCCAGCTCGTCCTGCAGATAGCCGCCATAGCGCTTGCTGCGGGTGGACGTGCTGCGCCAGGGCAGGGCCGCCAGGTTGTAGTCGTGCCAGGTACTGGCGCCGTACACGGGATTGAACAGGTCGATACCGCGCACCGGCCCCGCTCCACGGGCAAGGTCGGCGCTGTTGGCGGTCTGTGCAGTGAAATCCGCATCCAGCTGGTACACATCGGCACCGAACAACACCTTGTGCTCAACCGCGCCGGTGGTCACCCGCCAGACTGCATTGCCGTTGGCAGTGAATGCTTCGTTGTCGCGGATCTGGTTGCGCAGCTGGCGGGTCATCCACTCGGCCACGCCATCGCGGTCACGATCGATCAGGCCCATCGGCTCGTGGTACATCTGGTGCTCGTTGTTGCTGAACCAGCGAGCGGCGAAGTCCACATCCAGATTGTCACGTGGTGCGAAGCGGTACTGCGCCAGCGCCACTTTGGCGCGCATGTCGAGGAAGTCGCTGGCCTCGTTGTGGTTCCAGCGGCGGTCGGTCAGGAAGGTGCCCGCATCATTCACCGGCACGCCGCGCAGGCGGTTGCCGCCGAGGTTCTGGGTGATGTCGGTGAACTGCAGCACCAGCTCGCCGGTCTGGCCGATGTCGAAGGCCAGCGAGGCGTCGCCGATCACGCTTTCGCTGTCGGTGTTCCAGCGCACGCCCTTTTCACTGTCGGCATACAGCCCGGCGCGATAGCGCACGCTGCCGGAGGCATTCAACGGCCCGGTACCCTCGATCGATCCGGCACGGAAGTTCTTGTCGCCCAGCTGGATCTCGATGTTGCGTCCGGCACTGGCTTTCGGTTTGCGGGTTACATAGTTGATGACGCCGCCTGCATCACCACCGCCATACAGCGCACCTGCCGGTCCCTTCAGCACTTCCACGCGCTCGATGTTGAACAACTGCGGGACCGAGAAACCTGCATACGGGTCGCCGCGCAGGCCGTCATACAGCACGTTCTCCTGGCGGAAGCCGCGCAGGGTCACCCCGGCATAGCTGAAGTAGCTGATGCCGCTGATGCTGCGATAGAGGTCGGTCACCTGACGCGCGGCCTGATCGTCGATCAGTTCACGCGGGATGACCTGGATCGATTGTGGGACCAGCTCCAGCGGTGTATCCGTGCGGGTGCCGACCGCAGCATCGTCCACCCGGTACAGGGTCTGTGCACGTCCGCGAACTTCGACCTTGTCCAGGTCCTTTGGCGCGGCAGTGGAGGGTTCGACAGCATGGGCAAGGGTTGCCAGGGGCAGGCTCAGTGCCAGGCACAGGGCGCGTTGCAGGGGCATTGGAAAAGGCATAGGGAGAGGGGGGGGTGTCTGCAAATGAGAAAGATTAGCATTTGCAACACTTCGTGACCTATCCCCCGAATGCGTTATGGACGCGCGCCGGGGTCCGTATACGGGGTGCCCGCCAAGGCCACCAGTACCCCGGTGGCGCCGCGCACGATCAGCTGCAGCATGGCCTCACGCGGGTCCTCGCCCTGCAGTTGGCTTGCCAATCCCTTCTCATAGGCCGCCACCATCGACGCCAGCAGCATGGCCGCGCCCAATCGCGCTTCGGCGTCATGTTCTGGCCGGCCGGCAGCGTCGGCCATCAATCGCGCCAGGTCGTCAGTCAACTGCGCCTGGAGCCGTCGCGCGTGCGCGACCAGTACCGGGCTCTCCGCCACGGTGCCCCAGAAGGCGGCAGCGCCGGCATTGATGCGCAGCAGCGGATGGCCAGCCTCCAGCAACTCGCGCACCAGCGACTGGAAGGCCGCCAGCGGGGTCATACCGCTGCGCGCCATCATGCCCTCGCGCAGCAGAATGCGCGCCTCCTCATCGCGATCGAACACCAGGTCTTCCTTGCTGGCGAAGTAGTTGAAGACCGTCTTGCGTGAGACGCCCGCGGCTTCGGCGATTTCGGACATGGAGACGGCCTCGAAGCCACGCCGGATGATCAGCTCGGTGGCAACGTCCGAAATCGCTTGTCGGGTCTCGGCCTTGCGCTGTTCGCGACGACCTGGAGGCGGGGTCATGGGCGGTTCACTTGTGGAAACGTACACCGAGTGTAACATTTGACCCGCCAGAGCGCCGACCCGGCGCTCGCAAGGATTCCCCATGCTGTACGACGTCGTCATTGCCGGTGCTGGCCCGGTGGGCCTGTTCCTGTCCTGTGAACTGGCCCAGGCCGGGTGTTCAGTGCTGGTGCTGGAACAGGCCAGGTTCGCCGGTTCGCCGTTGAAGCGCTTGCCATTCGGGCTCCGCGGCTTGAACGCCCCTACGCTGGAGGCATTGGATCGGCGCGGCCTGTTGGACGCGGTCGCCGCGACACAGGTGCTCAAGCCCGAGAAGGGGGCGCCGCCGCCCGGCACCGCCCATTGGCTCGCGCAGCCGCGGGCGCTGGGCGGCCACTTCGCCGGAATACCGTTTGTCTTGGACGACGTCGACCGCACGCGCTGGACCTGGCGCCTGCCGTCGCCGGTGGGCACCCAGATGGCGGTGGAGCTGCAGGCCCTGGAAACGGTGTTGGCCGAACGTGCGACCACGCTGGGCGTGCGCATCGAACGCGGGCGTGCGGTACAGGCGGTGCACGCCGGTGGCACCGAAGTGGAGATCGAGACCGCTGACGGGGCGGTACGTGGTCGCTGGCTGGTAGGTTGCGATGGAGGCCGCAGCACAGTGCGCAAGCAATGCGGTTTCAGATTCAGCGGCACGGATCCCGAATTCACCGGCCATTCGCTGCAGGTCGATCTGGAAGATCCCGGCGTGCTGACCCCGGGCCGTCAGTACACCGCGCAGGGCATGTGTAATTTCAATCCCCCCGGTGTGCTCGCGCTTGCCGATTTCGATGGCGGTGCCGGGCATCGAAAACCTCTCGCGCTGGATGAAGCGCAATCGCTGCTGCGACGTGTGTCTGCCCGCGACGTGACCATCACCGCGCTGCATCTGCACAGCACCTGGACCGATGGTGCGCGCCAGGCCAGCGCCTATCGCAACGGCCGCGTGCTGCTGGCAGGCGACGCTGCGCACGTGCATTCCCCGTTGGGAGGGCAGGGCCTGAATCTGGGCATCGGCGATGCGATGAACCTGGGCTGGAAACTGGCCAGCGTGATACGCGGTGACGCTGACGTGGCGCTGCTGGACAGCTATCACGAGGAACGGCATCCAATTGGCGCCAACGTACTGGACTGGTCGCGCGCGCAGGTTGCGCTGATGCGTCCTGGAGCCGGTTCGCGCGCGTTGGCGGCGGTCATGGCCGATCTGGCCGGCACCCGCGATGGCGCCACCTATCTGGCCGAACGGGTCTGGGGCGTGTCGCAACAGCTCGATCTGGGCGATGGCCATCCATTGGCTGGTCGCAGCGTGCCGGATTTCCTGCTGGCCGATGGCCGCCGCATGGGAGAGGTGCTGAGGACGGGGCAGGGGGTGTTGCTTGTGCTCGATGAGAACGGCGCTTCGTACAACCCCGTCGACCGTTGGCGACAGCCGTTCACCCGCATTGCCTCGGCGGTGGACGATGCGCTCGGCCTGGGGGCGGTACTGGTGAGGCCCGATGGAATTGTCGCGTGGGCCTGCGATGCGGGAGGTGATCAGGCAGGGTTGCGCCAAGCGTTGCAGCGCGGGTTCGGACTGCCGGAGGCTGACTGACGTACAGGGCGGAGGCGCAGCCGATGTGGGCTGCGCCGGGTGCGGTTACAGATCCTTCTTCTTGCCGCTCAGGTCGATCGGCCTGTCACTGCCCTTGCGCTCGCTCGACCACACTTCCATGCTCTTGTTGCAGCGGCTCTCGCGGGCAGCCACTTCGCGCGGCAGGTCCTTCAGATGCGGCGACTCCTGGCAGGCCTGATGCATGTTGCTGTCGTCATAGGTTGCACAGGCGCTGAGCGAGGCCAGGGTGATGGCGGCGAGGGTGGTGCGGAGCAGGGGCTGCAGGTTCATGGGAGGGTCTCGGGTGGTGCCGGGCTGGCCATGGAATTCAAATCCGTGACACCGGGCGCAGACAATCCGACCAATCACACTTGTTATTCTGTAACAGATGCGCGATAGTCCGGCGCCTGCTGCTGTCAGGCGACGCAGATCATCAGCATCATGCTCAGCGCCAGCATCAGCACGAATACGCGCCGGCTGAGCGCAAGGCAGGCCAGGCAGGCGGCCAGTGCCCAGGCAGCCAGCAGCGCGCAGGCCAGCAGCCACAGCCCGATCACCATCAAAGAGCCACTCGCCAGCGCTGACAGTGCGATCGCCTTGAACAGCGTCACGCCCAGCACACTGCCGAGCACGCCAGCCTGCAGAGCGATGGCATCGTGACGGGCAGGGGCGGGCGGGTGGCGCATGTCGGCGGCGTTCGTTTGCTGCAAGGGAGGCGCAGCCACTGTGCCCGATCACATATCCACGCCATGTGTTTTTCGCGCACGCGATGCAGGGCCTAAGCAGGCCTCAGTCGAACTCACCCTCGGCCGATTCCAGCCGTTGCCGGTAGGCAGCGCGGTGCTGATACAGGCGCTGGCATTCGGCCGACCTGTGGATGCGGCTGCCGGGTTCGTTGGCTACCGAGTCGCACATCCGCGCAATATGATTGTTCTCTGCCAGCTCGGTGACGAAGAACACGGCGGTGATGCCGGTACCGAGCAGCACCACGTAGAGCAGGCGGCTGAGCCAGCGTGACAGCTTGCGCTCGAAGTGCTGCTGGATTGTCAGGTCGAAGCGGATGATGCTGAGCACGATCCAGATGATCGCGACCAGGAAGCAGAGCGTGGGCAACAGGCCGCGCCAGAGCCCGGCCTCGTAGACCGATTCGTTGTAGTGGACGGCAGCCCCGGCACCGGCGATGGCGATGGCAAGTGCCCAGTTGCGGCCCAGCGAGAGCAGGTCATCGAGCAGCTTTTCGCGGTTCCTGGTTGATCCTGCTGCCACGGTGGTTCCTTCTGCGTGCTGCGACCGGCGGCGGACTGCCGCCGATCCTGCAGATGGTGGCGCATCGCTGCGGCGATGAGAAGACCGCGCTGCTCAATGTGCGATGGCGCGGGCGCTGATCCAGCGCCGGTAGCGGCGGGTCCGACACTGTGCGGCCGCCTGTGCCAGCAGCAGTGCCCATGCCGGTGAAACCGTGGGTGCGGTGGGGCGGCGCCGGCTCAACCGGCCCAGCTGATACTTCACTGCCGCCATGTGCGCGCTGGCCGCCAGCGGCTTGCTGCGCCAGTTGATGTTGCGCAGCGTCGGCGCCGGGTCGCGGCCCTGCTGCCAGTGCTGTGGCAGATCCGGCTCGATCGCCAGCGCGGTGGCGATGCCGACCATGGCCACGCCGCTGGCCAGCACCTGTTCTGCCACTTCGCGGCGGCGGATGCCACCGGTGACCATCAACGGCATCGTTGCCACCGTGGCGATCTCGCGTGCGAATTCGAGGAAGTACGCTTCGCGGGCCACGCTGCGATCGTCGCGTGTGGCGCCGGTCATGGCCGGTGCTTCATAGCTGCCGCCGGACAGCTCGACCAGATCCACGCCGAGGGGGGCCAGCATCTCCACCACGGCGCGCGCATCCTCGGGCGAGAAACCGCCGCGCTGGAAATCGGCGGAATTGAGCTTCACCGCCACCACGAACGTGGGCGCCACCGCCGCGCGTACACCCTGCACGATCTCCAGCAGCAGGCGCGCACGGTTTTCCAGGCTGCCACCCCACTGGTCCTCGCGCCGGTTCGACAGCGGTGACAGGAACTGGCTGAGCAGGTAGCCGTGCGCGGCATGGATCTCCACGCCACTGAAACCGGCACGCTCGGCCAGTTCGGCACTGCGGATGAAGCGCGCGATCACCGAGTCGATGTCGTCCTCGGTCATCGCCTTCGGCGGTGCGAACTGCTTGGACAGCGCGCCCATCTGCAATGCAACGGCCGAAGGCGCGAGCGCGGGTTGACCGAGTGCGGCCGGCATCTGCCGCCCCGGGTGATTGATCTGCATCCACATCTGCGCACCCCGCGAGCGGGCAGTGTCCGCCCAGGCAGTGAAGCGGTCGAGGTGGCGGTCATCCTCCAGTACCACGCCGCCGGGCCCAGTCATGGCGCGCCCATCGACCATCACGTTGCCGGTGATGATCAGTCCGGCGCCGCCGTCGGCCCAGCGCTGGTACAACTGCAGCAGCGCTTCGGACGGAGCGTGGTCAGCGTCGGCCATGTTTTCCTCCATCGCCGCCTTGGCGATGCGGTTGCGGATGACGGCACCGGAGGGCAGTGCCAGGGGCGAGAACAGCGACATCGGACAGCTCCAGGACAGGGGAATGGGGCTACGCTAACCTTCAAGTTTGATTGAAGGTCAACAGGCTTCCATGTCGAGGATTCAGGCAGATGAAGATCGGTGAGCTGGCCCGCCGCACGGGCCTGGCAGCGTCGCGCATCCGCTTCTACGAAGAGGCCGGGTTGTTGGTGGTCCAGCGCCAGGCCAACGGCTACCGCGATTATCCGGAGCAGGCGGTGCTGCTGCTGGAACTGATCACCGGTGCGCAGCGCGCTGGCTTCAGCCTTGAAGAGATCCGCGCGCTGTTGCCGCCGGACATGGGCCAGTGGCAGCACGAGGCACTGATCACGATGCTGCAGCAGAAGGTGGCCGATATCGAAGCGCTGCAGCTGCGGCTGGCAGAGAGCCGTGCGCACTTGCTGGCCCTGATCCAAGACATCCAGGCGCGGCCGGAGGGCATTGATTGCGCGGCCAATTCGCAGCGGGTGCTGGACCGGGTGAAGCGCGGTGAGCTGGCGCGGCCGACGCTGGCGGCCGGCGATGTGGCAATGCTGCGACCGGATCGCCGCCGCCGCATGGGCCGCGACTGACGATCCGGCGCGATGTTCAGTGGCTGCCGGCTACGGCGGCCTTGCGCTTCTTGTCCAGCATCACCGCCACGCACCACAGCAGCAGGCCGCCGATGGCGGTGGCCGCGCCCACATAGCCGGTGCTGGCCGGACTGAAGCCGGCGCTGATCGCCATGCCGCCCAGCCACGGGCCGAGCGCGTTGGCGGTATTGAAGGCGGCATGATTGGAGGCGGCGGCCAGGGTCTGGGCTTCGCCGGCCACGTCCATCAGGCGGGTCTGCAGCACCGCAGCCAGCGCACCCATGGTGCCGACGGTGATGATCATCGGGCCGATGGTCCACACCGATTGCGCGGCCAGCGGATACAGCAGCAGCATCACGATCGACCACAGCAGCACCACCGCGGCGGCCTTGAAGTGGAACTTGTCCACCAACCAGCCACCGGCGATGTTGCCGATGATCGCGCCGATGCCGAACACGCCCACGGCCAGCGGCATCCACGATTCGGCCACGCCGGTGACCTGCACCAGGGTCGGCGCCAGGTAGGTGAACACGCAGAACATGCCGGCGAAACCGACCGCGCCGATCGCCAGTGCCAGCCACACCTGGGTGGTGTTGAAGGCACGCAGTTCGCGCATCGGCGAGGTGCGCACCTCGTCCGGATCGGGCAGCAGGAAGCGCGCGATCATTGCCACGGTGGCGATGGCCAGCACGCTGACCAGGGCAAAGGCGGTGCGCCAGCTCAACTGCTGGCCCAGCCAGGTGGTCAGCGGATTGCCGACCAGGATCGCGATCGACAGGCCCAGCAGTACGCGCGACATCGCCTGGCCGCGCTGGCCGGCCGGGCTGATTGCCGCCGCCACCAGCATCGCCACCCCGAAGTAGGCGCCATGCGGCAGGCCGGCGACAAAACGCGCGATCAGCATCGTGCCGTAGTTCGGTGCCAGTGCGCTGGCCAGGTTGCCGACGGCATAGAAGCCCATCAGTGCCAGCAGCAGCTTGCGGCGCGGGAAGCTGGCGCCGACGAAGGCGAGGATCGGCGCACCGACGACCACGCCGATGGCATAGGCGCTGATCAGGTGGCCGACCTGGGTTTCGGAGATCGACAGGCCACGGCTGATCTCCAGCATCAGGCCCATGCTGGCGAACTCGCTGGTACCGATGGCGAAGCCGCCCAGGGACAGGGCAAGGATGATCAGGGTGCGCTGACGGGGCGTCAGCCGCGCAGCCAGGGAAGAGTTGGGGCTCATGCGGGGGCGCGATGGGGGCGGGGAGCCGTGCATTGTACTGCTGCACCGCAACAGCAGCAGCCATGCTGAGGGTAAATCAGCGTTTGATCCGTGGGGTTGCGGCAAGCCGGGCACGGGCTCGGTACGAAAGCAGGTTCGGCGCATTGTTGTCGGCGTCCTGCATGTAATGACGACATGGACGTCGGCATGATGCGAAACACAGGGGCTGCGGAGTGCTGGAACAAGGAGGATGTCGATGCAGGAATTCAGGCATGTGCTGGAGACGCGCGGCCGCTATCAGCTGGTAGCGGTGTCCTACGCGCCGGTGTACGCTCCGGGCGATGTGGTCGGCCATGCGGTCGTCGCCGACGATGGGGATCGTCTGACCGACCTGATGTCGCTGGCCGAAGCGCGCCAACGCCTGCAGGCACTGGTGCGTGAAGAGGGCGAAGAGCCCGGGCTGGAGAACGAAAACCACCTGCGGAAGAAGGCGTCGCGCTGGCGCCGCCGCTAGGCCGTCGCGCCCTTGTGCGCATCATGGAGGATCCGGGTGTTGCCCAGTAAGAAGTATCTGCTCATCGCCATCATCACGCTGGCGACCCTGCTGCTTGGTTTCGTGTTTTCCGGTTACCTGACCCTGTTGTTGCTGGGGTTGGACACCAAGCTGTTCACCTGGAACACGTACTACCAGTATTACCACGCCATTGGCCAGCCGCAGGTCGCGCCGTTCGTGGGCAAGATCAAGTGGGCCGGCTATCTCGGCTTCGGCCTGCCGCTGCTGGTCCTGCTGGTGACCGGCCTGGTGCTGCTGCTGAAGAAGGACAAGCGCTCGTTGCACGGCGACGCGCGCTTTGCCACCGGCGCCGACCTGTCCAAGCACGGCATGTTCAAGAAGACCGGCCAGAGCATCGTGGTTGGCAGCCATGGCGGCAAGCTGGTGCGGCTGGACGGCCAGCAGTTCGTGATCCTTGCAGCGCCCACCCGTTCAGGCAAGGGCGTGGGCGTCGTCATCCCGAACCTGCTGGAGTACGGCGAATCGCTGGTGGTGCTGGACATCAAGCAGGAGAACTTCGACCTGACCAGTGGCTGGCGTGCCAGCCAAGGGCAGGAGATCTACCTGTTCAATCCCTTCGCTGAAGATCGGCGCACGCACCGCTGGAACCCGCTCAGCTATGTGTCCGATGACCCGGCGTTCCGTGTCTCGGACCTGATGAGCATCGCCGCGATGCTGTATCCGGATGGTGCCGAGGACCAGAAATTCTGGGTCAGCCAGGCGCGCAACGCGTTCATGGCCTTCACCCTGTATCTGTTCGAAAACTGGGACGACGAGCGCAGCAGCGGTTTCCCGGGCGGCTCGGGCACGCCCACGCTGGGCGCTGTCTACCGGTTGTCGTCGGGGGACGGCACCGATCTGAAGAAGTACCTCAAGGCATTGTCGGAGCGGTCGTTCCTCAGCGCCAACGCGCGTTCGGCGTTCGCCAACATGCTGTCCCAGGCCGACGAGACCTTCGCTTCGATCCTGGGCACCTTCAAGGAGCCGCTCAATCCCTGGATCAACCCAGTACTGGACAAGGCCACCAGCAGCAACGACTTCCTGCTGACCGATGTCCGCAAGAAGAAGATGACCATCTACATCGGCATCCAGCCCAACAAGCTGGCGGAGAGCCGGCTGATCATCAACCTGTTCTTCAGCCAGTTGATCAACCTCAACACCAAGGAACTGCCCAAGTCCAACCCGGACCTGAAGTACCAGTGCCTGCTGTTGATGGACGAATTTACCTCGATCGGCAAGGTCGAGATCATCGCCTCGGCGGTGTCCTACATGGCCGGTTACAACATCCGCCTGCTGCCGATCATCCAGAGCATGTCCCAGCTTGATGCCACCTACGGCCGGGAAGTGTCACGCACGATCATCACCAACCACGCACTGCAGATCCTGTACGCGCCGCGCGAGCAGCAGGACGCCAACGACTACTCGGACATGCTGGGCTACACCACCGTCCGCAAGAAGAACGTCACCCATGCCCGTGAGAAGACCCACAACTTCACCGAAGAGCGGCGTGCACTGATGCTGCCGCAGGAGCTGAAGGCGATGGGGCCGGACAAGGAAGTATTCCTCTACGAGGGCATACCGCATCCGGTGAAGTGCGACAAGATCCGCTATTACAAGGATCGCTATTTCACATCGCGGCTGCTGCCGAAGGTCGACGTTCCGATGCTTAACGTCTAATTCACGTCGCTAAATTTGTGACGTAGATTCATATTCACCGACGTGAAACCGTGAGCTGAGTCAAAAATTCGGCATCTGTTCATGGATTTTCAGACTTGTCTGACATGGAATTGACGCGTGGTTGTGTAACTCTGTGTGCGTCATCCAGAAGTGTGTGCTGGATGGCAAAAGTTGTAACGCAGGGTGGCCAGGAGTTTGTGCCATGGAAACAAGGATGGTTTCGACGTTGGTGAGGGTGTGCGGGTGTGTCGTCGGCAACGTCTGGCGGCCCCGCGACCTGGTTGGCAGCTTTCGGGCTGCAGGGGAGCCGGGGCAGGTGTGCTGCATGCCAGCGCGCCTCCCCGATTCCGGCGTGCGCCATGCAGCGCCGGACGGCCAGGGAACCAACGCTCGGGACTGCTTTTTCGTACGTCAAAGTGAAGCCCGTATGAATCAGGCGTTTATCGCGAAAATCTCCATCGCCGCAGTCGCGGCGCTGATGGTGGCAGGGTGTGCCACCAAGTCCGCCCCCGATTTCGGTGGGCGCTGGAAGCCGGTCAACCGCTTTGCCGTGGCGACGACCGAGATCCCGCTGTATTCCAGCTACGTCTACCAGGCCTCGCCGATGGATGGCACGCTCAAAGCCATGCTCGAGCGCTGGGCCAAGGATTCCGGACGAACACTGGACTACCGCCTCAGCTCGGACTTCACGCTGTATGGCGCGGTCTCGAAGATCGACACCACCAATGCGCAGCAGGCCGTGATCGATCTGACTTCGGCGTATTCGGCGCAAGGCATCTCCGTCTCCATTGTTGGCAACCAGATCGTTGTGCAGAGCGCAGGCTCGACGCCCACCGCGTCGGCGCAGGGCGCTGATTCCAACAGCGGCACCTGAGTCCACCTCGAAACCATCGAACGTGCCGCTCCCCGCGCCTGTCGCAGGGGCTCCATGCCCATTGATGTTTCAGCAGTACGGAAGAATCCATGTTCCGCAAGAAGGATCCCGGCAACAGTCCCAAGGTCGAGCAGTCGGTCGCCAAGGCGGTCAGCTACGAGATCACCGTGGCCGACATGGCACGCCGCAGCGAGCGACGTGCGTGGTGGGTGGCCACAGGCTCATTGCTGATGTCGCTCGCGCTCGCGGGTGGCTACTACTACATGCTGCCGCTGAAGGAGAAGGTGCCGTTCCTGGTGATGGCCGATGCCTACACCGGCACCGCGACCGTTGCGCGCCTGAGTGGCACCTTCCAGGGCGAGACGATCACCACCAACGAAGCGATCAATCGCAGCAATGTGGCCCAGTACGTACTGGCGCGCGAGTCGTACGATTCGGCGGTGATGGGCCTGCGCGATTGGGAACTGGTGTTCGTGATGTCCACCGATCCGGTGGCGCAGTCCATGCGCGTGCGCTATGCCGGCAACAACCCGCAGAACCCGTTCGTCATGTATGGCCGCGAGCGTGCCATCCGGGTCAAGATCCTCAGCATCACGCCGCTGGGCGCCGAAGCGAACGGCAGCTTCCGCGGCGCTTCGGTGCGCATCCAGCGCAGCCTGCTGGATAAGCGCACTGGCGTTGCCACCTACCTGGACAACCAGCTGGTGACGATGCGCTTCGGCTACAACCAGAACCTGGCGCTGTCCGAGCAGGATCGCATCCTCAATCCGCTGGCCTTCCAGGTCACCGAGTATCGCGTCGACAACGACTATTCCCGTGGCGTGCCGGTGCCGGATGACGGCGCCATGCAGGCGCAGGCGCAGCAGGCTGCACAGGCCGCGCAGCAGGCCCAGGGTGTCTACGATCCCAACAACCCGGCCGCGGCCACAATGATCGATCCGGCCACCGGCCAGCCGGTCGCCGTTCCGGCCAATGGCCCGACGCCGGGCCAGCCGATGCCGGGTCAGCCCGTACAGGGGCAACCCATGCCGGGGCAGGCAATGCCCGGACAGCCGGCCATGAGGCCGGCGCAGAACAATTCCACCGGAACTGCTGATGGAGCAAGCAACCGATGAGTAGTCGAAATATCAGGGGAAGCGCGCTGGCGCTGCTGTCGACGTTGTCGCTGTTGTTTTCAGCAGCGGTGATGGCGCAGGCGGTGGACCACTACGAGTACGAGAAGGATCGCATCTATCCGGTTCGCACCGGCCTGGGCCTGACCACCCAGATCGAGTTGAGCCCGAACGAGAAGATCCTCGACTACAGCACCGGCTTCAGCAGCGGCTGGGAGCTGACCCGTCGTGAGAACGTGTTCTACATCAAGCCGAAGAACGTCGACGTCGACACCAACATGATGGTGCGCACCGAGACTCATTCCTACATCTTCGAGCTGAAGGTGGTGGCCACCGACTGGCGCCAGCTGGAACAGGCCCGTCGTGCAGGCGTGCAGTACAAGATCGCCTTCGTCTATCCGAACGACACCGTGTTCGGCGTCGCCCAGGAGGCGGTCGAGGAAGAGGCCAAGCCGTTGTTGAGCTCTGAACTGGCCAAGGACCGCCAGTACAACTTCAACTACTCCTATTCGACCAGCAGGGCGAAGAAGATGGGGTGGCTGATACCGGTCAACGCCTATGACGATGGTCGTTTTACCTATCTGAAACTGCCGAATTCGCCGGAGTACAAGACCGGCATCTTCCCGGCGGTTTTCGGTCGCGAAACGGAATACGGTGAAGACTTCGTGGTCAACACCACAGTTGAAGGCAATACGCTGATCGTGCACGGGACGCACCCGTACCTGGTCATCCGCCACGGCGACTTCGTCGTCGGTCTGCGAAGGAACGTGAAGAAATGAGCCAGCAGAACACTCCCGGAAACGACCCGAACAACGGACGCGACGAGAGCCAGAGTCCGTACGGTGCACAGGCGGCCCCGGACGCTCCGTCGAATCCCTACTTCGGCACGGGCCAGGCTGAGCCTGCACCGGATCTGGACGCGGCCGCGCCGCAGCTGCGCTCGGCCGAAGAGCAGCGACTGAACCGCAAGGCGCTGCTGTTCCTGGGCGGTATCGTGCTGCTGCTGGTGGCCATGGGCTTCCTGCTTTTCCGCAAGGGCCAGGATGGTGATGACGCCGCGCAGAAGGTGCCGGATGTTGCACGTGCCAGCACGCCGGCACTGCCGGACGTTGCGCCGCCCCCGCAGGCGCCGCCGGCTGCCGCCGAACCGATTCCGATGCTTCCACCCATGTCGCAGGATGAAGGCCCGAGACTGGAGCCCATCGCATCCGAGCCGGAAGCCATGGCGCCTCGTGCGCCGTCGCTGGTCGAGCGCCGGATGGCCGGCGTGGATGATGCCGCGCTTGCGGCAGGCAATCGGGCGCAGCCGCAGCGCAGCGCGATCGACGAGCAGACCCGTCAAGCGCTGCTTGCGAACATGATGCCCAACAACCAGCAGGGGCAGCAGAAGATCCGCCGTGGACCGGACGTGGAAGACGTCTCCAGTGCCACCTACATCCAAAGCCCCGATGCCCTGCTGGTGCGCGGCACGTACCTCCGATGCGTGCTGGAAACCCGCATCATCACCGATCTCGCCGGCTATACCTCGTGCCTGCTGACCGAGCCGGTGTACTCGATCAACGGTCGCAACCTGCTGCTGCCCAAAGGCTCCAAGATCTATGGCGCCTACGGCGGCGGTCCGATCGGCAAGCGTGTGGAAGTGATCTGGGATCGCATCACAACCCCCAATGGCATCGATGTTGCGATGTCCAGCCCGGGCGTGGATCAGCTGGGCGGCGCCGGCCATCCGGGCCAGTACAGCGCGCACTGGGGTAGCCGTATCGCCTCGGCGCTGATGATCAGCCTGATTTCCGATGCCTTCAAGTACGCTGCCGCCGAGCATGGCCCGGAGACGACCACCATCGCCAACAATGGCATGACGGTGCAGTCGCCCTATGAGAGTTCTACTGCACGCACGATGGAGCGTCTGGCCAACGAGGCACTGAGCAGCAACCGTCGTCCGCCGACGGTCACCATCAATCAGGGCACGATCGTGAACGTCTACGTCGCCAAGGACGTCGACTTCACCAACGTGCTGCACCCCCGCCGGTAAATCATCGAACCATCATGGACGCTGAAGTGTCACCCCTCGCCCTCGTCTCCAGCGATTTCCTGCGCTATCAGTACGAAGTGCTGGGCATCGCCGAGTACATGACTTCTCCGGAAGTGACGGAAATCTGCATCAACCGTCCCGGTGAGCTGTACCTGGAAACCCGGGCAGGGTGGCAACGGGTGGACGTGCCGGGCCTGACCTTCGAGCGGGCCCGGCAGTTCTGCACGGCGGTGGTGAACGAGAGCAACACCGGCCAGCGCATCACCGATGCCGATCCGGTGGTCTCGCTCACGTTTCCCACGGGTCAGCGTGCCCAGTTCGTGATTCCGCCGGCGTGCGATGCAGGCAAGGTGTCGATCACCATCCGTCTGCCGTCCAAGCACACCAAGTCGCTCAGCCAGTATCACGAAGATGGGTTCTTCAACCAGATCCTGGAAAGCGATGGCAGCATCAGCGAGCAGGATCGCGAGCTGCTGGAGCTGCGTCAGCAGCGCGAGTACGCAGAGTTCTTCCGGCGTGCGGTGATGTACCGCAAGAACATCGTGGTATCCGGCGCAACCGGTAGCGGCAAGACCACCTTCATGAAAGCGCTGGTCAATCATATCCCGGACAGCGAACGTCTGGTCACGATCGAAGATGCTCGCGAGCTGTTTCTGACCCAACCCAATGTAGTGCATCTGCTGTACTCAAAGGGTGGGCAGAGCACCAGCAATGTCAGTGCCAAGAGCTGTATGGAAGCGTGCCTTCGCATGAAGCCCGAGCGCATCATCCTGGCCGAGCTGCGCGGTGACGAGGCGTTCTACTTCATCCGCAACTGCGCGTCCGGCCATCCGGGTTCAATCACCAGCTGCCATGCGGGCAGTCCGGAGCAGACCTGGGACCAGTTGGCGCTCATGGTGAAGGCGTCCACCGAAGGTTCGGGCCTGGAATTCAACGTGATCAAGCGACTGTTGATGATGACCATCGACATCGTGGTGCATATCAAGGCGCACGCCGGTTCGCGCTATATCACCGGTATCGATTTCAATCCTGGGCGAGCCCAGGGGCAGGAGGGCTGAAGGATGCTGCCAGGACTGGAGATGATGGCGTGCCCGGAGATGGCCGTATCGATGGACGTTATGCAGCACGTCATCAACGTTGAATCGTCACGCAACCCTTATGCCATCGGCGTAGTCGGCGGCGCTCTGGTGCGCCAGCCCAAGGCGCTGGACGAAGCGCTGGCGACGGTTCGGATGCTGGAAGAGAAAGGCTACAACTTCTCCATCGGGCTGGCCCAGGTCAATCGCTATAACCTGGGCAAGTACGGTCTGGATTCCTACGAGAAGGCCTTCCAGCAATGCCCGAACCTGCAAGCGGGTTCTCGGATCCTCGCCGAGTGCTACAAGCGCTCCGGTGGTAACTGGGGCAAGTCATTCAGTTGCTACTACTCGGGCAATTTCGAGACCGGCTTCCGCCATGGTTATGTGCAGAAGGTCTATGACTCGATGCGCCGTGGGCAGCAGCTTGCCAGCAATGGTGTTGCACCGATCGACGTGGTGAGTCGCGGCGAACGCCGCAGCGTGAAGGTCGAGCATCACCCGCAGCTCGCTTCGCCGGCGCAGGCGCGCATCGTCGCCCAGTCGAATGGACCGGTTTACGTGCCGTCGGAAGATCCCGCACGCGCCTATGTCGTGTATCCCTCCACCGGTGCAATGGCGCGGGGCAGCCTGCTGAACATCGCCGACCAGGCGCTGTCCAAGGTAGTGCTGGGTTCGGTGGACCGGATGATGCAGCCGCAGGCGCAGCCCACCCAAGGGGCCGCCTATCCGCAGCAACAGGCCGCTGGCATGCCGCAGCAGCTGCCTCAACAGGGTCCGGCGCAGGCAATGGCGATGCCGCAGCAGTTGCCGGGCGCTGCCGGCGCCGGCAACGAGGGGCCAGTGATGCTGCGGCCCTGGAGCGAGCGCAAGCAGCCTGTGGCCGGTGGCGACAACTCGTACAACGCACCGGTGCAGGCTGCGCCGGTGCAGCAGATTCCCGCAGGGGATGCGGCCTTCGTGTTCTGACGAAGTCGTGGTGCGACCAGTCCCCCGGCTGGTCGATTCAGTTGTGTTAGTCCATCAACAAGGAAATCAATCCATGAAGCGATCCAATCTCGACCTCGTCCAGGCCCAGCGCACGCTGAAAACCCTGCTGATGGCCACGATCTTCGTTGGCGCACTGTTCGCCCCGCAGGTGTTCGCCACCAGCACCGACTTCGGCGGCACCGACAAGAAGGTCTGCGGTTTCTTCTCCAACATCAACGGCCTGCTGAACATGGCCTCGATCGCGGTGGTGACCATCGCGGTGATCTTCGCCGGCTACCAGATCGCCTTCGCGCACAAGCGCATCGGTGACGTCGCGCCGATCCTCATCGGTGGCGTGCTGATCGGTGCCGCCGGCCAGATCGCGCGCATGCTGCTGGGTGAGGGCAGTGACGGCAAGTGCGGTGCTGGCACCAGCACCACTTACTACCTGATCAACAACGCGATCCAGTACTACAGTGCATAAGAACGTCCTGTTCCGCGGTTGCACGCGCCCGGCGATGTTCCTGGGCGTGCCTTACCTGCCATTTTTCATGGTGGCCGGTGGGCTGTTGCTGCTCAGCGTGTACACGAACTTCTGGTTCCTGCTCACCATCCCGGTGGCGATCTTCATCATGCGGCACATGGCCAAGCGTGACGAAATGATCTTCCGGCTGCTGGGCCTGCGCCTGATGTTCAAGCTGAAGGTGCGCAACGTGCAGGAACACGATGGCATGTGGGTGTTCAACCCCAACCATTACCGCGACAAGCCGGCCCGAATGGATTGAGGTCCGGATCCGGCCTGGCGGGCGTCCGCGCCCGCCGGGTCTCTTGAAACTCCTTGGCAGTACCTCTTTGGAAGCAGTCGTATGTTCAGCCCTGACACCTCCATCAGTGAGTTCATCCCGTTGTCGTCGCATGTCGCCCCGAACGTGGTCAAGACCACGGGCGGCGACTACCTGCTGACCTGGCATCTGGAAGGGCTGCCGTTCGTCGGCCGGGAGGAGTGGGAGCTCGAGCATCGCCACAACACGTTCAACCGCCTGCTGCAGACCCTGCGCGCACCGGACTTCGTCAACGTCGCTTTCTGGGTGCACGACATCCGTCGCCGCCGCACGCTGAAGGGCAAGAGCAGCTACAAGCAGCGCTTCAACCAGGACGTGTCCGACCAGTACATGGGCATGCTGTCCTCGCAGCGCATCATGCAGAACGAGCTGTACCTGACCATGATCTACCGCCCGGTAGTGGCGGGTAAACGCTTCGTCGAAAAGTCGGCGAACGTGGACAAGCTGCGCGCCGAGCAGGAGCAGGCGGTAGAGAAGTTGATGGAACTGGCCGGCAACGTCGAGGCCGTGATCCGCGACTACGCGCCGTATCGACTGGGTATGTACGAAGCCAAGAATGGCGTTGTGTTCTCGGAAACGCTGGAGCTGTTCGGCTACTTGATCAATCGCATCGACGAACCGGTGCCGGTGCTGTCGGCACCGATCAAGGATTACCTGCCGGTCAGTCGTCACATGTTCTCGGCCAAGACCGGCGATTTTGCGATCAATACTCCCAACGGTGCCAATCACTACGGCGCCATTCTGAACATCAAGGAGTATGCCGAGGGGACCTATCCGGGCATCCTCAACGGTCTGAAATATCTGGACTACGAGTACGTCATCACCCATTCGTTCAGCCCGATGGGGCGTCAGGATGCGCTGAAGGTGCTCGATCGCACCAAGGGCATGATGATCTCCTCCGGCGACAAGGCGGTCAGCCAGATCGTCGAGCTGGACCAGGCCATGGATCAGCTGTCGTCGGGCAACTTCGTGCTGGGTGAATACCACTTCATCATGGCGGTCTACGGCGACACGCAGGCCAAGCTTTCGCAGAACGTCGCCTCGACCCGCGCTGAGCTATCCAACGCCGGTTTCGTGTCGACCAAGGAAGACCTGGCGGTCACCTCGTCCTTCTATTCGCAGCTGCCGGGCAACTGGCGCTACCGCACTCGACTGGCCAACGTCAGCTCGCTGAACTTCCTGGGCCTATCGCCGCTGCACAACTTTGCCACCGGCAAGCAGCACAACAACCCTTGGGGCGACTGCGTCACCACGCTGCAGACCACCAACGGCCAGCCGTACTACTTCAATTTCCATGCGACCCACCCGTCGGAGAATTCGCTGGGTGAGAAGGCGATCGCCAATACCATGGTGATCGGCAAGTCCGGTACCGGTAAGACCGCGCTGATCAATTTCCTGCTCAGCCAGGTGCAGAAGTACGAGCCGTCGCCGACCATCTTCTTCTTCGACAAGGACCGCGGCGCGGAGATCTTCGTGCGTGCCTGCGGAGGCAACTATCTGGCCCTGGAAAACGGTGCGCCGACTGGCTTCAACCCGTTCCAGTGCGAGAACAACGAAGCCAACGTGCAGTTCCTGGCCGACCTGATCAAGGTGCTGGCCGGCAAGCGCGAATACAGCGCCCGCGAAGAAGAGGACATCTACCGCGCGGTGGAAAGCATGCTCGATACGCCGATGCACCTGCGCAGCATGACCAACTTCCAGAAGAGCCTGCCCAATATGGGCGACGATGGCCTCTACGCGCGCATGCGCCGTTGGACATCGGGCAATTCGCTGGGCTGGGTGTTCGACAATCCCGTGGATACCGTTGACCTGAGCAAGGCCAACATCATCGGTTTCGACTACACCGACATCATCGACAATCCTGAAGTGCGCGTGCCGGTGATCAACTACCTGCTGCACCGCCTGGAGTCGCTGATCGACGGTCGTCCGCTGATCTATGTGATGGACGAGTTCTGGAAGATTCTGGACGGCGAAGGTGGCCTGAAGGAGTTCGCGAAGAACAAGCAGAAGACCATCCGTAAGCAGAACGGTCTCGGCATCTTCGCTACGCAGAGCCCGGAGGA
The DNA here is from genome assembly GCF_036320025.1 of Stenotrophomonas sp. SMYL86. Classification (NCBI taxonomy): domain Bacteria; kingdom Pseudomonadati; phylum Pseudomonadota; class Gammaproteobacteria; order Lysobacterales; family Lysobacteraceae; genus Stenotrophomonas; species Stenotrophomonas sp. SMYL86. Next base: position 390,570 of record NZ_JAWIRU010000002.1, read on the forward strand.
CGCGCTGAAAAGTGATATCTCCGCTGCCCTGATCGAGCAGACCGCAACGCTGATCCTGCTGCCGAACCCGAATGCCAGCAAGAGCGACTACATGGATGGCCTGAAGCTGACCGAGGCCGAGTTCAGGGTGGTTACTGCCCTGGACGAGCGCTCGCGCTGCTTCCTGGTCAAGCAGGGCCACGCCTCCAGCGTCTGCCAGCTCAACCTGCGTGGCATGGATGACATCCTGTCGGTAATCTCAGCTTCGACTGACAACATCGATGTCATGCACCGGGTGTTGCAGACGGCGGCGGTCCGTAACCGTATCACCGTGGACGAGCTCACGCCGGAGCAATGGCTGGAAGATTTCTACAAGAACCGGAAGGGCTCGGGAAAGATCGGCTCCAGTAGCGAGGTTGCTGCATGAGCGTCGCTCAAGGAGTAACTAGGCCAAGTTCATTGAATTCGATGGAGAACTACATGGAAACCACAACCCTTGTCAGCAAAAAGCCCGATATGGCTACCTGGATCCGTGCCGCCGTGGTGAGTGTGTCCTTGACAGCCATGCTTGGAGTTCCAGCGAAGGCATATACCGTTCCGGTGGTCGAGATTGGTCTGAATACAGTCAACAGCACGCTCACCGAGGCGCACACGCTTACTAGTCAGGCTGAGGCTTTTGCCGAATATGGCATCCAGGCCGAGCGCTTCATCGATACAACGCAGAACTGGGCTCAGAAACTCGCACAGTTCAAGCAGATCATTGCTTCGCCGATCATGCCAACGGGTGTTACGTTGAAGCCGGTAGCCGCAGAGTGGAATGTAGTCGAACGCTGCGGGGCGGGTTCGATCTTGAGCTTGTCTGGACTTATGGCGGCCTTGGACATGAACCCTGGCGGAGACATTGCCGCCCAGCAGCGGAACATCTGTGCCGCGATCCAGATGCTTGAGAATCGGAAGTACAACGAGACCATTCTGGTTGTCCAGAAGACCATGCCTGACATGCGCAAGGTCTTGGACGAGATCAAGGGAATCCGACTTCGGACGAAGAAGGAAGGCGGCATGACCGAGGCGTTTACCAACGCAGCTGTTTCGAATGCCTATATGGAAGCGGACTTCTCGGCCTGGGAGAAGCAGATCGGAACGTATGATGGACAGATCCGGGCACTCACCAAGATGCAGCAGATGCTGGCGCAGCGTGCGTTGAAGGGATCACCATCTCCATTGGGTACAGTGGTCAAGGCCGCGGCCCTCAAGGCGGCGTTGTCGGCGAAGTGATGTGGCAGCGCTGTGATTGAGCTGCTCTCAATAATTAGGTGAAGTTATGGGTCTAGGGATGGAAGGCAGCGCGTTCGGCACGAACGCACTGGAAATTCTGCAGCACCTGCACGTGACATCGTCGGTCGGCGATTTCATGTTCTTCCGTTTGATTCTCGATTATCTGCACAAGGAGATAGCAGACTTCGGCATCGGAGTGCTTGGAAGGATGATGAAATGGGTTGGGGCGATCGCCCTGACGCTGATGACGTTGTGGGTGTTCGTTCAGGGCTTCCGTATCGTGACCGGTCGTAGCCGCGATTCGATGATGGTATTGGTCAACAACATGGCCAAGGCCGCGCTGATCGTCTCGGTGGCGACCACCATGGCGATGTTTGGACGCGATCTCCACACGTTCCTGAACAAGGATGTGAAGAATGAGATCACGCAGGTGATTACGGGGAAGAAGGATTCACCAGAAGATCTGATCGACGAGAACCTTGGATACATGCAGCTGGCGTTGTCGTCAGTCGATGCCCTCGATGTGGTGGGTGATGTCACCCTCGATAACGCTAAGACGCGCGCGATGTGGTTTATTGGCATGGGTACCGGTGGACCTGCGGTGACGGCAGGCTCGATGCTGCTGCTGTATGAGGTTGCGCTGGCCCTGTTCATTGGCCTTGGGCCACTGTTCATTCTGTGTCTGCTATTTGATCAGACGAAGCAACTATTCCAGAAATGGTTGATGTATGGCATAGGCACGATGTTCTCCATGGCGGTACTGGCCGCCATGACGGCCATAGCCATGAAGTTGGTTGCGAAGGTTGCACTTTCCTTCTGGGGGGCGACATTGCTGGGCACATTGATGGGTGACAACTTCACCGAGGGCATGTCGAGCATGGCGCTGCAGCAGGGTGGCATGGGCCTGATTCTGACGACGTTGATTCTTACATCACCGCCGATGGCCGCGATGTTCTTCCAGGGCACGTTGGGTAGTTTCATGGCCTATTCGCAGATTGGTGGCAGTCCGGTGGCGCAAGCACCCAGCGCAAGCGGTCAGCCGCCAGGAAGCTACGTTCCTCCGCAGGCCGGAAATGAAAACAAGGCCAATTCGAGCAATATCAACTCGACCCCTGTAACGGGTTATGGAATTGGTGGTGCGAAGACAGATGCTCCATCACAAGGGGCTGGAAAATTCGGAAACGCGGAGGCGCGGTGATCAGTGACGCCTATTTCTACATCGTGAGAAGTTAATGAATAGATTCATCCTTTTTCTGGTGCTTGTACTAGTCTCAGGCTACGCATTCGGCGAGGGTCGCTGCCCGCCCGGCCAGTATCCTGTGGGCGGTCAGGGTGTAGGAGGTTGCGCCCCTATTCCTGGAGGAACGGCCGCTCCTGCTCAGCAAGTCGCTCCTATCCCGGCGGGCACATGGGACACCCGCTGGGGTGCTATTGCTCAAGATGCGGCTCCTGTGGAAGGAAGAAATCTTGCAATTGGCGTGGCTGTATCGCAGCCTTCGAGCGGGAGGGCAGATCAAGTGGCCCTCGATGAGTGTCGTGCTATGGGCGGCGCGCGTTGTAAGGTGATTTTCTCTTACCACAATCAGTGCGCAGCGTTGGCAGCGCCTGTTGTTAGTAGTTCGAAACCTGGTGCTGGTGTCTTGGTCGCGGCCGGTGCGCTTAAAGAGAATGAAGCGAAGATGGATGCTTTGCGGATCTGTAAAGGCGAGGGGCGCGGGCAGGATTGTGGAGTCATTTATTCCGCCTGTAGCTTGTCTGAGTTTAGGTCTTACTAGCTGGTCAAGCACCGTGTTAAGAGGCTTTCTTGGCAGTGCGCTACCGAGCTCGATTGGCGTGCGTAGTTGGTTGTAACCTCCGGTCTCCTGCGGTCTCGGAAAGGGTTGGAATCATATGGAATTGAAGTGATTATTCGAGGCTGGTTTCAGAATGAGCAGGTTGCTCTTCTGATCTCGCAATGGCCGAAGGGCGCTGCCCACCATGTCAGTACCCAGCCGGCGACGAGCGGCATGGCGTCGGTGGGTGTGCGTCAATTCCTGGCGGGCAGGCTCAAGGCAGCGCTCAACCCACTGCTCCAGTCCCGACTGGGGAATTGGACAGTCGATGGGGGCAGTTGCCGAGGATGCTGCCTCTCTGAAGCCCGGGAGCAGCAGAGCCACGGGTGTATCGAGGTCTCAACGGTCAAAAGGCATCGCGAACTCAGTCGCATTGGATGCTTGCAAAAGTGCTGGTGGAAGTAGGTGTGAGGTAAGACTCTCTTACCACAATCAATGCGTTGCTATCGCTGATCCTGTTGGGGCGCTGAATTCTGGAGCGACTACTGTTTCGTGGCGTGCAGAAACAGTGGATTTGGCCAAACGCAATGCGCTGCGTGAATGTCGCGGGGACCGCAATCAAGCTTGCGAAGTTGTGTACTCAGCCTGCAGCTTGCCGGAATTTCGTGCCTATTGATGCTCCGTAGCAGCCAGAGGTCATTTCGTCTTGTCTAGCAGGGCGCGCTTGAGTCCGATGTTCTTTCATCGCTAGAGACCGCAGGACATATCTCGCGGCAGCTGAATTTCAGATCATACTTCTGCTATACGGCACGAGAGCATTCTCCGAACTGCCATTTCTGCAGGACACCTGCGTTGACCCATTTGCTGAGTGGGCATCCATTCACGTTAACCGCGCTTTTTCTGTGATCAAGTGCGCTTTTCGTCCCAAGCCCCCTTCGACGAGCCCCGCCTCCTCGAAGTAAGCTGCGTGCGCGTCAAAATCCCGACGCATCGGTGCCATCGAACGCAGGAGCTTTCCCGCCCTTGAGGACCGTGTCCCACCGCTCAACGGGTGACGCTTGCCACCGTCGCTGCCACGGTGCCCCCGGAGCTATCATCCGCATCTGCAGGGTGACTGGCGCGACTGGGCAACGCCACTATGCCCGCCTACGACGCGAGCATCGGCGGGACGATATTGAAGGAGTGGGAGGGGATGGAAGACAGGGCTGGCGCACACATGGACGATGCCCTGGCATTTGTTCCGTCCGGTGCGAACTTGCTGGAAGCCGTCAGGGGCGAGCTCAACGGCGATGGCATCGAGTATCAGCTGCTGGTCATCGATCAGCCGACGCCGGAAGGGCTGGTGCCTGGCCAGCACGGACCCAACCGGGTGCTGCTGTTGCTGCGCGGTGACGGGCGCGGGCGCTGGCAGCTGGCTGCGCGCAACGACAAGCTGGTGCCATGTTCCACCCGAGGTGGCCTGGCCGGCGACCCTTTTGCGTATGCAATGGTGGAGGAAGGTACCTTCAGCGTGATCACCAACGGGGGTAGCCGCGAGCGCTGGAGCAGCACCTACCGGTTCCGCTATGCGCCTGCGGACAAAGCCTGCTGGGTGGACGGGGTGAGATGCAAGGTCGTGGATATCGAGACCGAAGCGACCAATGTCCGCGATTACTCGGTGGCGGAGCTGGGCAGGGTGCGGTTCGAGGACTTCGACCCGTCCAGTGTCGCCGAGGTGTCGCTTCCATGAGCCAAGCTCCAACCGGCGGAAGGGAATCCGCGCTGATGAAGATTCAGGAGTTGCACCGTGTCGACCGATAGAGAGTCGCAGCTGTTGCGGCAGGCGACCAAAGCCGGCATCGACTCCCCGCTTGAGCTGGCCAATTTCATGGCCCAGGCAGGGCACGAGTCGCGCGGCTTGAGCCGGCTCAATGAAAGTTTCAACTTCACCCGGGGAATCTCGCAGATCCCGGTGGAAGCTGCGTGGCGCAATGGCAACGCCGCGCTGGAGAGCGCCCGCCAGGAGGCGCTGCGTGGGCGGCCGGAGAGTCTGGCCGAACTGATGTATGGCGGGCGCATGGGCAATGACGCGCCCGGCGACGCATTGAAGTATCACGGCCGCGGCTATCTGCCGCTGGTCGGCAAGGAAAACTATGAGCGTGCCGGCAAGGCGCTGGATCTGGATCTGGTGAATCAGCCGGAACTGGCCGCGCAGCCCGAGCACGCAGGCCGTATTGCGGTGTGGCAGTGGCAGACACGTGTGCCGGAAGCTGCGCGCGAGGACGTGCGTGAAGCGACGCGCGCGATCAATGGTGGCCTGAACGGCATTGAGGCTCGCCAGCAGCGATTCGATGCGTGGCAGCAGAAGCTGACGCCTGATGTGATGGCGCGGCTGGAGCGGGGCGAAGTAGGGGCGCCGGCGCAGCAGACCATCCTGCGCGACATGTCGCAGCCGGGCGAGCCGGGACACGCCCTGTTCCAGGGGGCACGCCAGCACCTGCAGCAGATGGGGGCGCAGAGCGGACTGCGCAGTGAGCAGGAACTGGACAACGCCGCCGGCGCGCTGGCGTTGAGCGCGCGGAAGGCCGGCATGTCGCGTATCGATCATCTGCTGGCGGGCAACGACGGGCGCACGCTGTTTGCGGTGCAGGGCGCGCTGGGAGATCCGGCGATGCTGCGTGCGTCCGTTGACCGGGAGCAGGCCGCCCAGCAGCCGCTGGCGCAGAGCAGCCAGCAGTTGGCTGCCAGTGTCGCCCAGCAGGACCCGGCGGCCGCGCTCGCCCGCGAGCAGGAGCAGCGTTCTCGATCCCTGTAACACCTGATGCCGGCGGGCAGGGGACCCGCCGGCGCTTTACGTACGACGCGTGGCGCCCCGTGGCGCCGACATGGAAACCCACTCGGAAGGACACCACATGCGAATCGTTCCCTCGAATGCCCGGCACGCCGCTGCCCGCTGCAATGCATCCGTGCGCCGCCTGCCGCCGCTCTGGCTGCTGTCACTTGGACTTGCCGTAGCGTCGGCACAGGCTCAGGAGGCCGCGGCACCCGTCGTGGAGACGCCCCCGGCTGCCGAGCCGACCGTTGACGTGCCTGCAGGGACGGCGTCTGTTGCAGCACCCATGCCGTCTGAAGCCGTTGCCGCGGCGCCGGCTGCAGACCCGACGCCTGTGCCCGTTGCACCCGCAGCGGCGGCGCCTGTCGCTGCACCGCCTGCCGTCGTCGAGCCAGCCGTCCCGGCGGTAGCTCCCGCGCCACCCGCCTTGGTCATCGTGCCGTTGCCGCCCGGGCAGGCGACCGAGCGTGCGCTTGGTGCCCGCTGCCCGATCGACCTGGCCGGTCGCCTGGCGACGCAGGGCGATCTATTGATCGGCGCCTGCCAGGGCACGATCCCGGCGCATCTGGCCGCGCTGCTGGTCGCGCTGCCCGCGCAGGACATCCACCTGCCGCGCAGCTGGCGCGAGCGTGAGGTGCAACAGAAGGTTTGGTTCAAGGCAGTGCCGGGCTACGGCCAGCGCCCGGACTTCATCGCGCGGATGGGCGACATCTGGGTGCGCTCGCTGGAAGGACGCGACGCCGACAGCACGTTCTACCTGGTGTCGGCACCGTTCACCTGCAGCGACCGGGTCGCCAACCGCGATGAGTACGGCGCGGAGCCGGTACGTGTGCCAGCGGGTGACTGCCGCGAGGCCTATGTGGCCCAGCGTGTGTACCAGGTTCGCGGGGACGCCGCGCCGAGGGATGTGACCGCCGATGTCATGCCGTCCATGCCCCAAGTGACGGAGGCCGATCGTGCGCGGCAGCTGTCGCGCGACGGCCGGATCAGCCTGGACCACAGCAAGCTGCAGTACGGCCCGGCCATGCGGTGGTTCGTGCAGTACCCGGAGGCAGCGCAGAAGGGCGGTCCGCGTGCCTACAGTGACTGGAACCGCGAGCACCTGGCCTTCGTGGTCTGGACTGGGGATCGCTTCGAGCTGCGCGAAAAGGTCGCGCGGGCGCAGTGGCCCTGTGATCCGGTAGCACCGGGCGATCGCGCCTGTGGTGGCTTCCCGGATTCCGGGCCGGATCTGTTCGTGACCGCCGGTGCGTCCGCGCCGGTCGCGGCCTCCAGCCCCTGAGGCAGAGGGCCGAAGTGACGCGGGAGCCGGAATGACCGGCTCCCGCGCTGTTCATCAGGCCTGCATGCTGCGGGTCTGGTTCTGCTGTTGTTCCAGTTGCTGATCGCGGTCCTGTGCCAGGCGCTGTCCCGCGGCTTGCTGATCAATGCGCTGGCTGCTCTGCTCCAGCGGGGTGTTCATCGCCACGGCCGTGTCCACCGACACGCGCAGATGCGCCGGGTCGCCGCCCAGGCCCTGCACCGCGAAGCTGCGCGAAGCATCGGCATTCATCACCACCTCGTCGATGCGCTTGCCGCCTGCAGCGTGCATCTCCGCCGCCAGGCTACCGGCCAACTGCGTACTCATCACATCCGGCACGCGGCCGACGTGAACGTCCTGCGCATGCACGCCACGGATCGCGTCGTTGAACAGCGGGTTGCCCAGGTGATTGGCATCGTCCATGCGCAGCATGCTGGTGTGATGGCCGTTCTTCTCTGCTTCGCGGCGTGCTGGTTCACCGGGCTGCAGCGGGCCGCGGATGTGGTCGTACAGATCGATGGCGCCGCCAGGGATGCCGCGTGCCGCGCGGGTGACGCCACGACGCAGTGATTCCACGTCGTCGCGGTACTCCTCGATCATCTTGGCGTTGTCTTTCGCCAGCTTCTGCGTTTCCGGGTGCTTCAGCACCGAGCCTTCGTTGAGGAAGTTGCCCAGTTTGTGCGCGCCGAATGAACTGGTGGCCGCGATGATCGGACGGTCTGGAATCAGATCACGCAGGGCGTGATTGCTGAAGCCATTTGCCGCGAGCGTCTTGATCTCATCGGGCTTGGCGTAGATGCGGACCTGGCCGAAGTGCGGCGAGGCGGCGCTGACCGGATCGGAAGCCATGACGTGGTTGATCATGGTGTTGCCGCCTTCCGGAATGCGGTAGCTGAGGCTGACCGCGCCGTAGGCATTGAAGGTCTCGCCCTTGACGTTGAAGTGGTGCGAGGTGATCTGGGCCAGGGCGCCGCCGAGAGAGTGGCCGGTGACGGTAACTTCAGGTGCGCGGCCTCCGAATGCAGCTTCCTGCTTCGCGTAGTCCAGCGCGCTTTTGGTCAATGCGATGGCATCGGGGGCCTGCACGTTGGTGCGGGCGACGACCATGCCGCCGTCGGTCAGGATGGCATCACGAGCTATCTGCTCGGTGCCGCGATGAGCGACCACGATCTCGTTGGTGTCGGCTCGCTGATAAACAGTGCCTTGGTAACCATTGAGCCGGTTATTGACGTGATCGAGAATCTTGTAGTCATGCCCATTGATCGTGACGAGCTCTTCTTCCCCCGGACGCCTCCGGCCGACAGCGCGGTCCTTGTAGGCATCGTCGGAAAGCGCGGCATAATCCTGCGTGCTGATGGTCATTGGGTGACCTCGCTGGCGCTGAGACTCATCGTGAACAACTTGCCCTGCAGTTCAGCAACGTAGTCAGCCGGATCTGCCTTGCCGGTGGCTGGGTAGTTTGCAGCAAGCGGTGCCCGCGGATAGGCCGCTTCTGGATAGTAAAGCGTGTGGGTCTTGCCTTCGGTCAGCGGATCGGCTTTGACGAAGGTCAGGAAGCGGGTCTCTTCTTCTGCTCCCGTCGCTTTCAGCATCGCGCCGGCACCGGTGAACTCCCACTTGCAGACACCGCGACCGTAGTAGTCCTCGTCCAGCATGCGGTCGATGTATACAGTGCCGCGGTATTCGCCATCAGCGACCTTGCGCAGCTCCACTGGTTCCTGGCTGGTGATGCGTGCAGCCGTGCCTGTGGCCGGCTCGATGTGGCCGCACTGGTCTTCGTTGGTGACGTCGTACTGCGCGACACCTTCGACCACCGCGAAGTCGCCCGGGGCATCCTTCAGGCGCAGCACCAGTTCATAGGCCTTGCGCGGGCTGGGGTTGAGCTTGGCGAGGCCACGCCCACCCTGGGCGACATCGGCTTCAGCAGCGGCACGTTCCTGGTTCATGGCGGTCTCCGGATTGCAGGCGGTCAATAGAAGCAGAGCAAGGCACGGGATCATCTTGTGGCGCAATGTCGGCCTCCTTGGGGGTAGGAATGGTTGAACTGGCAGCTCATGGCGCGAGTTTCTGCACAGTGGTGGTGGTCGAGAACAGCGCGTCGCGCAGATCGGCACGATAGCTGGAAGGATCTTCCTCGCCGCTCGCTCCGTATCCGATGATCTCTTCGATTCGGGGGTAGTCGGCGCGTGGGTAGTGCCGCGTCACCCGGCTCCCCGCGTCCATGCGCTCCTTGTCGATGAACGTCAGGAATCGCGTATCCGCCTCGCCGGTCGTAGCGCGCAACATCGCACCGACTCCCGTCAGCGCCCAATGACAGACACCACGCCCGTAGTAATCCTCGTCCTGCATGCGGTCGAGGTAGAACGTACCGCGGTACTCGTTCTCGCCCACCTGGCGCAGTGCGATAGGTTCCTGACTGGTGATGCGGCCCGCAGTGCCCGTTGCAGGTACGATCCGCCCACATGCTGCATAGTTGCGTGCGTCGTACTGGGCAACGCCCTCGACCACCGCGAAGGGACCGGGGGCATCCTTCAGTGTCAGCACCAGCTCGTAGCCTTGCTGCGGTGATGGGTTGAGTTTGGCCAGGCCGCGCCCACCAGCGGCGACGTCGCGCTCGGCATCAGCATAGGGCGAGCATGCGGCCAGTGGGATAAGGGCGAGCAACGCCAGCAGCGGCTGCCTTTTCCTTTCAGGGAGCGCTACTCCCATGGCCTGATCCTGCATCGTGCGTCCATGTCCATATATCCTTCCTGGGTGACAGGTTTCTCGATTATGGAGCGTGTCAGGAACGCTGCGCCACCGCCGCGACGGCTTTTTGACGCGCCCGATGCGGTGTATTCCGGCGAATCGATTGCAGCACAGGGGATTCGGGCGTCGCGTTGGCCTTGCTGGCAGGGGCTGCTCGCGGTTGAATCTGCGACCTAAATCAATAATTCACGCATTCATCACATTATCAAAGGCGTTCTCTTGAACTGCATGATCCGCACCGAAACCACGGCCGACCACGCCGCCATCCATGCACTCACCGAGGCCGCCTTCCGCGAAGCCCCGCACAGCAGCCACACCGAGCAGTTCATCGTCGACGCCCTGCGCACCCGCGGGGAGTTGAGCATTTCGCTGGTCGCCGAAACTCAGGGCCAGGTGGTCGGTCACATTGCCCTGTCGCCGGTGACGGTCAGCGATGGCAGCACGGGCTGGTTTGGTCTGGGCCCGATCTCGGTAGTGCCCGCGTGGCAGGGGCAGGGCATCGGTGCGGCCCTGATGCGCGCCGCACTTGAAGCACTGCGTCAGCAGGGTGCGCATGGCTGTGTATTGCTGGGCGAGCCGGCCTATTACGGGCGCTTCGGCTTCCGTGCCGAGCCGGGCCTGGTGTTGCCGGGCGTGCCGGCGGAGTACTTCCAGGCGCTTTGCCTGCAGCTTCCGCTGGCTCAGGGCGAGGTGCAGTACTCACCGGCCTTCGAGGCGACAGCCTGAGCCACGGCGGGCGTGCGCCCGCTCAGGGCGCGCGCCAGACGGTCGGTTCGGGTTGCGGTTTCGGAATGCGGTAGCCGCCGATATGCTCGAGAAGTTCATTGGTACGACGCTGCTCGACCAGTACCTCACGCAGCAGGTTGCGCACGGCGAAGATGGCGAACGGCACCAGGATCCAGACCAGGCTGATGCCCAGCGCAAACAGGGTCAACAGGGCTTTTGCACCATCCATGTACGGCATTCCTTGATCGAAAGCAGCCACGCTAACACGCAGCTGCTGCCAACGGATGTCAGGCCTTATGCCGAAGGTGGATCAGCGGATACGGGCGGCCCTGCGAATCCAGCGGCGAACGACCGGTTTCGACAAAGCCCATGCGCAGGTAGAAGCCCACGGCCTGCGCGTTCTGTGCGTTGACGTCGGTGCTCAGCTGCGGGTGCAGGGCCAGTGCGTGCTGCAGCAGCTGCCGACCGATACCGGTGCCGTGCACGTCCGGATCGATGAACAGTGCTTCCATGTGGGTGCCATCGATCAGCATGAATCCCTGCGGCTGGTCCTGTGCATCGACGGCGACGGTCATCGGCGCCTGCGGCAGGAAAGCGGCGACTTCGGCATCGATCGCCAGGCGATCTTCAGTGCTGAGGAAGTCGTGGGTGGCGTCGACGGCGCGGCGCCAGAGATCGACAAGGGCGGCGCCGTCGTCGGCGCGAGAGGGACGGAGGGTGGTCATGTGTTCACCAAGGTGCTTACAGGAATACGCATTGTGAAGCTTTCCGGCCGTGCCTGCAGGTGCGGGTTCATCCGGCGTTGCGATGGCGGATGAAGGGACTGTAGGCAGTCGCTTCCGCGCGCAGCGCCACACCATCCTCGAAGTCCTCACTGTTGTTGAAGGGCACGGTCGGCCACTGCCGCCATCGCGACAGTCGCTCGCGGTAGGAAAGGGTGGCTGCAACCAATGCTTCGTCGTGGGCCTGCACGCGTTCCGCTGCAAGCCCTGAGCGCACGCCGTGCACCATATGCGGCTCCATCACCTCGAAGCCGACGTAGCGCAGGCTGTACATCAACGGCCACAGCAACAGCCGGGTATCGCCTTCGCGGCCATCGACCGCGCACGCCCGCGCCGAAGAGCCGGTGGTGACGCTCAGCAACGCACGCTTGCTCTGCATCACGCCGCGCTCGTGGCGTTGCCGGCTGTTGTACATCGGCCCGTAGACCAGCACGCGGTCCAGCCAGCCCTTGAGGATGGCCGGTGCCGCGAACCACCACAGCGGGAACTGCAGGATCAGCAGGTCTGTGGTCTGCAACAGCTGCAGGTGGTAGCGCACGTCGGGGGGCAGATGATCATGCTCGGCGCTGTGGCGTTGTTCGCGCTGGGCATCGAAGCGGTCGGGCTGCAGGCGCTGAGGATGATGACGCGCGGCTTCCAGCGGATCGAAGCCCCGCGCATACAGATCGATCACGTCCACCTGCAGATTGTCATGCTGCAGCTGCGCGGCGGCCTGCATGGCCAGGTGGGCATTGAAGGAACGGGGTTCGGGGTGGGCCAGCAGGATCAGGGCGCGCATGGGGCGAGGTGTTCGTGGAGTGTGCGACCATCCTCGCGATGCCGGCATGCCCCGGCAATTACGCACTTTGAGGTAACCATGGCCTTTCCCGGTGATGTCTATGCCGCCGACTGCTCGGCGCGCGATGCGCTGGCACTGATCTCCGGCAAGTGGGTGATGCTGCTGCTGCCGGCATTGGCCGAGGGCCCGCAACGCAATGGTGCGCTGCTGCGGAAGATCGAAGGCATCTCGCAGAAGGTGCTGACCCAGACCCTGCGACAGCTGGAGCGCAACGGCCTGATCGAGCGCTGCGATCTGGGCGGCAAGCCACTGCACGTGGAGTACCGGTTGACCGAGGTTGCGCGCAGTCTGGTAGACACCCTGACCGCGCTGGACCGTTGGGCCGAGCACAATTTCCCGGCCCTGGACGCTGCCCGCGAGCGCTTCGACGCGCGCTAGCGGCGCCTGCACGGCTGCGGGCGTACAATGCGGCCCCGGCGGCCATCCTGGCCCTGCAGACACGCGAGAACCGCCATGACCGACGCCCTGGGTGTGCCGGTGCACGACACCGACGAACACTGGATGCGCCACGCGCTGGCGCTGGCTGAGCGCGCACAACGCGAGTTCGACGAGATCCCGGTGGGTGCAGTGCTGGTCGGTGCCGACGGCCAACTGCTGGGCGAGGGCTGGAACCTCAACATCGCCTCGCATGACCCCAGCGCACACGCCGAGATCGTGGCCATGCGGGCGGGCGGAAAATTGCTGGCGAACCATCGCCTGCTTGGCAGCACACTGTATGTGACCCTGGAGCCGTGTGCGATGTGCGCAATGGCGATCGTGCACGCGCGCGTTGCACGGTTGGTCTACGGTGCCAGCGACCCCAAGACTGGTGCCTGCGGCAGCGTGTTCGACCTCATTGGCGATGCCCGCCACAACCACCGGGTGGAGATCCACGGTGGGGTACTGGCCAAGGAAGCCAGCATGCGCCTGACCAACTACTTCCGCGCCAAGCGTGGCAAGCCGCCGCTGTTGCTGGAAGACCACGCCAGCGAGGGCTGAGGGGCGAACGGGTATGATGGGCGCCTCTTTCCATCACCGGTAGGCCGCGCGCCTGCCCAGCAACGAGGCGACACATGGCGGACAACGGCGCGGCCAACGAACGACTGATCTGGATCGACCTGGAAATGACCGGGTTGGATACCGACAACGATTCGATCATCGAGATCGCCACCGTAGTCACTGACGCCCAGCTCAACGTGCTGGCCGAAGGTCCGGAATTCGCCATCCACCATCCGCTGGAAACGCTGGAAGCGATGGACGAGTGGAACCGCAACCAGCACCGCCGTTCGGGCCTGTGGCAGCGCGTGGTGGACAGCACGGTGACCCTTGCCCAGGCTGAGGCGCAGACGGTGAATTTCCTGGCGCAGTGGATCCCGGCCGGCCTGTCGCCGATGTGCGGCAACTCCATCTGCCAGGACCGCCGCTTCCTGCACCGCCAGATGCCGCGCCTGGAGAAGTACTTCCACTACCGCAACCTGGACGTGTCCACGGTGAAGGAGCTGGCCAAGCGCTGGGCGCCGACCGTGGCCGCTGGCGTCGGCAAGAACAGCAACCACACCGCGCTGAGCGATGTGCATGACTCCATCGCCGAGCTGCGTCACTACCGCCAGTTCATGGGCGCGCTGTCGGGGCTGCCGGTTGCCTGAACAACGACGCCGGGCATGGCCCGGCGCTACCGGGTGACACGCGAACTGGTAGTGGCGGGCGCGGGGCCGCCCATCAGCGGCCGGCGGGGCGGGGTTGAAGGTTGCGGCCCCCGGCCGGGTGACCCGCGACTGGGTCGGGCCGGCGGGGGGCGGGCAATTCAGCGGCCTTCGTGACGTGTATCAGGTTGCCGGCCAGCGGCCGGCACCACCCTCCGTTCAACTCCCTGGCGCTAAGATCGGCGCCATGAACGAGCCCATCCTGCTTCCCCGCGACATTGCCCACGACGCCCGCGACTGGTCTGACCTGCAGCGGGCGGTGGCCCTGCTGGAAGCGCCGACCCTGACCGCGCGCATGGCCAATCTGGTCGGCACGCCGCTGGAGTTCGCGGTGAAGGCGCTGCCCAGCTCGGTCTCCAACCGCATCCACGGCGCGGTGCAGGCGGCGCTGACCAAGTCGGCGCAGGCGGCGCTGTGGAGCATGGACAACACCCCCGGCAAGGGGGCGTCCACCCGCTGGCACAAGCTGGCCGCAGCGACCTCCGGTGCGGTGGGCGGCGCCTTTGGCTTTGCCGCGCTGTTCATCGAGCTGCCGGTGTCCACCACCATCATGATGCGCGCGGTGGCCGACGTGGCCCGCAGCGAGGGCTTCGACCTGTCCGAGTTCAGTACCCGTCAGGCCTGCCTGGAGGTGTTCGCGCTGGGCGGCAACTCGCCGCGCGATGACGCCAGCGAGACTGGCTATTACCTGGCCCGGGGCTTCACCACCGATGTGATGCGCCATCTGTCGGCTGAGCTGGCCGGGCGCGTGGTGACCGGCCGTGACCTCACCCTGGGCGTGGCACCGAAGGAAGCCGGCAAGCTGCTGGCAAAGATGGTGGAGAAGGTAGCCGCGCGCTTCGGCGTGGTGGTCACCGAGAAATTCGCCGCACAGGCGGTGCCGATCGTGGGTGCCGCTGCCGGTGCGACGCTCAATACGATGTTCACCGATTACTACCAGGACATGGCGCGCGGCCACTTCATCGTGCGCCGGTTGGAGCGCAAGTACGGCGAAGACGTGGTGCGCACCTGCTATGACCGCGTAGCGCATGGCACGATCAGGATAGAACCCAGCCTGGAGTAGATCCACGCCATGCATGGATGAGCCTTCATGCATGGCCATCCTTGCCTGCCGGGCACAACTGTTTTGCCACAACACGCCTGTTGCCCTTCGCAGGCGGTCCCCATTCTTGCTGGCACTCCCCCCGCAAGAGATGTCCGCCATGTTGTTCACCTCCCACCGCCTGGGCGCCTTGACCCTGCCCAACCGAATCGTCATGCCGCCGATGACCCGCTCGCGCGCTGCCGACGGCAACGTTGCCACCGCGGAAATGGCCGCCTACTACGCGCAGCGGGCCAGCGCGGGCCTGATCGTCAGCGAAGGTACCCAGATCAGCCCGCAGGGCCAGGGTTACGCCTGGACCCCGGGCATCCACAGTGGCGAGCAGGTGCAGGGCTGGCGCCAGGTGACCGACGCCGTGCACGCTGCCGGCGGTCGCATCTACGCCCAGCTGTGGCATGTGGGCCGGGTCTCGCACGTCGCGCTGCAGCCCGGTGGTGCCGCGCCGGTGTCGTCGTCGGCGCTGCTGGCCGAGGGCGTGAAGGTGTTTGTCGACCCCACCGGCGCCGGCCCGGAAGCGGGCGTGGGCGAGATGATCCAGCACTCGATGCCGCGCGCGCTGGCCGAGGCCGAGATTCCAGGCATCATCGCCGACTACGCGCAGGCCACCCGCAATGCGCTGGCCGCCGGCTTCGATGGTGTCGAGCTTCACGGTGCAAATGGTTATCTGATCAACCAGTTCATCGACTCGCAGGCCAACCGGCGCAGCGACGGCTATGGCGGCTCGCTGCAGAACCGGCTGCGTTTCCTGCGCGAGGTCGTGCAGGCGGTGACTGCAGAAGCCGGTGGTGAGCGCGTTGGCGTGCGCCTGGCGCCGCTGACGACGTTGCAGGGCGCGGTGGACGATACGCCGCAGGCCACCTACCTGGCGGCGGCACACCTGCTGGGCGAGCTGGGCGTGGGCTACCTGCACATCGCCGAGGCCGACTGGGATGACGCACCGCTGATGCCGGTGGCGTTCAAGCAGGCGCTGCGCTTGATCTACCCGGGCACCCTGATCTACGCCGGCAAGTACACCGCCGAGCGCGCCGAGCAGGCACTGACTGAAGGGTGGGCCGACCTGATCGGCTTCGGTCGCCCGTTCATCGCCAACCCGGACCTGCCGGAGCGCCTGCGTCTGGGGGCGGAATTGAACCCGCCTGATCGGGCGACGTTCTTCGGCGGTGGTGCGGTCGGGTTCACCGATTACGCGACGCTGGAAGAAAGCGTCGCCGCCTGATCCTGGAGGTTGCCGGCCAGCGGGCGGCCCTACCAGGGTGCGCGGGGGCGGGGAGTGCCGGCCGCCGGCGCGGCGTTCGGG
>NZ_JAWIRU010000002.1:406892-454982 GCF_036320025.1 Stenotrophomonas sp. SMYL86
CCCCCGGCTTCGGGTGGTGGCCCCCCCGGGGCCGGCCACTACCTGGGTGCGCGGGGCAGGGTAGTGCCGGCCGCGGGCCGGCATTTCTGTTTGGGATCAGGGCTTGTCGCGCACCAGTGCGTCGGCCTCGACCACGCCGCCATCCTTGCCATGCAGGTACAGGTGCATGTCCTGCTGCGGATACGGGATGTTGATGCCGGCCTTGTCGAAGCCCAGCTTGAGCTGTTCCAGCAGCGTGACCTTGGTACCGAACCAGTCGGCTGACTTCACGTAGCAGCGGATGCCAAGATTGATCGCGTGCGCGCCCAGTTCGTACACCACTACGTCCGGTGCCGGCGTCTGCAACACGCGCGGGTCGGCCTTCATCAGCGCCAGCGCGGTGTCGCGCGCCAGCTGGATGTTGTCTTCATAGCCGATGCCCACCACCAGTTCGACGCGGCGGGTCGGCTCGGCGGTCAGGTTGATGATCGGCGCAGCGGTGATCAGCGTGTTCGGAATGGTGGTGTGCTGATTGTCGGCACCGGTGATGACGGTCTGGAAGATGCGCACTTCGCGCACCGTGCCGGTCTGTCCGGCCACTGTCACCACATCGCCCACGCGGAACGGGCGCAGCGTCACCAGCATGACGCCCGAGGCGATGTTGGACAGCGAATCCTTCAGTGCCAGGCCTACCGCCAGGCCGGCGGTGCCAAGCACGGCCAGCAGCGGGGTGATCTGCACGCCCAGCGTGCCGATTGCCAGTACCACCACGATCACCAGCGACGCGGCGTACACCACGTTGCGCAGGAAATTGCCCAGCATCGGGTCCACGCCCATGCGCGCGGTGGCGCGCGGCATTGCATTGGACAAGCGACGTGCCACCCACATGCCGACCAGCAGCACCACGATCGCGGCCAGCAATGGCACGCCGTAGGTCTCCAGCAGGCGTTCCCAATCGAGCGAGTGGAACCAGGGTGTTGCGGCGGGGGCGGGTGGGGCAGTAGCAATCATGCGGGCTCCTTGTCGAACGGGCGCGGCGCTCAAGAACGCCAAGAACTGAAAACCCCGCAGAGGCGGGGTTGCATGCGGGCAGATTATCGGCATCGCAGGATGAACGTGATGTCAGCCGCCTTCGATCAACGCGCCCGTACCCTTGAGCAGCGAGCGGAGTCCTTGTACCAGGTGCGGTTCTACCGTACTGAGCCAGAGGCGGCCGGGCACCAGTTCGTCCAACGTGCAGCCGGGAGTACCTTGCAGTATCGCCGCCAGTGTCTTGCCGGGCGCGACGGACACACCCAACTGCACTGGATTCAGCAGGCTAAGCGGGAAGATGTTGCGGGCCTTGTGCATGCGAACCTCTGGCGGGGCGTCATACCAGATCTGGTTGCGGTCTTCTTCGTCCTGCGGCTGTGTGCCATCACAGTAGCCACTGATGTAGGCCTGCGGGCTGCGCTCGAAGGGTGGGTGAGTGACGTAGCCGAAGTCCCAGTCATACAGGGCGATCAGCCCCACCAGGAGCTCGCGGATGGACTGCGGTTCCAGGGGGAAGCGAGCGTCCTTGGAGAACAGAGCAAATTCCGTTCCAAGCTCGTGATGGGAGCAGAAATCCACTGATGCCGTCAGATCATAGGCGGGCGCGCCACTTCCTTTGGGTACAGCGACAACACTGAGGAGAGTCAGCTCGTTGAAGCCACTGGCCAGAAGTCTTCGATGTGCTGCATTGCCCAGTTTCGCCAAGTTGCTGCTGTGGCCCTTTCCATCAGACGCAAAGTAGGTGGCCCCTACTCCACGCTTTTCGAGCATGGATATAGCCAACTCGTGAAACCTCTGGAAATCCTGCGCTCCTGCCAGTGGGCCGGAGTAGTTGAACAGTCCAAGTGCGAACGGGATGGTCATGGGGCGAACCTTGCCGGCAAGTGATTCCAGTCCTCCCAGTGTGCGTCGGCCGTTTCAGGGCGCCTACTGGAATAGTTGCAAATGACATATCGGTCCAGTTGGTCCCCAAAAGCAGAAACCCCGCCGAGGCGGGGTTTCTTTATTCAGCCTTACAGCCGGATCAGCCCTTGGCCTTCAGCTTGGCCAGGCGCAGCCAGGTATCGACCACGGTGTCCGGGTTCAGCGACACCGACTCGATGCCTTCCTGCATCAGCCATTCGGCCAGATCCGGATGATCGGACGGGCCCTGGCCGCAGATGCCGACGTACTTGCCCTTGGCACGTGCCGACTTGATCGCCATCGACAGCAGCTTCTTCACTGCCGGGTTACGTTCGTCGAACAGGTGCGCGACGATCGACGAATCGCGGTCCAGGCCCAGGCTGAGCTGGGTCAGGTCGTTGGAGCCGATCGAGAAGCCGTCGAAGATCTCCAGGAACTCATCGGCGAGCAGTGCGTTGGACGGCACTTCGCACATCATGATGATCTTCAGGCCGTTCTCGCCCTGCTTCAGGCCGTTCTGTTCCAGCACCTCGATGACCTTGCGGCCTTCTTCCAGGGTGCGCACGAACGGAATCATGACCCACAGGTTGTCCAGGCCCATTTCGTTACGCACGCGCAGCACGGCCTTGCACTCCAGCGCGAAGGCGGCCGAGAAGCTCGGATCGACGTAACGGCTGGCGCCGCGGAAGCCGATCATCGGGTTCTCTTCGTGCGGCTCGTAGTTGCTGCCGCCGATCAGGTTGGCGTACTCGTTGGACTTGAAGTCCGACAGGCGCACGATCACGGCGTTCGGTGCGACCGAGGCGGTGAGGGTGGCGATGCCTTCGGCCAGGCGATCCACGTAGAAGCTGACCGGATCACCGTAACCGGCGATCTTCTCGTCGATCTTCTTCCTGGTTGCCGCATCCTGGCGGTCGTATTCCAGCAGCGCGTTCGGGTGGATGCCGATGTGGCTGGCGATGATCATTTCCAGACGGGCCAGGCCGATGCCGGCGTTCGGCAGCTGGCCGAAGTCGAAGGCACGTTCCGGGTTGGCCACGTTCATCATGATCTTCAGCGGTGCCGGCGGCATGTTGCCCAGATCGGTGGTGGTGCGCTCGAAGCCCAGCTTGCCTTCGTAGATGAAGCCGGTATCGCCTTCAGCGCAGCTGACGGTGACCAGCTGGCCATCTTCGATGACCTTGGTGGCGTTGCCCGAACCGACCACGGCCGGCACGCCCAGCTCGCGCGCGATGATCGCGGCGTGGCAGGTACGGCCACCACGGTTGGTGACGATGGCCGAAGCGCGCTTCATCACCGGTTCCCAATCGGGATCGGTCATGTCGGCGATCAGCACGTCGCCCGGCTGCACGCGGTTCATGTCGTCCAGCGTCTTGACCACGCGGGCCACGCCCGAACCGATCTTGGCACCGACGGCGCGGCCCTCGGCCAGCACGTTGCCGCCCTTTTCGGTCAGCGCGAAGCGCTCGATCTGGGTGGCATGGCTGCGCGACTTCACCGTTTCCGGGCGCGCCTGCACGATGAACAGCTTGCCGCTGACACCGTCCTTGGCCCACTCAATGTCCATCGGGCGGCCGTAGTGCTTTTCGATGACCAGCGCCTGCCTGGACAGTTCCTGCACGTCCTCGTCGCTGATCGAGAAGGTGGTGCGCAGTTCAGCCGGGGTGTCCTCGATCCTGACGCGCTCACCCGGAACATCCGAATACACCATGCGGATGGCCTTGCTGCCGAGCGAGCGGCGCAGGATCGCCGGCTTGCCGGCCTGCAGGGTGGGCTTGTAGACGTAGTACTCGTCCGGGTTGACCGCGCCCTGCACGACCATTTCGCCCAGGCCGAAGGACGAGGTGACGAACACCACATCGCGGAAGCCGGACTCGGTGTCCAGGGTGAACAGCACGCCGGAGGAACCGACGCCCGAACGCACCATCAGCTGCACGCCGGCGGACAGGAACACGTCCTCATGCTTGAAGCCGTGGTGCACGCGGTAGGCGATGGCACGGTCGTTGTACAGCGAGGCGAACACTTCCTTGACCTTGTGCACGACGTCGTCGGCACCGGTGACGTTGAGGAAGGTTTCCTGCTGGCCGGCGAAGGAGGCATCCGGCAGATCCTCGGCGGTGGCCGACGAACGCACGGCCACGGCCACGTCGCCGCCGCCGTTGTCGGCGCTCAGCTGGGCGTAGGCGGTGCGGATGTCCTGGTCCAGCTGCGGCTGCAGCGGGGCATCGATCACCCAGGTGCGGATTTCCTTGCCCGCTGCGGTCAGCGCGTTGACGTCCTCGACGTCCAGCGTGGCCAGCTTGTCGAAGATGCGCTTGGACAGATCGTTGTGCGCGATGAAGTCCTTGAAGGCTTCAGCGGTGGTGGCATAACCGCCCGGCACCGAAACGCCCAGACCGGCCAGGTTGCCGATCATCTCGCCCAGCGACGAATTCTTGCCGCCTACGCGGGCCAGATCGGCCAGACGCAGTTCGTGCAACCACAGGATGTTCTCGTTCAAGCGCGATGCTCCGTTTGGCCATCGCCCGAGGCGGGCTGGAATGGCCGCGTCCGTAGGAAGAAGCCGATATGATGCCGGGCAGAGTACCGTCGGCACAAGCTTGTGCTGGCGGCCTTTTTAGGCTTCGTAGGGGGTAAAAGCGCGCATGTCGACCATCCGTCCGGTGTTCTACGTTTCCGATGGAACCGGTATCACCGCTGAAACCATTGGGCATAGCCTGCTTACCCAGTTCTCCGGGTTCAGCTTCATTACCGATCGCATGTCGTTTGTCGACGACCCCGAAAAAGCGCGTGAAGCCTGCGCCCGGATCCAGGCGGCAGGGGAGCGGTACCAGGTCCGGCCGATCGTGGTGAACTCCTGCGTGGACCAGAGCCTGAGCCTGATCCTGGCCGACAGCGGCGCGCTGATGCTGGATGTGTTCGCACCGTTCATCGAGCCGCTGGAGCGTGAACTGGCCAGTCCGCGCCTGGCCCGGGTCGGCCAGGCGCACGGCATGGTGGATTTCGACACCTACCACCGCCGCATCAACGCGATGAACTTCGCCCTGACCCATGACGATGGCATCGCGGTGAACTACGACGATGCCGACGTGATCCTGGTGGCGGTGTCGCGCGCCGGCAAGACGCCCACCTGCATCTACCTGGCCCTGCATTATGGGGTGCGCGCGGCCAATTACCCGCTGACCGACGAAGACCTGGAAAGCGACCGCCTGCCGCCACGCCTGCGCAACTACCGGCGCAAGCTGTTCGGCCTGACCATCGACCCGGACCGGCTGCAGCAGATCCGCCAGGAGCGCCGCCCGAACTCGCGCTACGCCAACCTGGACACCTGCAAGCGCGAGGTGGCTGCGGCCGAGGTGATGTTCCAGATGGAGCGGATCCCGACCCTGAGCACCACCCATACCTCGATCGAGGAGATTTCCAGCAAGGTGCTGGCCACGCTGGGGCTGCAGCGCGAGCTGTATTGATCCTCATCTGGTAGAGCCGGCCGCTGGCCGGCTGGTGGATGAACCCTCGGCCGCGATGCCGGGCTGCCGGCCAGCGGCCGGCACTATCCAGGGGTTGGCTTGCACGTGCGCGCCCCCACGTTGAAGCACCAACGTGTAGGATCGACCCATGGCCCGAGCCTTGCCCCGCACCGAACGCATTCCCCGCCTGAGCCGGCTGAGCTGGCTCATGGGCCTGTACGCGGAAAACTACCGCCATCTGGTGCGTCTGTTCGAACCGGCCGGACTGGTGGCGGGCAGCTACATTTCCTCGATCGGCGACGGCCTGGATGTCCGCCTGGACGTGATCGAGTGCCACCGCTACACGGTGGAACTGCGCCTGACCTACGACCTGGCCGACCCGGTCACCGGTGAGCCGGATCCGTCGGCCTATGTGCGTCTGTACCGTGACGCGCGCCAGGCCGAGACCACCCACTGCTACGTCGGCCGTCGCTGGCAGGACACCATGGGCCTGTACCCGCCGCCGGCGGAGCTGATCAGCCACCGCATGCGAATGAACACCTTCCTCGGCAAGTGGCTGGAATACCTGGCCGAGCGTGGCCACGGTGTCGCCACCCTGCGCCGCGATCCCGACGGCGCCAGTGCGCCTGCCGAGCGTCGCCTGTCGCTGGTGCGCTGATCGGCCATAATCCACGGCTGACCTGCCGCTGGATGCTGCCCCATGCCGTACACCCCGATCGTCGCCACCCTGGGCTATGTGCTGTCGCCTGATCGTCGCCAGGTGCTGATGATCCACCGCAATACCCGTCCCGGTGACCACCACCTGGGCAAGTACAACGGCCTGGGCGGCAAGATCGAAGCGGACGAGGATGTGGCGGCCAGCATGCGCCGCGAGATCGCCGAGGAAGCCGGCATCGACTGCACCGGCATGCGCCTGCGCGGCACCATCAGCTGGCCGGGCTTCGGCAAGCACGGCGAGGATTGGCTGGGCTTCGTGTTCGTCATCGATGGATTCGAGGGCACCCCGCATGGCGGCAACCACGAAGGCACGCTGGAGTGGGTGGACCTGGACAAGCTGGACACCCTGCCGATGTGGGAGGGCGACCGCAACTTCCTGCCGCTGGTGTTCGACGCCGACCCGCGCCCGTTCCACGGCGTGATGCCGTACAAGGACGGGCGTATGGTGAGCTGGTCCTTCAGCCGCCTGTGAGCCGGGAAATCGGGTAGCTGCCAACCTTTGGTCGGCACGCTCTTCTGGCAAATTAATACCCGGGCAATATTGACGGCGGAGAATTACCCGGGCAATATTCGCGCATCGCCTCTGATGCCGTTGCCATGCCTGCGTCCCGACTTCCTCCCTTCAGTTGTTTCGACGGCCATCGCCTGGTCGCTTCCGGTACGCCGGAAGTGGCCGCGCTGGCGTTGAAGCAGCTGCGTGTCGACAACGCTGCCGGTCCGCTGCTGGTGTTCGACAACGCCACCGGCCGCACCCGTGATTTCGATACGCGTGGCAGCGACGCAGAACTCCTGGCGCGGGTAAACGAAGCGTTTCCCGCCGCCGTGGGGACGGATGCCGACGTCACTGCCGAAGAGGCGCCCGCAACCCCACGTGGCCGTGGCCGCCCCAAGCTGGGTGTGGTCGCCCGAGAAGTGACCTTGCTGCCGCGCCATTGGGCGTGGCTGGCCGAGCAGCCTGGCGGTGCCTCAGTGGTGCTGCGCAGGCTGGTGGAGGCGGCCAGCTGTGCCGGTGCTGACAAGGACCGCCAGCGTCGTGACAGCGAGCGTGCCTATCACTTCCTGCAGGCCATCGCTGGTGACCTGCCGGGTTTCGAGGAGGCGATCCGTGTCCTGTTCGCGCATGACCGCGCGGGCCTGGAGGCGGCGTTGCGGAGTTGGCCCGCGGATGTGCGCGCCCACGCTCTGCGCCTGGCCTTCGACGATCCTGCGGACCACGCCGACGGCTGAGCCATCGCGCCGTTGCTGAGCGACGGCGCCACCTGACCGCGGGTCCAGGCCCGCTTCCCCTGTGCGTGCTTTGCTGGCGGAAACGCCGGGCAGGGCGGCGCTTTGCCCAGAGAACCCCATGAGCACCCCTGTACATCCGACGCCCCCGGTTGCACCACCACTGTGGCGCACCTACCTGACCCTGCTGTTGCCGATGCTGCTGACCAACGCGCTACAGCTGGCCGCAGGCACGCTGGACAACATCTACCTCGGCCATCTGCTTGGCACACAGGCAGTGGCTGCAGCGGCTGCGTTCTTCCCGGTCTTCTTCCTGCTGTTGGCCTTGGTAATGGGCCTGGCGACCGGTGCGATGGTGCTGATCGGCCAGGCCTGGGGCGCGGGCCGCCCCCAGCAGGCACGCGCCGTGGCTGGCAGCGCGGTGGCGCTGATCCTGCTGTTGTCGGTGCTGGTGATGGCCCTGGGCGGCGGTTTCGCGCCACAACTGCTGGCGGCGTTGGGCACGCCGGCAGCGGTCCTCAGTGAGTCCATTGTCTACGCACGCGTGCTGCTGCTGACGGCACCGGTGTTCTTCCTGCTGTGGCTGGCCACTGCGGTGAGCCGCGCGGTGGGCGATGCGAAGACACCGCTGCATGCGCTGCTGCTGGCCACGGTGGTCGGCCTGCTGTGCACGCCGCTGCTGATCCTCGGCTGGGCCGGCCTGCCGCAGCTGGGTTCGGCCAGTGCGGCAGTCTCGGCGGCATTTGCCTCGCTGCTGGCCCTGGCCTGGCTTATGTGGCGGTGGCAGAGGATGGAGCACCCGTTGGCGCCGGGACGTGAGCTGCTGCGTGCCATCCGTTTCGATGGCGTGCTCATCCGCGCGATGCTGCGCATCGGCGTACCGTCATCGCTGCAGATGCTCAGCCTGGCCATTGCCGAAATCGTGTTGCTGGGCTGGATCAACCGCTACGGCTACACGGCCACGGCCGCCTACGGTGCGGTCAACCAGTTGATGAGCTGGGTGCAACTGCCGGCGATGTCGCTGGGGATCACCGCCACCATCCTCGCGGCGCATGCGATGGGTGCGGGGCGTACGGCACGGCTGCCCGCCATCGCTCGCACCGGTGTGCTGCTTGGGCTGGCGATGCTGAGCGTGGTGGTGCTGCTGGTGATGGCGCTGGCGCCCTGGCTGACCGGGCTGATTCTTGCGGCCGCAGAGGTGCGCGAATTGGCCGCATCGCAGCTGCGCACGGTGGTATGGGGCGTGCTGGCGATGGGAGGCAGCGCGGTGCTGGTCGGAGTGATGCGAGGCAGTGGCACGGTGATGTTGCCAGCGTTGTTGGGCATGGCAGCGGTACTGCTGCTGGAGCTGCCGTTGGCGATGTGGTTGCAGGCGCGGCATGGGCTGGCCGGCCTGTGGTGGGCGTGGCCACTGGGGCTGCTGGCGATGCTGGTGATGCAGGTGTTCTGCTTCGCGCGTTGGCGGCGCCGGGTGCAGGCTGGGTAGTGCCGGCCGCTGGCCGGCAATCCGGAACTGCCGCGGCAGCCGGCCAGCGGCCGGCTCTACCACTTCAGCGCCGCTGTGCCAGCAGCAGATGGAAGTGCTTTTCGCGGATCTGGCCGTCATTGCCGGCTGCGGATTCCCGGTGGCTGCGCCAGGCCGAGACGCGGAAGCCCGACACACGCAGCGCCAGCTCCACCGCGTCCAGCTCATGCAGTTGGAAGTCGGCAGCAAATGGCAGGCTTCGCATGAAGCTGGCGTCGCCAAAGGCCAGGCACAGGCGGCCGCCCCGGCGCAGCACCCGCGCCAGCTCGTCCAGCACCGGCGCCAGGTTCGGCCAGAAGTACAGGGTGTTGACCGCCAGCGCGGCATCCATCGCGGCATCGGCGACCGGCAGCGCATGAGCGTCGCCGTGTCGCATCGCGGCACGCTCGGCCAACCCGGCGCTGGCCAGGCGCTGGTTGCCGGCCTCGACCATGGCGGTGGACAGCTCAATACCCAGATAGTGGCTGTCGGTGGCCTGCAGCATCAGCGGCGCGAAGGCCGCATTGCCGGGGCCGATCTCCAGGACCCGTTCGCCAGTACCGACGGCCAGCAGCCCGATCGCGGCCAGGTTGAGTGCGCCGTTGCTGCGGTTCATCGAGTCGGCCACCGCCAGCGCGGCCTCGCCATGGGGCTGCCGCAGCTGTGCGGCCAGAGTGGGAGCATCCAGCATCATCATCGTCCGTTGCAGAGTTTCGGACGTGGCGGCGGCGGGTCCGCCGGTGACCATAGCGCCGACCTTGTGGCTTGGGAAGTAGGGAAACCCCGCTTCGGGGTGATGAGGAAATGTCCAGCGTCGCAGTCGGTGAGATCTGGTTGTCCACAGGGGGTGTGGATTACGCGTGGGCAACTTTGTGGATAAGCCGCGACAGGCGCCACCCCCCTAGGCTGTCAAGATGGGTGGCGAAAAATTCACCGCCGGTGAGGACAGGTGAGGGAGCGGTGAAGGCTGGGGCCTGCCAGCGCTGTCGCCAGCGGCGGCCCTCGCGGTAACCTGTGGGCCTTGATGCTCCGTGAGACACCATGAAACGTCACTTCTCGATGCTGCGCGAATTCCAGCTGGCCGACTGGTTCACCCTGGCCAATGCTTTCTGCGGCACCGGTGCGGTCTTTGCCGCAATGCGCTTCCTGCAGGACGGCGAGCGCGGCTACCTGCTGTTCGGCATGGCGTTGATCCCGCTGGCTTTCATTTTCGACGCCCTCGATGGGCGCATCGCGCGCTGGCGCAAGTCCAGCTCCACCCTGGGCCGCGAGCTGGACTCGCTGTCCGACGTGATCTCCTTCGGTGTGGCCCCGGCGGCGCTGGCCTACGCCTGCGGCATGCAGGGCGGCTGGGACTGGCTGGTGCTGAGCTATTTCGTCTGCTGCGGCGTCAGCCGCCTGGCGCGCTACAACGTCACCGCAGAGGCGCTGGCCGGCGACGAGGGCAAAGTCGCGTATTTCGAGGGCACCCCGATCCCGACCAGCCTGGTGCTGGTGATCGTGCTGGCGATCGCCGCCGGTACCGATGCCATCGGCCAGAACATCTGGTTCGGCCAGTGGCAGATCGGCCCGTGGCAGCTGCACCCGATGGTGCTGTTGTTCGCCCTGTCCGGGTCGCTGATGATCAGCAAGACCCTGCGTATCCCCAAGCCATGAGCCAGCCCTGCGGAGGCCTGCGATGACCAGCTCGGCCCACGACGCCGGCAGCAGCGATTTCGAGACCCTGGCCCGGCAGTACTTCGGCGCCTGGGGCGATGCCCTGCGCCACGCCAGCACGCCCGGTGCGCCGGCCGGTGACGATCCCGGCAGCTGGCAACGGCTGTTCGACTGGTGGGGCCAGCTGTTGCCCGAGCAGGGGCAGGGCGCGCCGGAAGATGCCGTGCGCCGCTTCCGCGAACAGGCGGGCAGCTGGTACGGCACCATGCAGGAAGTGGCCGCGCGTTTCGCCGGCCGCGACGCCAGCAGTGCCGACGTGGCACAAGCCTGGCGCGAGGCGGTGCAGGGGCAGGGCGACGGCATGCTGCAGTGGATGCTGCAGGGCGCCCGTGGCAGCACCCACGCTGGCGCCGCTGTACCGGAGTTTGCCGCCTGGCTGCAGCAGTTCCAGCTGCAGGCCGGTCCGTGGCTGCAGAGCCCGGCGTTCGGGCCCGGCCGCGAGCACCAGGCGCGCTGGCAGGCGCTGCTGCGGGCGCAGGAGGAATACCAGCAGCATTCACGCGCCTACGTCGATCAGATCAAGCAGGCACTGGACGAGGCCTTCGCGCTGTTCGAGCAGCGCCTGGCCGAGCACGAGCAGCCGGGCAGCCAGCTGACCAGCGCCCGCGCGATGTTCGACCTGTGGATTGAAGTGGCCGAGGAGGCCTACGCCAAGGTCGCCATGTCCGAACCGTTCCAGCAGGTGTATGCCGCGCTGGGCAACGCTCAGATGCGCCTGCGCGCCGGCCTGCAGCGCGAGGTGGAACAGATGAGTGAACGGATCGGCCTGCCGACCCGCAGCGAGATGGACGCCGCGCACCGCCGCATCGCCGAGCTGGAGCGCAGCCTGCGCCGCCTGCAGGCACAGGTGGCGGTGCTGGCGGGGACCGCCGCGGTGGATCCGGTGTCGCAGCCGGCACCTGCGAAGGTGAAGCCGGTCGCACGCAAAGCCGTGAAGAAGGCCGCGCCGGCGAAGAAGCCGGCCGCGAAGAAAGCACCGGCGAAGAAGGCTGCCGCACGCACCACCTCACGGACGCGTGACCGATGAAAGGACCGCTGGGCTTCAACGCCGATGACCTGATGCAGGAAACCCTCGCCATGCAGCGCAAGCTGATGGAAGGGCTGAAGCTGCTGCCGCAGGTGGAAGACGTGGACTATGGCGTGACCGCCCGCGAAGAAGTCTGGCGCGACGGCAAGGTGGTGCTGTACCGCTTCGTCGGCGAGCAGGCACCCACCCGCCGCACGCCGCTGCTGATTGTCTATGCGCTGGTCAACAGGCCGTACATGGTCGACCTGCAGGCCGACCGTTCGCTGGTGCAGAAGCTGCTGGCGCTGGGGCAGGACGTCTACGTGCTGGACTGGGGCTACCCGGATCGCTCGGAGCGCTTCCAGACTCTGGAGGACTACCTGCTGCGCTACATCGATGGCGCGGTCGATGCGCTGCGCGCGCGCGGTGGTGGACCGGTCGACCTGCTCGGCATCTGCCAGGGCGGCGTGTTCGCGCTGTGCTACGCCGCGCTGCGCCGGCAGAAGCTGGGCAAGCTGATCACCATGGTCACCCCGGTCGATTTCCACACCGCCGACAACATGCTCTCGCACTGGGCGCGGCAGGTGGATGTGGACCTGCTGGTCGACACGCTGGGCAACATCCCGGCCGACCTGATGAATGCCAGTTACCTGATGCTCAAGCCGTTCCGCCTGAACGTGCAGAAGTACGTCGGCCTGCTCGACATCCTCGATGACAAGGCTGCGCTGGAGGATTTCCTGCGGATGGAGAAGTGGATCTTCGATTCACCGGACCTGGCCGGCGAGGCGTTCCGCGACTTCATCAAGCAGTTCTACCAGGGCAACGGGCTGATGAACGGCACGGTGCGGATCGGCGAAGAGGCGGTGGATCTGTCGAAGGTGACCCTGCCGGTACTGAACATCTACGCCGAGCAGGACCACCTGGTGCCGCCGGATGCCTCGCGCGCAATGCGTGGACGCCTGGGCACCGAGGATTACACTGAGTCCAGTTTCCGTGGCGGCCATATCGGCATCTACGTGTCCGGTCGCGCGCAGCGCGAAGTGCCGGCCACGATCGATGGCTGGCTGAAAGCGCGCGACGCGTAAAGCCGGTTTCTTTTTTTTTGTAGAGTCGAGCCATGCTCGACTGCATGGAGGGTGATGATGTCGCAAAGGATTTCGATGCTGCTTGCCACGCTGCTGCTGGCAGCACCTGTTGCCCACGCCGCACCCAGTACGGATGCACGCCGGGAGATCGCCCAGCTGATCTCCAGCCTGGACGGCTCCCAGTGCCGGTTCCAGCGCAATGGCAGCTGGTACGACGGCAGCGATGCGCGCGCGCACCTGCAGCGCAAGTACGACTACCTGCTGAAGAAGGACATGGTGGACAGCGCAGAGCAGTTCATCGAGCGCGCCGCCAGCCAGAGCAGCATGAGCGGCAAGCCCTATCGCATCCAATGCCCGGGGCAGCCTGAACAGACTGCAGCCGCCTGGTTCGGCGCACGCCTGCAGGCCCTGCGCCACCGCGCTCCGTAGACATAGGGGCGGTGTAGAGTCGAGCCATGCTCGACTGCTTTTTCCCGTAGCCCAGGAGAACCGCCATGAACACCACGCCGCGCACGCTGTCGCGTTCATTGAACGACCGCATGATTGCCGGCGTGATGGGCGGCATTGCCCATCGCTTCGGCTGGAATGCCACCCTGGTACGGATCGTGTTCGTGCTGGTCTCGATCGGCTCGGCGGCCTTCCCCGGCATCCTGGTCTACCTGATCCTGTGGCTGCTGATCCCGAACGAGGCCGATTGAACGCCGCCTCCCGGCCCTGGCCACTCTGGCTGCGCGCGCTGCAGGTGCTGGGCGCGGTGTGGACGCTGCCCAATTCCCTGCTCGGCCTGATCGGTGGCCTGGCCGGCATGCTCGGCGGCGCGACGCTGCGCTGGAGCGCCCGCGACTGTGCGCTCATCTTTGATCACTGGCCGTGGGGGCCGGGCGGGGCGATCACGCTGGGCAATGTGATCCTGCATACCGGGCACGACCTGGGCATGTCCTGCCGCACCTATGCGCATCAGGCCGGGTGGGGCGTGGAGCCGCTGATCCGGCTGGACGACCACGAGCGCGCGCACGTCTACCAGTACATGGTGCTGGGGCCGCTGTACCTGCCGGTGTACCTGCTGTGCGGCGGGGTGAGTGCGCGCAACCCGTTCGAGCGTGCGGCCGATCATTTCGCCCGGTTCGGGCGTGGGTGGTGGCCATAGTTTCACATCGCTTGTGGGCGGCTCGTTGACTTGTTAATTAACGGTTGAAAGGCCGGATGAGTCTCCTTTCAGATTATCCCTGTTCTACTGGATGCAAGTATCACGGATAGTCAACGCCTGCGGATGATGGAGCAGGATGGCGCCGATCAAGCAGTGAGTTGCCCAGTCAGTCCATTACCCTGATAATCCGGATAGAACTGCAAGGAGTGCGGAATGAGAAAATCGGTATTTTGGGCTCTCGCCCTGGTCGGGCTAAGTCCGCAGTGCGCAACAAATGCATCGGCCGCGGCACGTGCGCTCGGTGAAGGTCCCGCAGAACGTCACTTCGCAGCGATAAATGGTATTACGACCGATGAATCGTCTCGGCGCCTGAGTCTTCGCATGGAGGCGGCCCGGCTGACAGGCCAGATTGTGTCGGAGATGAAAGGGCGCTACGCGGGGCATGATTTCTCGGAAGAGCCTATGCGCGTCACTGTGAGGCTTACGGGGATATCCCCCGAGCCGAGGCGGCGATTTCAAACACCTTACGGGGCAGTTGAAGTGCTTTTCGAGGTAGGTCATCTACACTCTATCGAGCAGTTGCGAGCGGTTCTACGGTCGGGCAAGCCGAGGCAGTTGGTGCCAGATGCGGATGGCATCGGTGTCGATGTAAGGAGAGGGGTGCTGTATGTCACGGTTCCCAACGATGGAGCCTTGAGGGCTGCGAGTGCAGAGCGCCTGGAAATAGAGCGGTTCCTGGGCGTTCCCATTGAGCTGCGCGCGGCCTCCTCAAGAGACCGCCCACTGGCGGCGTTGCCCATTCGTTCCGGTGGCCGTGCAGTGAACAATAGTGCTTTTTGCACGTTTGGATTTCGCGCGTACAGCCCTTCCGGCGACGCAGGCATCATCACCGCCGCTCATTGCCCAGACGTACTGCGGTACGAGTCAATTCCCGGGAATTCAGACAATGTCGTTCTCGATCTTCAGGTTGATCCATCAAGAATACGGTGGGATGCCGCGAATGATGTTCAATGGCACCCGATGCCCAACGGTGCGAATGCGACGTGGTCCATATTCATGAACTACTTCGGATCAGAAACAGTTGCGTCACTCGCTGAGCCGCTTACTGACCTGGTGGATGGCTGGCAGGGGTTTCTGATTCTCTGCCACAGGGGAACCCGCACAGGCTGGAGTTGTGGCGTTCTGGATGACCTGCATTATCAGCCAGGTAGCAGTGTGTGCAACAACCAGGCATGCACCGACAACTGGATGAAATTCAGCTCTTCGCCGCCGGAAGAGCTCCTGTGTGACGGAGGAGACAGCGGCGGACCGGTCGTCACCAACGGGCTAATGCCTGTTGCAATTGTCAGCGGAGCTGACAGCGAGGGGCCGCTCCCGGGTCAATGCAACCACGTGATTGCCATGCCGCTCGGACGCGTGCAGGATGCCATCGGGGTCAAGGTAAACTGATACTCGCTAGACATCTGGAGGGTAGAGGGAGATGAATGCCAGGGCAGTCGCGCGCATATTGCTGGTTGTTTCCATGACTTCGTGCGCAGCCGAGCCAGCCTCGCCGCCCCTGAACTCCGCAGCAGGGCGCGTGATGGCTTCAGACAACGTTGGCGAGAGCGAAGTTGAGCGGCTGAGCGCTGAAAGAACAGCGCTGGCACCGTTGAACTCTGCCATGGTCCAGGAGTTCGGCGATCGCTACGCAGGGCGCGTGATCGAGCAGCATCCACTGAAAATGAAGGTGCGCCTGAAAGGGGCCGAACCAGTGCCCAGTCGGGTGGTGTCGACGGCAGTGGGATCCGTGAGGGTGACCTTTGAGCCCGGGGCGGAGCATTCGATTGCGGACCTCCAGAAGATCGTAGCGTCAAATCGACTGCGGGCTTTTTTTCCTCGAGCAGAGGGCATCGGAGTGAATGCCGCCGAAGGGCGCATTGATATCGGCGTTGTGGATCCTGACGTGCTGGAAGCGTATCGCGCACGGCAGAGAGAGGTGGAAAGGAGGATGAACATCCGGATTCACTTCGAGCGCACGGCAGGCGTGCGGCTTTAGGTCTACAGGTCCGGAGGCCTGCCGAACGCTGCGACCGTTCATACTTTTTCTGCGGAACCACTTCTGAGCAGCAGTTCTGGCATCGGGCCGGGCTCGTTACCGGTCAGTGATGGCGCGCGACTCATTCCCTTTCGCGCCGCAGTGCTCGTCCCGGCGCCCTTCGCCTGCTTCAGTGACCATGCGAGAGCGCCTTTGGGATTGCCTGGAGGTGCTGATTCGTTAGCTGAAAGTTAAAGATCCGTAAGCATTCTGCTGCGATCCCGCAGTCATCTGCATGCAACCGATCGTCATTAGCCTTCGTGACGTTCCAGTCAGGTTCGACGCGGTAAGCTCTCCCTCGATGAGCTCGCAGCATCGCTCATCGAGTGCAGTACGCAGTAGCAATTTGGAGGAATACATCACATGGCAATCGTTCTTTATGTCGGTGGTAGCAAGGATGGCGAGAAGGGCGTGGTGCCCTACGGCTTCAGCAAATCCCGCGCCGACACCGCGCTGGGGCCGGAGTTCTACACGGAGCGGTTCATGGAACTGCAGGGTGTCGGCAAGGTCCGCCTGATGGCCCTGGAAGGCATGCGTGACGAGATCGTCATGCAGCGCGCCGCCCGCCACTACCGCTGACCTCCGCAACACGCGGCAGGGCGCGCCCACCATCGCGCGCCCGCGCCGGCATCCCAGCCCAGGGCCAGTCCG
The DNA here is from genome assembly GCF_036320025.1 of Stenotrophomonas sp. SMYL86. Taxonomy (NCBI): domain Bacteria; kingdom Pseudomonadati; phylum Pseudomonadota; class Gammaproteobacteria; order Lysobacterales; family Lysobacteraceae; genus Stenotrophomonas; species Stenotrophomonas sp. SMYL86. Next base: position 423,401 of record NZ_JAWIRU010000002.1, read on the forward strand.
AGCCCTCTTTTCGCCAGGATGCCGGCGTCCACTCCGGCCTCACCGCTGAACCTCGCCCCCTGTCAATGCCTTGTCCGGCTCCGTCGTGGATTGCCAGAATGGGGTCTTCCCGTAACGCGGCACAGACCTGAAGCAATGCACGACGCCAAGAACGCCCAGAGCGCGCTCGCCCAGCAGATCGCCCAGACCATCGCCGACGAGATCGGTGCCCAGTCCGCCCAGGTACGTGCCGCCGTCGGCCTGCTCGACGAGGGCGCCAGCGTTCCGTTCATCGCGCGCTACCGCAAGGAAGTGACCGGGGGCCTGGACGACACCCAGCTGCGCAACCTGGAAGTGCGCCTGACCTACCTGCGCGAACTGGAAGACCGTCGCGCGGCGGTGCTGGCCAGCATCGGTGAGCAGGGCAAGCTCAGCGACGAACTGCGCAACGACATCCTGGCCGCCGACACCAAGAGCCGGCTGGAAGACCTGTACCTGCCGTACAAGCCCAAGCGCCGTACCCGCGCCCAGATCGCCCGCGAGGCCGGTCTGGAACCGCTGGCTGATGGCCTGCTGGCCGACCCGACGCAGGACCCTCAGGTCTTCGCGGCAGCCTTTGTCGACACCGACAAGGGCGTGGCCGACACCAAGGCCGCGCTGGAAGGCGCCCGCGCGATCCTGATGGAGCGCTGGGGCGAAGACGCCGCGCTGGTCGGTGAGCTGCGCACCTGGCTGGGCGAGACCGGCGTGATCCGTGCCCGCGTGGCCGAGGGCAAGGAAACCGAAGGCGCCAAGTACCGTGACTATTTCGAATACGCCGAGGCGCTGGCGAAGATTCCCTCGCACCGCTTGCTGGCGCTGTTCCGTGCGCGCCGCGAGGAGATCCTGTTCCTGGAGCTGGACCCGGGCAACGAGGCCGAGGCCGGCCACCAGTACGCCGAAGGACGCGTGGCGCGCAAGGCCGGCATCGCCGATCAGGGCCGCGCCGCCGACCGCTGGCTGCTGGATGCCTGCCGCCTGACCTGGCGTGCCAAGCTGCACACCCATCTGCTGCTGGACCTGTTCAACCAGGCTCGCGAAAAGGCCGAGGCCGAAGCCATCGCAGTGTTCGGCGACAACCTGAAGGACCTGCTGCTGGCCGCGCCGGCGGGCCCGAAGACCGTACTCGGGCTGGATCCGGGCATCCGCACCGGCTGCAAGATTGCCGTGGTCGATGCCACCGGCAAGCTGGTCGCGACCGACACCATCTACCCGCACGAGCCGCGCCGCCAGTGGGAGCAGTCGCTGCAGACGATCAAGCAGCTGTGCGCCAAGCACAACGTGGAACTGATCGCGATCGGCAACGGCACCGCCAGCCGCGAAACCGACAAGCTGGCCGGCGAAGCGATCAAGGCTGCCGCCAACCCGAAGCTGCAGAAGGTGGTGGTCAGCGAGGCGGGCGCGTCGGTGTACTCGGCGTCCGAGTTCGCGGCCAAGGAATTCCCGGGGCTGGACGTGTCGCTGCGTGGCGCGGTGTCCATCGCGCGCCGCCTGCAGGATCCGCTGGCCGAACTGGTCAAGATCGAACCCAAGGCGATCGGTGTCGGCCAGTACCAGCACGACGTGGACCAGTACCGCCTGGCACGGGCGCTGGATGCGCGGGTCGAGGACTGCGTGAATGCCGTGGGCGTGTACGTGAACACCGCTTCGGCCGCGCTGCTGTCGCGCGTGTCCGGCCTGTCGTCCACGGTGGCCGAGAACATCGTGCGCCATCGTGACGACAATGGCCCGTTCAAGCGTCGCAAGGACCTGCTGAAGGTCGCGCGCCTGGGCGAGAAGACCTTCGAGCAGTGCGCCGGCTTCCTGCGTATCGCCGATGGTGACCAGCCGCTGGACGCCTCGGCGGTGCACCCCGAAGCCTACCCGGTGGTCGAGCGCATCGTGGCCAGCACCGCGCGCCCGATCAAGGCGCTGATCGGTGATGGCAGCTTCCTGCGCGGCCTGAAGGCAGAACAGTTCACCGACGACACCTTCGGCGTGCCGACCGTGCGCGACATCCTGAAGGAACTGGAAAAGCCGGGCCGTGACCCGCGTCCGGAGTTCAAGGCCGCGCGCTTCGCCGAGGGCGTCGAGGACATCAAGGACCTGCGCGAGGGCATGGTGCTGGAAGGTGTGGTCAGCAACGTGGCCGCCTTCGGCGCCTTCGTCGATATCGGCGTGCACCAGGATGGCCTGATCCACATCTCGGCGCTCTCCGATACCTTCGTGAAGGACCCGCGCGACGTGGTCAAGGCCGGCGATATCGTCAAGGTCAAGGTGCTGGAGGTGGACGTGGCGCGCAAGCGCATCGCCCTGACCCGGCGCCTGGACGACACCCCTGGGCAGGCCACCAGCCGCCCGGGCCAGCGTGATGATCGCGGCCAGGGGCAGGGGCCGCGCCGCGACGCAGGCGGCCAGAACCGCGGGCCAAACCGGGGCCAGGGCAATGGCGGCCGTCCCGCTCAGTCCGCGCCCCCGGCCAACAACGCCCTGGCCGAGGCCTTCGCCCGCGCCAAGCGCAGTTGAGGACCGTGTCCCCCGTCACGCTTGATTCGTGGCGGGGGACTTGTCGATTTTCCCCGTGATTGCGCACACTTGCGCCTGAGGGGGGCGTTTGGCCTCCCCGCTGTCGCTGGGGAGGGCCATGACGCCAGCAGGACCCGTTGTCTTCGTTGAGGGCTGCAGTGTTGTGCTGCGGCTGCTGCCCGCCTGTGCGGGCCGGGGACCGGATTGATGGCGGGCCAGGGAAACAACGGCAACGGTCTGCTCGAGCGGCGCCTGCAGGAACTGGCAGAGGAGCGCCGGCGCCTGGCCATGATCATCGACGGCACCGCTGCCGGTACCTGGGAATGGAACGTGCAGACCGGCGAAATGCGGGTCAATGCGCGCTGGGCGGAGATTGTCGGCTATCGCCTGGAAGAGCTGGAGCCGGTGTGCCAGAAGACGTTCCTGAAGCTGGTCCACCCCGACGACATCGTCCTGTCCGACGCGGCACTCGAGGATCACTTCGAAGGCCGCAGCGACAACTATGTCTGCCTGCTGCGCATGCGCCACAAGAATGGCCAGTGGATATGGATCCACGATCGTGGCCGCGTGTTCGAATGGGACGGGCAGGGACGACCGCTGTGGATGGCCGGTGCGCACGCCGACGTGACCGAGCTGCAGCAGGCGCGGCAGGATGCGGCCGAGAGCCGGCAGCGATTGCAGGCCGTGGTCGACGCGTCCGATGAGGTGGCGGTGATCGCGACCGATACCGAAGGCACCATCACCCTGTTCAATACCGGCGCGGAACGCCTGCTGGGTTACAGCGCGGAAGAAGTGGTCGGCCAGCGGCGACTGGGTGATTTCCACGATCCGGACGAGCTGGCGGCCTGGCTGCGTCCGCTGGCGGCTGCGGACGGAAGCCTGCCGGGCGCGTTTGAAGCACTCAGCGCCCGCGCCGATGAGCAGACCTATTCACGGCAGTGGACACTGCGGCGCAAGGATGGCCAGCCACGCCAGGTGCGCTTGTCGATCAGCCGCATGGATGGTGCTGGCGGCGCGCGGATCGGCTATGTCGGCATGTCCATCGACATCACCGAGATCCTGCAGGCGCGCGCCGAAGCACGCCTGTCGGCAGAGAAATTCGCCGGTGCGTTCACGTCGGCGGCGCTGGGCATGGCGCTGGTGTCGCTGGAAGGACGCTGGCTGGACGTCAATGACGCACTGTGCCGGATCCTGGGCTACCCCCGCGAAGAACTGCTGCAGGTTGATTTCCAGCGCCTGACCCACCCCGATGACCTGCAGACCGACCTGGCCCTGGTGCAGGATCTGCTGGCCGGGCGGCGCAGCCACTACCACCTGGAAAAGCGCTATCTCGATCGCGACGGCAAGGTGATCTGGGCGCGGCTGTCGGTGTCGCTGGTGCGCACCGAGCACGGTGAACCGCTGCATTTCGTGTCGCAGATCCAGGACATCAGCGCCCAGCGCAGCAGCGAGCAGCGCCTGTTCGAGAGCGAGCAGCGCAGCCGTATCACGCTTGATGCGGTTGCCGACCTGGTGCTCAGTGTCAGCCTGGATGGCCGTATCGACTACGCCAATGCCGCCGCAGTACGCACCCTGGCGGGTGATGGCGCGCTGTCGCTGGCCGGGCACAAGGTGCAGGACGTGCTGGCACTGACCACCGAATATGCGCCCGGCTCGGTACTGGATGTGTCGGTCCTGCTGGACCCGGAAAGCAATGCGGTGGACCTGCACGCCGATCTTCTGCTGCGCCTGGGCACGGCCACGATCCCGGTCGACCTGACCCGTGCCTGGCTGCGCGATGATGAAGGTCATGTACGCGGTGCAGTGTGGGTACTGCGTGATGACACCCAGCAGCGCGCGCGCCAGCGCGAAGCGCGCCATCTGGCCGAGATCGATCCGCTCACCGAGCTGAGCAACCGTCGCGGTTTCGAGGTGCATCTGCAGCAGGCGATCACCCGCGTCGAGCGAACTGGCCAGGCCGCGTCGTTGATGTACATCGACCTGGACCGCTTCAAGCCGGTCAACGACACCTGGGGCCATCTGGCCGGCGATGCCGTGCTGTGGGCGGTGGCCAGCGTGCTGCGCCACGGTGTGCGCGATTCGGACGTAGTGGCGCGTCTGGGCGGCGACGAATTCGCAGTGATCCTGTCCGGCTGCACGCCGCGTCGTGCCGCGCGCATCGGCGGTGAACTGCTGCACACCCTGGCGTCGCTGTCGATTCCGTGGGACCGGGACCGCCTGCATGTGGGTGCCAGCATCGGTATCGCGCCATTGGCGGGTGGGATGAGCGTGGACCAGGCCGTGGCAGCGGCTGATGCCCAGTGTTACCGGGCCAAGGCAATGGGTCGCAACAACGTACAGGTGCAAGGCGAGGCCAGTGAGCTGCCCGGCGATGATTCCGAAGCCGCCGAAGGCTGATCTCAGCCTGTGAGAGGGCGTGCGCGAATACTGCGCGCACATCCACTCATGCAGGTGATCCCATGAAGGTCTGGAACCCGGTTGCGATGCGGGCCTACGCCCCGGCGATGGTTGGCTGGTGCCTCGCGCTGGCCGCCTGCCTGCGTGCGGAACAGCTGCGCGGCGACCTTCACGCGCAGGCCCTGCTGCCGGTACTGCAGGGCGGCGCGGTCGCCCTGCTGGTGTTCACGCTGTCCTGTATCGGTGCCGCCAGCATCGTGCTGTGGCGGACGGGCAGGAACGCGGTGGAGTGATGCGGTGGATGGTCACCGCATCCTCCACGTCATGTTGCGTCAGCGCAGTACTTCATCCGAACTGACCAGCTGCACGTCGTGCATCAGATCGAGGTAAGCCTCGTAGTAGCCCTTGTGCGAGGCACCGACGATCGTCAGCATGCGGGTGCCTGGATGCTGGCCCAGGATGTCGCGCATGTTGGCGACCATGCGCAGGTTGCGGGTTTCCCAGTAGCCCACGTAGTTGCGGCCGAAGCCTTCCGGCGAGGGCTCGACGAGGGTCGCGCCGAAATCGCTGTTGAAGGCCACCATCGCGGCCTCGGGCGTGTTGTAGGCGCGATACATTGCGAGCAATCCATCCGGTTGAGCAAGATTGGCCTCCAGTCGTTCATCGGCCGCCCTGCGCGCTTTGACGAAGGAATTGTCCCAGGCACCGCGTATGGCGGCAGCGTAGGCCTTCTGCTGCGATTCCGGTGTTGGCGAATCTGCAGTGTGGTCGTCGACCGACCACAGGCGCTCCAGCCCCAGGCGTGCCGCAAGTACGCCGGCCACCAGTCCGGCCTCGTTGCGGCGGGCCATGCGCGTGTCGAGGAACTGCACCAGTTCCGGTGTCAGGCTGTCCGAAGCACGTCGCTCTTCCCTGGACAGCCGCAGCCATTGGACGACTGCCGAGCTGCTTTCGCCCGCGGCCAGGAACACGGCGGCCAATCGGCGCCGCTGGGCAGCGGTTGGCGCCTTCGGCCAATCCGCAAGCAGGCGTTCCATCTCCACGTTGGCGCTGGGCACGTCCAGGCCGGTGGCGGCCTGCGCCGGTGCCGGATCGACGCAGTAGTCCGCTACGCTCTCCGCGTATCGGGCCGGATTGCGGCGCATGAAGTCACACTGCAGGCCGGACAGGTTCTCCACCGCGATCGCGGTGGGCCGCCAGGCTTCCAGGCGCTGCAGCAGAGGTTCCAGCATCGCCGGCGTGAAGGTCTCCGGCAGGCTGGACAGGTGCGGGCTGCCCAGCACCAGCACTTCGTTCGGGCGTCCTGCGGGTGGTCCCTTCAGCTGGTCGGGGTGGAAGGCGGGTCGATAGGCGGCGTCGTTGGCCAGCGCGCTGCTGCTGCACAGGGCCAGGAAGAGAAGGCTGGCAAAGCGAGGGAACATGCGATCTCCATGTCGATAAGCATCCTGCGGGGCCTTCATGCTGGTCATTTTCTCCTGCTGGGGAATCCCGCATTGGTCATGTAAACCTTTCTGCCTTGAGCTGCATCCTTCTGCTGAGCGATGCTGCACGCAATGCCCAGGCGATGCAGAAGATGACATTGGACGACTGGACCATCGACAGTCCGCGGCTGCACCTCCGGCCTTTCACGCCCGGTGACGCCGACGAGGCATTTGTGGCAATCACACCCGGGCTGACCCGCTATATGGCGTTTGAGCCGCCACCCTCGAAGGAGGCGTTTGCTGCCGTCTGGCGGACGTGGCTGCTTACCATCGCCGACGGGACCGACATCACGTTGGTGATCCGCAGGCGCGGGGATGGGGTATTCCTTGGCCTGGCAGGCCTGCATCGAGCCCGTGAAGCAGAACCCGAACTGGGCATCTGGATCGCAGAAGTGATGCATGGGCACGGCTATGGCCGCGAGGCAGTGGCGGCGGTGTGGTCGGCGGCCTCTGGGCGCCTTCGCTGTGCTGCGTTCCGCTACCCGGTGGCGGAACGGAACCGGTCCAGCCGTGCATTGGCTGAGTCCCTTGGTGGGCAGGCAGTGGCACGTGAGCAGGGCGTGAAGTACACGGCAATCGTCTACCGCATTCCCGCTGCAATGCACAGAGTTGCGACGGACGTCGCGGAATCCCGCTAAAGCGGCCGACGGCGTCGCCGATACTCCCTCTGGATCCCGCTCCAGTCACCCGCCGCAGGACCCCAGGCTGCCCCCGACGGGCGGTCCGCGCAGTGTGTTCCGCCGCTTCCAGATGCCGATCGCACCCGCAGCAGACGTTCTTGGCAGTCGCTCGAGAGGTGCCCGTTGGCACCTGTAGTCCCTGGCAACTGATGTTGCCGCCGGGCATCCCGCCCGTCGGGTCACAACCGCTTACCGGACACCGAGGATCAGACAATGCTCATTCCAGGCTTCACGGCAGGCGCGCAGGCGCCGGCCGAGCTGCATACCCGTTGGTCGCCGTGGCGTGCGCTGCTTGGCGTGCTGGCGCCGCAGCAACGCACCAGCACAGAGGCGGCGATGACCGACCGCACCGAGCTGGAAGCGCAGGTGGCCGCGCTGCATCGCGTGCAGGCCGTCATCGAGTTCGCGCTCGACGGCACCATCCTGCGGGCCAATGACAATTTCCTGCAGGCGATGGGTTACCGGCTGGAGGAGATCCAGGGCAAGCATCACTCCCTGTTCGTCGACCCCGAGCAGGCGCGCAGCGCGGAATACCGCGACTTCTGGGTACGCCTGGGGCGTGGCGAATATGACGCCGGACAGTACCGCCGCTTCGGCAAAGGTCTGCGCGAGATCTGGATCCAGGCTTCGTACAACCCGGTGCTGGACCGCCAGGGGCGGCCGTACAAGGTGGTCAAGTTCGCGACCGACATCACCGCGCAGAAGCTGCAGGCGGCCGACTCGGCGGGACAACTGGCCGCGATCGCCAAATCGCAGGCGGTGATCGAGTTCAGCATGGATGGCCGCATCCTGTCGGCCAATGACAATTTCCTGGCCGCTACCGGCTACAACCTGGACGAAGTGCGCGGGCAGCACCATTCGTTGTTTGTCGAGCCTGAGCATCGCAGCAGCGTCGAGTATCGCCAGTTCTGGGAGAAGCTCGGGCGGGGCGAATATGACGCCGGCCAGTATCGGCGCCTGGGCAAGGGCGGGCGCGAGGTCTGGATCCAGGCATCCTACAACCCGATCCTGGACCTCAATGGCAAGCCGTTCAAGGTCGTCAAGTACGCCACCGACATCACCGCGCAGGTGCACGAGAACCAGGCCATGCAGCGCGCCGTGGCGCAGACCCGCGAGGTGGTGGCTGCCGCCAAGCAGGGCGATCTGACCCAGCGCGTGGCCACCGCCGACAAGAACGGGTCGATCGCCGAACTGTGCGAAGGCGTGAATTCGCTGGTCGAGGCGATGGCCGCGATCATCGGCCAGATCAAGTTCGCCGCGGACACCATCGCAGTCGGCGCGACCGAGATCGCACAGGGCAACAGCGACCTCTCGCAGCGTACCGAGCAGCAGGCGGCCTCGCTGGAGGAAACCGCTGTGTCGATGAAAGGCCTGGCCGAGACCGTGCAGCGCACGGCCACCAACGCGCGCCAGGCCAGCCAGCTGGCCGGCGGAGCGGCCGACGTCGCCGCACGAGGCGGCACTGTGGTGCATGAGGTGGTCGAGACGATGGCGGTGATCAATGCCTCGTCGCGGCGCATCGTCGACATCATCGGAGTGATCGACGGCATCGCCTTCCAGACCAACATTCTCGCGCTGAACGCAGCGGTGGAGGCTGCGCGTGCCGGTGAACATGGCCGCGGCTTTGCCGTGGTTGCCACTGAGATCCGCGAGCTGTCGCAGCGTTCGGCCAGCGCAGCCAAGGAGATCAAGCACCTGATCGATGAGTCGGTTGCCAATGTGGGCGCCGGCACGGCGCAGGTTGAGAGCGCGGGCCGTACCATGGATGAAATCGTGACCAACGTGCGCCGGGTCAGTGACCTGATGACTGAAATCAGCACGGCCTCGCAGCAGCAGAGCGACGATATCCAGCAGATGAATCATGCGGTCGACCTGATCGATCAGGGCACCCAGCAGAACGCGGCCCTGGTCGAGGAGGCGTCGGCGGCGGCGCGCAGCATGGAAGAGCAGTCGGCGCAGCTGCTGCAGACCGTGGCCAGCTTCCGCGTGCAGGGCGGGGCCGGGCACCGGCACGGAACAGCGGGGCTGCACGCGGTCTAGGCACGGCGACCGGACGGGTCTTCCTTGCTATCGGCGTCGCCGCGTACGCAGTTGCGACCGGCATGTTTGGCGCGATACAGGGCCTGGTCGGCGCGTTCGACCAGGTCGCGCGGATCGCGGTCTTCGCCGGGTGCCTGCCAGGCCACGCCGATGCTGATGGTGACGGTGGCCTCGGGGGCGGGCAGGGCTGCGGCTTCGACCGAAGCGCGCAGCCGTTCGCCCAGGCCCAGTGCGTGGGCGGCATCGGGCGAGGGCAGGGCGGCGATGAACTCTTCGCCGCCATAGCGCGCCAGCAGATCGTCACCCCGTTGCAGGCAGCCATCAAGAATGGCGGCGACCGACTGCAGGCGACGATCGCCCTCCGGATGGCCATAGGTGTCATTGAGCCGTTTGAAGTGGTCGATGTCGATCATCAGTACCGCCAGCCCGAGTCCCTGGCGGCGTGCGCGGCCACGGGCATTGCCAAGAGATTCGTCGAAGCTGCGGCGGTTGCCCAGCCCAGTCAGCGGATCGCGCCGCGCCAGCGTTTCCAGCTCATCGCGCTGGCGCTGGATCTCCACCTGGCTCAGCACGCTGCGCAGGGCATAGCCGAGCATGGCACCAATGAAGCCCACCGTGGCCAGGGTGGGCTGCAGGCGCGCGACCAGCAGCGCCACCATCATCAGCAGCAAGGGCAGCATCAACGGCACGCCGGCGTCGACGATGCGGCGCAGGCTGCGCGATACCTCCACCGCCGGATAGCGGCGCTTGCTGGCGGCCATGACGGCCAGCACCACGAACAGTCCGCTGATCAGCAGGTCCCCCCAGTTGCCGTCAGGCAGCTGCGGCTGGTAGGTGTTGATGTAGAACGCCAGCAGGAAATAGCCCAGCGCGTAGATCGCAAGTGTCCGGAAAAAATCGCGGCGGTCGGGATTGTCCTCGGCCAGGAAGCGGATCAGCGCGAAGCAGAACACCAGGCTGTTCTGTAGGTTGCTCATGGCGTTCAGGCACTGCGTCCACAATGCGGCGTTGAAATGCGCCATCGCCCGCGTGTGCCCGAAGTACAGCAGCCACAGCAGCGCGATGATCAGCAGGTCCACCGCGCGGATGCAGCGGTTGCCGCCGCCCGGGCTGGCGGCCACGTAGGTCAGGGGGATGCGGTAGAACACGTACAGGATCAGCGAAGACACGGTCATCTGCGCAGGATCGAGGCCGGCCACATTGCGGTACAGCAGGGCGAGCAGGGCCAGCGAGAACAGGCCCACGGCAGCGCCCAGCGTCCGCCATTTGCAGGCCGCCTGGCGGCTGTCACGCGCACGCCGCACGCAGGCCAGTGCAGCCAGCAACGGCGCAGTGATCAGCATCAGGTAGGAGCCGACCGGGTCCTGCGGGCCAACAAAGGCAATGACGAGCGCGTGCGTGACCAGAAAAAACAGTGCCGCACGCAACGTCATGCATTCCCCCGCCCCCAGCTCCGGCTGGGATCACGATAGGCAGAAGCACGTGTGGCTTGCAAGAAAAGTGTGCGCTGCGTCTATTTCGAAGCTTGCCGGAAGTCGCAGTTGTGTTTCAGCATGGTGACGCGGAGCCTTCGACGCGGGCGTACATCCAGAAGTCACGGGGCTGTCCTCGAACCCGCCGGTAAGCGCGCAGCAGGCCTTCGCGCTGCATGCCGAGGCGTTCCAGCACGGCGATCGAGCGGGCGTTGCTGTCCAGGACAGTCGCCTGGATTCGGACCAGGGCGAGTGCGGCATGGCCCCATTCGAGCACCGCGCGTGCTGCGTGCGTGGCCAGTCCCTGACCCTGCCAGCGCGGATCGAGATCATAGGCAAGTTCGCCGCGGCCATGCGACAGGTCGATTCCGTTCAGGCCAACGGTGCCGATCAGCTGGCTGTCGGCGCCCACCAGCGCCCAGCGCTGGTCCGTTGCCGTGGGCAGGTAACCGGCGATCTGGCAGCGCAGTGCTCTTTCGGAAACGTCGCCCCAGCTGGTGTGCTCGGTCACGCCCGGCAGCGAGAGATAGCCGGCCCAGGCGGCAGCATCATCCACGTGCAGTGGACGCAGCCGTGCGGGCAGGGTGGCAGGGAGCGTGGGCAGGGCGGGCGTTGGCATCGTCGCCAGTGTCGGCGCTCCGGTCCTGAAAATGCAAAAGGCCAGGTCGGGGACCTGGCCTTTGATGCAGTGGTGCCGGTGAAAGGACTCGAACCTTCATGGGGTCACCCCCGGCTGATTTTGAGTCAGCTGCGTATACCATTCCGCCACACCGGCAGGCAGCGTGCGAGTGTAACCGAGGTCGGCACGGCTTTCATAGTGGGGAGGCCGATCGGGGCGCCTCCTGTCGGCTTCGGCCCTGTCATGGCTATACTGCGGCGGCTTGAATGCCTCCAGGAGCGGTAGCCGATGACAGTGTTGCAGGACCTGAGGGTGCTGGTGGTCGAGAACGACGAGATGAGTGCCGCACTGCTGCAGATGCAGCTGGTGCATGCCGGTGCGACGGTGGTGGGGCTGGCCGCGAGCGTGGCTGAAGCGCTGCGCCTGCTGCAGGCGTCGACCCCGGACGTGGCCCTGCTCGATTACCGCCTGGCCCGCAATGAGACCAGCGAGCCGGTGGCTGCGGCACTGTCGGCGCGCGGGGTGCCGTTCGTGCTGGCCACCGGGATGCAGGCCGAGCAGCTGCCCGAGCCGATGCTGGCCGGCGTGCTGCTGGTCAAGCCCTATCTCTCGGCAGATCTGAGCCAAGCGCTGGTACGCGCAGTGGGCCGCGCCAGCGCCAGCGCCTGATTGGCGCGTGCTGAAGCGGTGGGCGTATCCTGCCCGGGCCTGAATGCTCAGGCCTACAAGGAGAGTGGCATGAAGAAGTGGATCAAGCGCATGGTTGCTGCGGGTGTCCTTTCGATGGCGGTCTTCGGTGGTACGGCCTCTGCCGCGTGGTGTGGCCAGCCCTGTTTCCAGCTCTACAAGAGCTGCATCGCGCGGGGTGGAGAGGTTGAACAGTGCCTGCAGGAACAGGCCTTCTGCGAAGAGGCGATGTGCGGCGGCAATCCCTGATCCATGAACCCCGCCCAGGCGGGGTTTTTCATCTGTGCGCGGTGTTCAGCCCGCTTCTTCGTATACGTAGCGGATCTCCTCGCGGTCGTCGAGGATGCGGTACTGCCGCGCCAGGTCATCCGGATCGGGATTGAGCCAGGCATCGAGGTGTTCCTTGCGGATGGGAACGACGCCGCGGTCATGGCCCGCAGCGGCGACGTCGTGTGGAGGCGTGTCGGTGATCGTGGCAAATGACAGGAGGCGACCTTCCGGTCCTTCCCATTCCGCCCACAGGCAGGCCAGCAGCAGGTCGCGCGGGGGATCGGGCCGGAACTCCAGCACCACGTCCTGATCCTTCTCATCGGCACCCAGCGTACGGCCGGCGATGGCATGGCGTGGCACGTGCTCATAGAACGCCTGCACCACCACCACACCGTGGCGCAGCCCGAACGCACCGCGCCAATAGCCTTCCAGGCTGTCGCGCCGCGCGTTGTAGGTGCCCGGATATAGCACGTCGTTGCGCGCAGGCTTGTCCGGCAGCCGGCACTGGTAGCGCATCGGCTTGATCACGCGTTTGCCGCCCTCGCTGACCATCACCGGTGCGTAGGTACCGGGGAAAATACGGTTGTCGCGCGGCAGCAGCTGCACCCGGTGCAGATCTTCCAGCCGAGCCTGCGCACGATCGATGCGGTTGCCGGCCACGCGCAGGTCGTTGCGTGCCTTCTGGGTGGGGCGGGTCGCCAGCGTGGCATTGGCAATATCGCGTCGCTCGCGCTGGCGGGCCAGCTCCGCTTCCAGATCCTGGCGTTCCTGCGCATGCCACTGCTGGATTTTCGCGACGATGTCGCGGCCCTGCTCGGTGCGCGCGCCGGCGAAGCCGTCATCCATCGCCTTGGGAGTTCTGGGGCGCTTCTTGCCAGGATCGTGCGCGTACAGCTCCGCGAATTCTTCCAGCGACAGGATGGCGCCGAACTCGCGCACCAGCTTGGCGTAGTCGGCGCGGATCAGGGCGGAATAGCACATGGGAACTCTGCGGGCGTGGGTCGCAGCAGCTGCGACATGGATGAGGCAGGATAGCCCGACCTACAGGGAGATAGCGCATGAATGATTCCGTCGCCTGCCAGTTCCGCGACGCCGTGCCCACGGTCGAAGACTATTGCCAGCTGCGTGTGCTGGCGGGCCTCAGTGCCAAGAGCCAGGAGGCGGCGGCACGCGCGCTGCCCAATACCCTGTATGGCGTGTGTGCCTACCAGGGTAACGAGCTGGTGGCGATGGGGCGCATCGTCGGCGATGGGGGCTGCCACCTGCAGGTCTGCGATATCGCTGTGTTGCCGCGCCTGCAGGGTCAGGGCCTGGGCAAGGAAGTGATGCGTCGCCTGGAGGGCTGGATGCAGGCGAACCTGCCGCCGTCGGCATACGTCAGCCTTCTGGCAGATGGTGAAGCGCACCGGTTGTACGCGCAGTTTGGTTTCGCACCCACCGCACCTGCATCGATCGGGATGTATCGCCGGTTCTGAGGTGTGGCCGAGTTGAAGCCATCCACGCATGGCGTGGATCTACTGGGCCAACCGGCCGCCGGATCCATCCCGGCCCTGCAGTAGATCCGCGCCATGCGTGGATAGGGCCTTCCCAGGAATCACAGGCAAAGAAAAACCCCGGCCGAAGCCGGGGTTTTAAAGAATTGGCGTCCCCACGGGGATTCGAACCCCGGTCGCCACCGTGAAAGGGTGATGTCCTAGGCCTCTAGACGATGGGGACGCACGAAAACTTCAAGTTGTAGATCCTTCGACGGCCTAATGTCGAAGTGGTGGAGCCAAGCGGGATCGAACCGCTGACCTCCTGCATGCCATGCAGGCGCTCTCCCAGCTGAGCTATGGCCCCAATGAAACTCCGGATGATCTGCCGGGAGCAGAGTCCGTTTTGAAACTGGCGTCCCCACGGGGATTCGAACCCCGGTCGCCACCGTGAAAGGGTGATGTCCTAGGCCTCTAGACGATGGGGACGCACGAAAAACTTCAAGTTGTAGAACTTTCGACGGCCTAATGTCGAAAGTGGTGGAGCCAAGCGGGATCGAACCGCTGACCTCCTGCATGCCATGCAGGCGCTCTCCCAGCTGAGCTATGGCCCCGTGTTACCGAGCCGCCTATCATACCTGCGTGTTCACGTTTGTGGAAGCTTTTTTTGAGCTTTTTTCGTTCCGGTTCAACCGCGACCACGAGGGCAGGGGAACCGCAACGCCACAACCTGAATGCCGGTAGGCGGTGAACAAAAAAGACCCGGTTATCGGCCGGGTCCTCGTTGTTCGTGATGAGTGGCGTCCCCACGGGGATTCGAACCCCGGTCGCCACCGTGAAAGGGTGATGTCCTAGGCCTCTAGACGATGGGGACGCAATTCTCATCAATGTTCTTTAGCGACCTTTCGACGGCCTAATGCCGAAAGATTGGTGGAGCCAAGCGGGATCGAACCGCTGACCTCCTGCATGCCATGCAGGCGCTCTCCCAGCTGAGCTATGGCCCCACGTCGCTGAGGAGCGAAATAATAGCCTTGCCCCAGGGGGTTGGCAAGCATTTGTTGCACTTTTCTTCACCTGCGTTGCGAAGCCGATGTCAGTCGCCTTTCGCCTGTGCAGCGTCGTCGGTCAGTGCCGCCAGGATCGGGCACTGGTCCAGCGCGCCGTGACCTGGGCAGGCGTCGACCAGCAGCGAAAGTGCAGTGTGCATGCGTTGCAGCTCCGCCATCCGCTGTGCGATGTCCTGCAGGCGCGCCTGCGCGGTGTCGCGCACGCTGCCCATGTCCTGCGAATGGCGATCGCTCAATGCGAGCAGCTCGCCGATCTCTTCAAGGCTGAAGCCCAGCGCCTTGGCGCGGCGGATGAATCGCAGCCGGCGCAGGTCCTGCTCGCCGAAGATGCGGTAGCCACCCGCCGAGCGGGCCGCAGTCGGCAGCAGCTGCTGTCGTTCGTAGTAGCGCACCGTATCGATCGGTACGCCCGCCTGGCGGGCCAGTTGTCCAATGTTCATGGCGGATTCCTGCAGGGGCTGCCGACCATTGTGAAGCCTGGAGTCTGGTCGAGAGTCAAGGCTTGGCCCGGGTGCGCGCATTCAGCGCACTTTGCAACTTTCTTCATAGCCCCGCCGATGGACCAGTTCCTACCCTTCGCCTGAACCGGCCGTTCGATGGCCTGCAACGAACCGAGGAGGTGGTCTGTGGAAGGATTCAGGAACGAAGGATTCGTCGAGATCGCGGTGGTTGAATACCCGGGAGGTGATCCGTCTGCCGCCTCCGTACTGGCCGAAATGGCGCACGTTGCCAATCGCCTTGCCCAGCAGCAGCGTCGGCCGTTCAAGCGGGTGCTGGTCACCCGCTGGATCGTGCCGGCCAGCCAGACCGGGGTGCATCGTATTGCGGGTGCGGAAATGCTCGATGCGGCCATCCCGGCTGTGATCGCGGTTCCCGGCCAGATCAGTGCAGGCGCGTGCCTGCGCGCGGACGAGGTCCTGCTGGACTGGCTGCGCGCGCACTATGACGGCGGCAGTCTGCTGGCCGCCGCCAGTGATGGCGTCAGCGTGCTGGCACGCGCCGGGTTGCTGGCCGGGCGTACGGTCAGTGGCCCCGATCTCGGGCGCCATCCAGGCCTGCAGGCGCAGGCCGCGAGCTGGGTGCCGAGCGAGCGGGCGCTGGTGGATGACGGTGACCTGCTGACGGTCGGCGGGGCCCAGGCCTGGCGCTTCCTTGGCCTGCGACTGTTGTACCGGCTGCACGGGCAGGGTGTGGCCAGTGCGGTCGCACAGCAACTGGGCATCACCGTGCCCGCCACGATCCAGCAGGACCTGGAGCGCTTCAGCGCCAACTTCGCACATGGCGATCGTGATGTGCTGAAGGCACAGCGCTGGCTGCACACCACGGCGGCACGCGGCGCCACCCTTGCCGCGATCTGCGAGGTCTCCGGGCTGGAGCCGCGCACACTGCAGCGGCGGTTCCTCAAGGCCACCGGCCTGCGGCCGATCGAATACTGCCAACGGCTGCGCATCGCCAAGGCGCAGACCCTGCTGCAGCAGGGGGCGGGTATCGATGAGGTGGCGTGGGGTGTCGGCTACGCTGATCAGAGTGCTTTCCGCCGGTTGTTCCTGCGCATCGTTGGCATGACGCCGGCCAACTATCGGCGTCACGTCAGCAGCAAGCGTCGCGAGCGGCCCTTGATGCCGTCGGTGGCAGGCAGCCTGCGCGGGCTGCAATCGCCGTCGGTGATGCAACTGGGGCGCAGCGCGGCCTGATGTCGGCGGCATCGTCGCGCTTGCAACCGGAGCGCGACACTTCGACCATGCAGTCAGTGGACGATTGAACAGGTGGTCTGATGTCGAGCGTTGGGCCGGTGCCGATGCCGGTGGTGTTGATTCTCGTGTGCGTAGTGATTGCCATGGCCGTGGCGCGTCTGTGGCCACGCAGGAAGGACGGCATGCCGCTGCCTTCTGCACCCAGCATGGTTCTGGACATGCTGCTGGTGGGCCTGCTGTGTGGTCGCATCAGCTTCGTGGCCTTGAACTTCGCCCTGTATCGCGAGGCGCCGTGGAGCATTCTGCAGATTGCCGATGGTGGCTACCACCTGGTGGTTGTCCTGGTTGCGGGTTCGGCATGGGGGCTGTGGCGGGTGCGCCCATGGCGGGCGTTGCGCGCCCCGGTGCTGGGCGCGGCGTTGGCGGGTGTGCTGCTATGGGCGGGCGGCAGTCAGCTGCTGTCCGCATGGCAGGAGCGTCAGATGCCCTTGCCGGTACTGCAGGTTGCTGATCTGCAGGGGGGCAGGGTTGATCTGCAGCAGTTCCGGGGAAAACCGCTTGTGCTGAATCTCTGGGCGACCTGGTGCGGGCCCTGCCGGCGCGAGATGCCGGTCCTGGCTGCGGCGCAGCAGGCACATGCGGATGTGCAGTTCGTGTTCCTCAATCAGGGTGAAACCCTTGAGGAGGTCCAGGGTTTCGTTGCGCGCGAACGGCTCCTGCTGCACAACGTTTTGCTCGATGATGACGCTGCGGCATCCACGGTGCTGGGCGTGCAGGCCTATCCCTCGACCCTGTTCTTCGATGCCGAAGGGCGCCTGCGTGAACTGCACCTCGGCGAACTGACTGCAGCCGGTCTTGAACACAAACTGCGCCGGCTGCGGTAGCCTGCGCGGGCATCTCACTACGGAGTTCCCATGTTGTCGACTTCCCTGCGCACCGCCCCTGCGGTGCTGTTGCTGCCGGTCCTGCTGGCATTGGCCGCCTGCAGCCAGGCACAGACGCCACCGGGCAAGACCGCCGCGGCACCGGCAGCGAGCGCCACAGCCACGGCCAACAAGGGCGATCGTCCTGCGGTGCTGAAGGGCATCGAGAAGCATGGTTTCGAGGTCGTCGCAGAATTCGATGCTCCCGGTGGCCTGCGGGGCTTCGCCGGCGTGGTCGGCGGCCAGCAGCCGGCAGCGGCCTATGTCACTGCTGACGGCAAGAACGTACTGGTCGGCAGCCTGTTCGATGCGGAGGGCAACGATGTAGCCGCTGAGGCCGTTGAGAAGCTGGTGGCTTCGCCGATGTCGGCCAAGATGTGGACCAAGCTGGAAGCCAGCGCCTGGGTGCGTGATGGCAAGGCCGATGCGCCGCGCGTGGTCTACACCTTCAGCGATGCCAACTGCCCGTACTGCCACAAGTTCTGGGAAGCGGCACGGCCGTGGGTCGATGCTGGCAAGGTGCAGCTGCGTCACATCATGGTCGGCGTGATCCGCGAGGACAGCCCGGCCAAGGCCGCGGCGATCCTTGCCGCGCGTGACCCGAGCGCAGCGCTGCTGCAGAACGAGCACGATTTTGATCGCGGTGGCATCAAGGCGCTGCCGAACATCAGCCGCGAGATCGCTGGCAAGCTCGACGCCAATCAGGTGCTGATGATCGAGATGGGCTTCCAGGGCACACCGGGCATCCTGTTCCAGGACGCACAGGGCCAGGTGCAGCGTCGTGCGGGTCTGCCGCAGGGTGCCGATCTGCAGACGGTGCTTGGCCCGCGCTGAGTGGCGCCAGCCCCATGAAACATTGCGCAGGCCCGCATGGCAGCATGCGGGCCTGTCGCATTCCATGGCGGGCATTGCGGTTGCGGGCCCGCGCAACAGTGGTTCATCGTCACGTCTGAATCGTGACTGACATCAAGCATCCCGCCTTGATTCCAATCAAGGCCAAAAACGACAGGCGGATTAGCCTGTGACGCATGGAATACAGCGTCAATGCGCGATGGATGCCGCGCTCGCCACGCCCTGATCAGGGTCGGCTGGCACAGCCATTCACGACACTCTCACTCCGTGCTTGTTACCCAGACCGCTGCGGTCGCCACCTCTCTGGCAGCGCGGCCTTGATGGCGTCGACATCGGTGCGGGCAGGACAGTGTCATCGTCCTGTTGCCTGCCATGCGCAGGCTGGCCGGTGTCGTCGACGCAGTATCCGCATTTCCAGCAACGGCAGCACGAGGCCGGAGTGGCGCATGCGTGCGTCCTGTCTGCGTGCTGCGAACAGGGGTCGTCCAGGGAGGATGCAATGCGCGTGGCGGTACTGAGCCTGGCCTGTGTGACAGCACTGGCGATCACGCCGGCGTATGCACAGGTGGATGACAAGGAGGACGCGCAGGCGCTGCGTCGTGAGATTGCGGCCATGCGGCAGGCGCTGGAGGGCATGCAGCAGCGTTTGGACCGCCTTGAGCAGCGCGACGCAACCGTTGCGCCTGCTACAGCACAGGCACCCGCCGCCGTGGTCGCGCCTGCCAGCACTGCCAACCTGCTGCACCCCACTCAGGTACCGGGCGTGGCACAGCCGGTGCTGCCGCAGCGCGAATCGGTGGCCGATCCGTCCACCGCCGCGTCGCGACCGGACAGTGCGGCCGGCCCGACCGATCCGGATCTGAAGGGCTTCTTCGCCATTCCGGGTACTGACACGGTGATCCGTATCGGCGGCTACGCCAAGCTGGATGCCATCGCCGATTCGCGTGCAGCGGGGGATGAGGATCAGTTCATTCCCTCGTCGATGCCGGTCGGTGGCAGTCATCGTGATGTCTCGAACTTCAACATCCATGCCAAGCAGACCCGCTTCAGTTTCGAGGCGCGACGTCCGACCACGCACGGCAACCTGCGCTTCTACCTGGAGAACGACTTCTTCGGCAGTAGTGACGGCTACGAGTTCCGGCTGCGCCATGCCTATGGCCAGCTCGGCAATACCTATGCTGGTTACGGCTACTCCAGCTTCATGGATCCGGACAGCCTGCCCGACACATTGGATTTCGAAGGTCCCGGCGGTGCCGGCTACCTGCTGGTGGCAGGCATCCACCACAGTTTCGCGATGGGCAAGGGCAACACCCTGACCGTCGCCGCCGAAGATCCGAAGACCGAACTTGCCGGCGCCAGCGATGAGCGAGCCGCAGTGAACCGCCTGCCCGACGTGACGGTGACCGCGCGCATGGAGCGCGACTGGGGCCACCTGCAGCTGGGTGCGGTGGCACGCAGCCTGGCCTATGACGGCGATGGCGAGCGCGACCGGCGTATGGCCGGTGGCCTGCAACTCAGCGGTTCGGCCTCGGTAGGCGAGCGCGACCTGCTGCTGTTCGGTGCCCTCGGCGGGCGCGGCCTCAGCCGTTACACCGCCGACCTGACCGGCTCCGGGCTGGACGCGGTGGTCGGTGCCGATGGCCGCCTTGATGCGCTGGACCTGCACGGTGGGTTCGTTGGCTACACCCACTACTGGTCCGAGCTGTGGCGTTCGAACCTGATCTTCGGCCAGCTGACCCTGGAGCGGAATGCTGCATTGGCAGCCGACGCATTCCGTCAGAGCCGCTACGGCGTGTTCAACCTGATCTGGAGCCCGGCACCGTCGTGGACGATGGGCATGGAGCTGCTGTACGGCCGCCTGGAACAGCAGAGCGGCGCGCGCGGCGACACGGTCCGGGTGCAGGGCAGTCTGCAATACAACTTCATCAAATAGGCGCCAGCGGTCGTACGCCAGCGTAACCGTCCCCACGCCCGGTTGTACCGGGCTCATGCCAGTACAGGAGATTGTCATGGCAGAAGCAAAGAAAATCGGGGTGGTCGGAGCCACCTTCCTTGTCGCCGGCAACATGATGGGCTCAGGCGTGTTCCTGTTGCCGTCCAGTCTGGCCAAGATCGGCACCGCCTCGATCTGGGGCTGGCTGATCACCACCGCCGGTGCGCTGCTGCTGGCCTTCGTATTCGCCAAGCTGGGCAAGCTGGCACCGAAGGCCGGCGGTCCCTATGCCTATGCGCGTGACTGGTTCGGGCCCTACATGGGCTTCCAGACCAATACCATCTACTGGTTCGCCAACTGGATCGGCAACGTCGCCATCCCGATCGCGGCGGTGGGCTACTTCAGCTACTTCTTCCCGATGCTGTCCGAGCCGCTGGTGCGCTGCATCGCGGTGTTGGTGCTGGTGTGGGCGCTGAGCTTCGCCAACATGATCGGCCCGGCCTTCGTCAGCCGCGTGCAGACGGTCACCACCAGCTTCGCGCTGGTGCCGATTCTGGGCATCGCCATTTTCGGCTGGTTCTTCTTCGATGCCGACATCTTCAAGGGCGCCTACAACGTGTCCGGTGAATCCAACTTCGGCGCGATCTCCAGTGCGGCGGCACTGACCCTGTGGGCCTTCATCGGCGTCGAATCCGCTTCGGTGACTGCCGGCGTGGTGGAGAATCCGGAAAAGAACGTGGCCCGCGCCACCCTGGCGGGCGTGTTCCTGGCTGCCATCGCCTACATCGCCAGTTCGTCGGTGATCATGGGCATGGTGCCCAATGGCGAGCTGCAGACTTCTGATGCACCGTTTGCACTGGCTGCCGCCAAGGCCGTCGGTGGCTGGGGCGGCGCGCTGGTGAGCCTGTGTGCCTTCATCGGCGCTGCCGGTTCGCTGGGCGGCTGGATCCTGCTGACCGCACAGAGTGCCAAGGCGGCCTCCGATGATGGCCTGTTCCCGAGCATCTTCAGCAAGACCAACAAGGACGACGTGCCGGTCAAGGGCGTGCTGATCGTGGCGGTGCTGATGACCCTGGCGGTGCTGGTCACCTCCACCTCGGAAACCGCGTCGGCCCAGTTCGACGTGATCACGTCGGCGGCGGTGGTGCTGACCCTGCTGCCCTACATCTACTCGTGCGTGGCCTGCTACTTCGTGGTCGAGCGTTCGCACACCCTGGTTCACACCGGTGCGTTCTGGACACTGACCAGCCTGACCGTCGTGTACTGCCTGTGGGCGATCTACGGCTCGTCGGGAACCATCGTGCAGTACGCCTTCCTGTTCGTGCTGTTCATCACCGTGTTCTATCCCTTCTTCAGCGAGGAGCGCCGCCAGCAGCGGCAGCGCGCCCGCGAGGCCTCGGCGATCAGCGCCGGCGCCCAGCGTTCCTGAGTTAGACAAGGAGAATCAACGTGTACTTCAAGTCCCTGGACTATCCGGTCATTGTCATCGACAACGACTACGAGTCGCCGCGCATCGGCGGCATCCTGATCCGCGCCCTGGTGGAGGAGCTGCGCAGCAACGACCAGCGCGTGCTGTGCGGCCTGAACCTGGATGATGCCCGCGCCGGTGCCCGCACCTACGTGGCGGCCTCGGCGGTGCTGATCTCGATCGACGGCAGTGAAGAGGTGGATGGCGAGTTCCAGCGCCTGACCGCCTTCCTGCGCGAGCAGAGCGCACGCCGCGCCAATCTGCCGGTGTTCCTGTACGGCGAGCGCCGCACCATCGAGAAGGTGCCGAGCAAACTGCTCAAGTACATCCACGGCTTCATCTTCCTGTTTGAAGATACCAAGAGCTTCATCTCGCGGCAGGTGATGCGCGCGGCCGAAGACTACATGAAGAACCTGCTGCCGCCGTTCTTCAAGGCATTGACCCACCATGCGGCCGAGTCGAACTACTCCTGGCACACGCCCGGCCATGCCGGCGGCGTGGCGTTCACCAAGTCGCCGGTCGGGCGCGCGTTCCATCAGTTCTACGGCGAGAACACGCTGCGCAGCGATCTGTCGATCTCGGTGCCGGAACTGGGTTCGCTGCTCGATCACACCGGCCCGATCAAGGACGCCGAGAACGAGGCCGCACGCAACTTCGGTGCCGACCATACCTTCTTCGTTACCAATGGTACCTCCACCGCCAACAAGATCGTCTGGCATGGCACGGTGGCGCGCGGTGACGTGGTGTTCGTCGATCGCAACTGCCACAAGTCGCTGCTGCACGCGCTGATCATGACCGGTGCGGTGCCGGTGTACTTCACGCCCAGCCGCAACGCGCACGGCATCATCGGCCCGATCAGCCTGGACCAGTTCACGCCGGAGTCGCTGCAGCAGCGCATCGCCGCCAACCCGCTGGCCAGCCAGGCCTACAAGGCCGGCTCCAAGCCGCGCATCGCGGTGGTCACCAACTCGACCTACGACGGCCTGTGCTACAACGCCGAGAAGATCGCCGACGAGATCGGCAGCGCGGTCGACTTCCTGCATTTCGACGAAGCGTGGTACGCCTATGCTGCGTTCCATCCGTTCTACGAGAACCACTACGGCATGGCCAAGGGCAAGCCGCGCGAGCAGGATGCGATCATCTTCACCACGCATTCCACCCACAAGCTGCTGGCCGCGTTCTCGCAGGCGTCGATGATCCACGTGCGCAACTCGGCGCAGCGCAACCTGGATGCCGAGCGTTTCAACGAGTCGTTCATGATGCACACCTCGACCAGCCCGCACTACGGGGTGATCGCGGCCTGTGACGTGGCCTCGAAGATGATGGAAGGCGACGCGGGCCGCTCGCTTGTACAGGAAATGCACGACGAGGCCATCGCCTTCCGCCGCGCGATGCTGCACGTGCGCGACGACCTCGGTCGCGACGACTGGTGGTTCAGCGTGTGGCAGCCGACCCAGGTCGAGCGCAGCCTGGACAAGGGCGATACACCGGCGCCGCTGGTGGCCAAGCGCGAGGAGTGGTACCTGCAGCCGGATGCGCACTGGCACGGTTTCGAGAACCTGGTCGATGACTATGTGCTGATCGATCCGATCAAGGTGACCCTGCTGACGCCGGGCCTGGCGATGGACGGCAGCATGGGCAAGCTGGGCATCCCGGCGGCGGTGCTGAGCAAGTTCCTGTGGGGCCGCGGCATCACCGTGGAGAAGACCAACCTGTACTCGGTGCTGTTCCTGTTCTCGATGGGCATCACCAAGGGCAAGTGGAGCACCCTGGTCACCGAGCTGATGGCGTTCAAGGAGCTCTACGATCGCAATGCGCCGCTGAGCCAGGCACTGCCGACGCTGGTCGCCGACTATCCGAATGCCTACGCCGGCTGGGGCCTACGTGACCTGTGCGACGCGCTGCATGCGTTCAACCAGGAATTCGCCGTGGCCAAGGTGATGCGCGAGATGTACGTGGATCTGCCGACGCCGGTGATGACCCCGGCCGATGCCTACAACCACCTGGTGAAGGGCGAGATCGAACGGGTCGACATCGAGCAGATCAGTGGCCGCATTGCGGCGACCATGCTGGTGCCGTACCCGCCGGGCATCCCGACCATCATGCCGGGCGAGCGCTTCGGCGACAGCGACGAGCCGATCATCCAGTCGCTGCGCATCGCCCGCGAGCAGAATGCGCGTTTCCCGGGCTTCGAGTCGGACGTGCACGGGCTCATCATCGAGCAGGAGGGTGATGCGGTTTCGTACAAGGTGGAGGTGCTGAAGGCCTGACCGGCAACGGTCGGCCGTTCGGCGAACGATGGATACCGCGCGCGAGCAACGCATCCTGAAGTTCTCGATCGGGGTCACCCTGGCGGTCAGCGCGGTCGGCTTCATCGGTGGCCTGCTGGTGGGATCGCAGGCCATCCTGTTCGACGGCGTGTACAGCCTGGTCGATGTCGCCCTGACCCTGGTGTCGTTGTCGGTGCTGCGGCTGGTAGCGCGGGAACAGAGCCCGCGCTTCCAGTACGGCTACTGGCATCTGGAGCCGATGGTCGAGGCGTTGGGTGGGGTTATCCTGTCGCTGGCCTGCGTGTACGCGCTGGCCAACGCCGTGATCGGTTTGACCACGGGCGGGCACGAAGTGAAATTCGGGCCCGCGCTGTGGTGGGCGGCGTTGCTGAGTGCCAGCAACCTGGCGATGGCGGCCTTCGTCGCGCAGCGGGCGCGGCATCTGCGCTCCGCGCTGTTGTGGCTGGATGTACGGGGCTGGCTGCTGGGCGGGTTGATGAGCCTGGCAGTGGTACTGGCCTTTGTGTTGGCGCTGGTCCTGCACGGTGGTGAGTGGCACCACTGGGTGCCGTACCTGGATTCGATCGTGCTGGCGTTGATCAGCCTGGCGGTGTTGCCGGTGCCGGCGCGGGGTGCCTGGAAGGCCATGCGCGAAGTGCTGCAGGTGGCACCGGATGATCTGGACCGGCGCGTGCAGCGGGTGATGCAGGCGTTCGTCGCCGAGCGTGGCTATGCCGGTTTCACCAGCCATGTGGCGAAGATGGGGCGGATGCGCTTCATCGAGATCCACGTGCTGGCTGACCCGGCCATGCCGTTGGGTTCAGTGGGCGAGGTCGATGCGATGCGCGACGAGATTGCGGTGCGGCTGGATGCGCGGGGCAGCACGTTCTGGTTGACCATTGATTTCACCGCAGACCCAGCGTGGACGTGACCACGCTTCTGTAGAGTCTTGCTCGACTGCTTCTGGTTGGTGGAAGTCGAGCAGGCTCGAGTCCACGGGAACGCGCGATCGTTGCGCGTGGCAGACCGGTCTGTTGCACCGGATCCATTTGACCTCAACCGGAGTTGAGGTCACAGACTGCCGGCATCCCCCACGAGGCGCGCGGCATGAACCTGCTGACCACACCGGACCTCAGCCATGGCCTGATGGAACTGTTCAATCCACCGGGTCTCTACGATCCTTCGGCCAACGGCTACTCACACGTGGCGGTGGTGCGCCTGCCGGCACGGGTGATCCATGTCGCAGGGCAGGGCGGCGAAGATGCCCAGGGCCGCCTCTCGCCCAGCTTCGAAGAACAGGTCGGGCAGGCGCTGGACAACCTGCAGACCGCGCTGCGATCGGCGCAGGCAAGTCTGGCCGATGTGGCGCGGCTGCGCATCCTGGTGGTCGACCACGATGAGGACCGGCTGGGCATCATTGCCCACCAGGTGCGACGGCGCTGGCCGAACCGCGCGGCGCCCACCTGCACGCTGATCCCGGTGCCGCGACTGGCGTTGGACGGCATGCTGTTCGAGATCGAGGCGGAGGCCTACGCCGCCTAGCGCAGGTAGTACTCCACCGGCACCACCAGTTCCTGCGGTGCCTTCAGTTCCTTGGGAATGGGCGGCAGCGGCTGCGCGCGACGGAAGGTCTGCAGCGCAGCGTCATCGAGCATCGGCTGGCCACTGGACTGCTCCAGCCGCAGCGCCAGCAGGCGACCTTCGCGGTCGATGCTGGCCCTGACCCAGGCAGTGCCCTGCTGCCGGCGCGAGCGCGCGGCGGCAGGGTAATAGCGGTAACGCTCCAGCCGCGCCATCAGGCGGGCTTCCCACTGGTCGCTGGCGGCGCCGGCCTGGAAGTCCGCCGGTGGCGCGTCTGGAGCGGGCGGCGCGGCCGTGATCGATGCCGGTGCGGGACTTGCATCGGTCGCGGCCGCAGGCGGGGCGACCGGCAGCGGCTTTCGACCCGTCCCGCCCGTTTCGCTGGCGGCCAACTCGCCCTCGCGCGCGGCGGTAGGCTTCGGTGGTGGCGGCGACTTGGTCGGTTGCGATGCACGCGCCTGCTGCGCCTGGCTGGGGGTATCGGCCTGGCGCTCCTCTACGGGCTGTGGCGGCGTGGCCGGTGCCAGCAGGCGCAGGCTGATGCGCACGTCCTGCTCCGGCGGTGGCAGCATCGGCGGCATTGCAACCCAGTGCACCAACAGCAGCAGGGGCAGCAGGTGCAGGACGACGGTGATCACGATCGCCTGCCAGTGTTGGCCGCGCTCACTCATCGTCCAGCACCCACAGCAGATCGGCATCAGCAGCACCGACGGTTTCACCCGGCGAGGCCAATGCGATCACCAGCGCAGGCGTATCCGGTGACAGGTAGCCCGGCACCCCGGTGCCGCGCAGCACATGCCAGCGACCGGCTACCAGCAGCGCGGGTGCGGGGGCTGCGGTCAGCACCTGTGCCATGCGCGTGTCGCGGGCCTGTTGCACGGCCAGCATCCCTTCCAGCATCGGTGCCGCGTCTGCGTGCTGGGCCAGAACCACATCCGACAGGCGTTGGCGGGCGGCGGGCACCGGGAACCGCACTGCATCAGCGGACGCCAGGTGGGCGTTGACCTCGACGCGCGCGAGATTGCCGCCGAACAAGGGGATGCCGGCAGCGGTGGCGTCCTGCACCAGCCCGCCGTAGGCGGTCCACGGCCATCGTGTATCCCAGCCCAGCAGCTCCTGCAGGCGTGCACCGTCGGCATGGTTGCCCTTGGCCAGCCAGCGCTGCACCCGCTGCAGGCGCGGCTGGCGTTCGCTGGCAATCATCTCCAGCACCAGCGCGCCTTGTGGACGCTGCTGCTGCAGCGCGTGCAGCAGCCAGCGCTGGGCAGCGTGGTCACCGGCCAGGTCGTGGCGTTCGCCCAGCAGCAGTCGCGGAGCGTTCGCTGCGCGCTTCACGAACGCAGCTTCGTCCAGGGTCTGGCCGCTGGCGAGGTCCAGCACCTTGCCGGGCATCGGCTGCGCGCTGGCCATTGACGCGAGCGCGAGCAGGCACAGCGGCAGCCAGCGACGGCTAGAACGCCACATTGACGCCCATCGAGACGGTACGGCCACGGCCGTTGCCGCGGTCCAGGATCGGACTGAAGATGCTGTCGATCGAGGCATTGTTGTCATAGGCCTTGTTCTGCAGGTTTTCGATGTTCAGCCACAGCGTGGTGTTGGCCTGCGGCTTGAAGCTGGCGTAGAAGTCCAGCAGCACGCCGGTGCCGCCGGTCTTGCGGGTCTGGAAGAAGTCGTAGCCTTCCTCGGTCGGACCGGAGTACTCGGCGCGCAGGCCGGCCTGCACGCGCTGCTGCCACCAGCGGCCGCCCACGTCCAGCGTCCAGTAGCGGTCGGGCAGGGCGGTGATGTCTTCCAGGTTGACGAACTCGATGGCCGGCGCGCTGGTGCGCGAGCGGGTCCAGCTCAGCGTGGCGTGGTAGTGCTCGCTGGCGTAATGGGCTTCCAGTTCGATGCCGCGCATGCGCACCACGCCGGGGTGGTTCATCCAGCGCGTGGTGGCGCTGAAGTCGTCGGCGTCCAGCACATCGGTCCAGGCATTGAGTTGCGGATCGCTGTCGATCGGCACCACGAACGGTTCCACTTCCGGCGGATGCACGATCAGCAGGTACTGCGGCTTGATGTAGTCGCGGATGCGGTTGTCGAAGCGGGTGACCCGCAGTTGTGCCAGGTCACCGTCGACCAGCAGCGAGTCGGTGCTGAGGTTGACGCCGAACTGCAGGTTGCGCGAGCGCTCGCGGCGCAGGAACGGATTGGCGCCGATGCCGTCGGCGACGCTGGCGTCCTCCAGCGGGATCTTCTCGAAGAACATTTCCTGCACGCGCGGCGGCCGCGACGTGCGCGAGACCTCGGCGAACAGCTGCAGCCAGTCGGTGGCCTGCAGTGAAACCGCCAGGCTCGGGCTGAGTGCGCGCTCTGTGCGACGCACGTCGATGTCGCCGCCATTGATCTCCGCGCACTGGCCGGGCACATCCGAGCACACCGGGATGTGACCACGGATGCCGAAGCGGTCCTGGCGCAGTCCTGCGGTCAGGGCATAGATGTCGTACTGCAGCTCCAGCGTGCTGAACACACTGTCCAGCTGGCTGCGACCCTGCGGGTTGGCACCGCGCAGGATGGGCGTATCGGCCACATAGATGTCCGATTGGTGCTTGATGCCGGTGTTCCAGCGCGCCTGCAGTGCACCGATGTCGAAGCGGCTGGTGTTGTCCACGGTCCAGCTGCTAAGGCTGCTGTGGGTGCGGCGGCCGATGTAGCTGGAGTCCTCCACCGGCGGGTAGAACAGCCGGGTCTTGTTGCTGGCGAAGGTCGCACGCAGGTCGATCCACGGCGAATAGGGTGTGTAGTGGTAACTGGCGCGCTGGTTGCGCGCGGAAATCTGCCACGGATAGTTGTGGTAGAAGTCGTTTTCGTAACGCATGTGGCTCAGGTCCAGCCGATGCTGGTCGCTGGGCTGCAGGCGCGCCTTCAACAGCCAGCTGCTGGGCTGCTGGCTGCCCGGGTCGGCGTTGTTCTTCTGCCCGCGTGCGGTCGCGTATTCGCTGCTGCGGCTGCTGCTGGCGGCGGCCAGCAGGCCGAACTGGCGGTCGCCACCCTCTTCGCTGTGGCGCCAGGCACCGGCGAAGGTACGGCCACTGCCGTAGCCGTTGTTGCCGTGGCGGTAGCCCGCACGCAGGCCCCAGTCGCGCCCCTCGCCGAGCAGATCGTCGATGTCCAGCGTGCGGAAGTTGGCACTGCCGGCCAGCGTGCCGGCGCCATCACCACCGGCGACCGCACCGCGCTGCACGTCCACACCGGCCAGCAGGAAGGGATCGACATAGGCGAACGGGCCGCCCGAGCCGTGCCCGGCATTGTTGCGGAAGGTCTGGGTGACACCGTCGATCATGGTGTTGACCCGGCCGGCACCGGTCATGCCGCGGATGTTGACCTGCAGGCCCGGCTGGCTGCGCGAATGGAAGCTGTGGGTGCCGGGCATCGAGCGCAGCAGGCTGTTGCCTTCCTGGCGTTCGGCCATCGCCACGCGCTCGCTGCCCACCGGGGGCGCAAAGCCATCGCGGGTGGCCGGTACATATTGACTGGCGCCGGCACCCGGTGCCTGACCGTGTGCGGTAGTACCCTGCACCCGCAGCGGGCCAGTGCGACGGCTGCCATCGGCGCGTTCAGCCGGCGCCGGCTCCAGGGCGGCACGACGCGCATCGACGAAGCGCGGGCGCAGGCCGCTGCCTGCCAACAGGCGCGACAGGGCCTGCGCATCGTCGAAGTCACCGCGCAGCGCAGGCGCCGAATGGCCCGCGGGCAGCGCTGCGCCGATCACCAGATCGACGCCGGTCAGCCGGCTGTAGGCGTCCAGCGCGGCCGCCAGCGGTTGTGCGGGCAGATTGTAGGTACGGGTGGCGGTCTGTGCGTGGGCACTGCCGGGCAGCAGCGGAAGGGCACTGGTACAGGCCAGCGACAGGGCGAGGACAAGGGGGCGGGGGCACAGCATCGGGGGCTCCAGGGGCTGACGCAGAGCGTCGTCATCCTGGGTAGACGCAGCCGCAGGCCGGATGTCAGGGTCCATCACGCTGTTCCCTGCGTGGCGGCAGCCACACCTGTATGCCCGCGCCGAGGCGCAGCACGCGCACCTGCAACTGAGTGGCCAACTGGTCGCGGTTGCCGGCCGCACCGTCGGCACTGCCAAGCAGGGTGACCGGCTGCTGGCGCAGCTGCTCGCCGACGACCCACGTGTGCCCGCCATGCCAGCGGTCCAGGCCCTGCGTGACGTCGGCCAGTGGGGCCGAGACCCAATGCAGGCGCCGCTCGCGCCAGGCCAATGCTCCGGGGGCGGTCGTTGTTGCATGGGCTGTTGCCTGCCCATCGAAGCGCAGCTGTTCGCCGTGGTCAGCCAGCATGCTGACGTTGCCGCTGTCCACGCGCACGCGATGCTCGGTAACGGTGACCACGCTGCTGTTGCCCTGCACGGCAAGATCGAATGCGGTCCCCAGTGCAGTGACGGTGCCCTGTGGGGTATGCACCTGGAAGGGCCGGTCGGCATCGGCGGCGACCTGGAACCAGGCCTGGCCGCGCTGCAGCTGGAGCTGGCGGCGCTGCCCATCGATGCGCACCTTCACTTCGCTGCCGGGTGACAGCAGGACATGCGAGCCATCCCGAAGGGTCTCCTCGCGGATCTCGCCAGCGGCCGTTCGCAGGACCTGCGCTACGGGCGGCGACACATGGCGGCTGTAGAGACCCAGCGCGCACAGCAACAGAACCGCAATGCCGGCTTCGCGCAGGCGACGGCGTTGCCTGCGCTGCTGTTGCCGCTGCAGGCTGGGCAGCGTCGCACCGGCCTGCCACAGGTGTTGCAGATGCTGGTACTGCGCAGCATGGCGAGGGTCGGCCTGGTACCACTGCTCGAACGCGTTCTCGTCGCGGCCACCGTCGTGCCCGTCCAGCCACCAGCGTGCAGCTTCGCGCGCGATCGCGTCCAGGCTCATGCGCCCGGCACCTGCTGCAGGGCGACCAGTGCGCGCAGCAGATGGCCGTGCGCGGTCTGCCGGCTGATGCCGAGCTGGCGCCCGATCTCGGCCAGCGCCAGCTGTTCAACCCGCGCCAGCAGGAACACCTGGCGCGAGCGCGGTGGCAGCGCGGCGATGATCGCGTCGAGGTGGCGCAGCTGTTCGGCGTCGAGCAGTCGCTGCTCGGGCAGCGGCGCAGGATCGGCGATGGCATGCAACTGCGTGTCATCCAGCGCTTCTTCGCGACGGCGCTGGCGTTGCCGGTAATGGTCGGCAATCAGGTTGTGGGCAACACGGTACAGGTACGCGCGGCCATTGCTCAGCAGGCCACTGGCGGCGACCTTGACGACACGCAGCCAGGTTTCCTGGACGACGTCATCGGCGTCGCTGCGTTGCGGGAGTTTGCGGCGGACATGGGCGTGCAGCGGCCGGTAATGGGCCGCGCACAGCTGCGCGACATCCGTCGGTTCGACAGGCGTGGACACGGGGCGGGCGACAACTGGGAAAGGGAACAGCCCGCGGCGGCAAGGGCAGCGGCTGCACCTTACAGCAAAAGAGAATCATTTGCATCTTTGGTGCGAGCGCAGTCCGCATGAGCCACCGCGGCGTCAGCGGGGACGATAATCGCAGTGGATCTGCAGGGCTTCGGTGGGATTGTGATGCAGCACGAATCCGCAGTGCTGCAGGCTGCGCTTCGCTCGTGCGACTGGCTCGGCATACCGGGCGATGCGGCGGTGCTGCCAGCGCGGCGGGGTGAACACGCCCAGGGGCAGCAGCCGCAGCCGCTCGCCGTGCAGTACCAGTGAGACATCGACATGACGGCCATCGATGTCGTGGCCGTTGGCGCCGAAGATGGCGTCGACTTCATCCCGGCGCTGCGGATAACAGGCACGGAAGAGGGTGATGCCGAGCCGACGCACCAGGCGGCGGAAGCCACCGAGACGGCTGTGGCTGGGTTCGAAGCCACGGGTGAGCAGTAGCCGCAGCCCCACAGGCAGCATTGCCTGCGCGTCGAGCAGGCGTTGCAGTACCTCTTCTTCCAGTTGGATGCGGGTGGAGGGCCAGCGCGGGGCGATGAGCAGTCCGTGGTGGTTGCCGCGTTGCAGGGTCAGCATCGGTGAAGCTTCGCACGCGGCCGAACAGCCGGGGTAGTGGCGGGCGCGGGGCGGGTGGTTGGGATTGCGGCGCGGGGGCGGCCCCACCCGGGCCCGGGGGAGCG
>NZ_JAWIRU010000002.1:454992-458448 GCF_036320025.1 Stenotrophomonas sp. SMYL86
CGCCCGCCCCCGCCCCTCGCGGGGGGGGGGGGGGGCGCGCGGGCGGCCCGCGCCCCCCCCCCCCCCCCCCCCCCCCACTACCGTGACGATCGTCAGAGATCGCGGTACTGGATCTGCGAAGCCAGTACGCGCAGGCCGTCGGCATTGCTGGACAGGATGCGCTCTTCGCCAACACCTTTCTGCCGTTTCAGCTGGAAGCCCTGATCCGCAGGCAGTTGTGCGGCGATGGCGTCCATGCGCTGCAGGGCATCAGGGCCGCTGCAGTCGAAGTGGCCCCAATAGACGCCTTCGCGGTGGATCTGCAATCGATAGTTCATCGCGGTGTCTCCGGCAGGTCCTGCAGCCAATGGTCGAACATCGCGGTGGCGGCTGCGGCCAGTGGTGCGCCATAGCGACGCGCCTGCGCGCGCAGGTCGTTGGGATCGATGCCGGCCTGGGCCAGCTCCAGCGCGTGGCCGACCAGCCAACGCTCGAACTGGCGGGCGTCCAGTTCCGGATGGCATTGCAGGGCCAGTGCGTGGTTGCCGATGGCGAAGGCCTGATGGCGGCAGGCCGGCGTGCTGGCCAGGCGGCGTGCACCGGCCGGAAGCTCGAACGCCTCACCATGCCAATGCAGTACCGGAATGCCCTGCAGGGCCTGCAGCGGTGAACGCTGGCCTTCATCGGTCAGCAGCAGTGGCGCAAAGCCGATTTCCTTGCCGCCGCTGGGAGCGACACTGGCACCGAGTGCACGCGCCATCAGTTGTGCACCCAGGCAGATGCCCAGGGTTGGCCGCTGCTGCTGCAGCCGGCGCTGCAGCAGGGCGATGCTGTCGGTGACGAAGGGATAGGTCGCTGTGTCATTGGCACTGATCGGGCCGCCCAGCACCACCAGCAGGTCGGTCACTTCCGCCGGATCGAGCGCATCGACGCCGGCCTGCAGCACCTGCAGCTGCCAGCCTTGTGCCAACAGCAAAGGCTGCAGGGTGCCGAGGTCTTCGAAGGCGACGTGTTGCAGAACGACTGCGTGCTTCATGCCGGGGCTCCGCTGTTCGGCCAGTAGAAGCTGTCCGGGGTGGCGCGGGCGCCGAAGATGGCCTGGCCGACGCGGACCACGGTGGCACCTTCCTCGATGGCCACTTCGAAATCACCGGACATGCCCATCGACAGCTGCGACAGGTCAAGGCCGGGCGGGGCGGTGCGTTGCAGCTGGTCGCGCAGTTCGCGCAGGCGCACGAAGCAGGCGCGCACGCGCTCGACGTCGGGGGTGAAGATGGCCAGGGTCATCAGGCCGCGCACACGCAGGCGATCGAAGGCCGGCAGCTGCTGCACGAAGGCCTCGACCGCGTCGGGTTCCAGTCCGTACTTGCTCGGCTCGGCCGAGGTGTTGACCTGCACGAACACATCCAGCGTGCGGTCTTCCAGTTGCAGGCGCTGCTGCAGGGCCTCGGCCACGCGCAGGCTGTCCAGCGCCTGGAACTCGCTGGCAAAGCGCGCCACGTAGCGCGCCTTGTTGGTCTGCAGATGGCCGATCACCGACCAGTGCACGCCCAGGTCGGCCATCGTTTCGGCCTTGCGCTGTGCTTCCTGCACCTTGTTCTCGCCCAGTTCATGGCAACCAGCAGCCACGGCCATGCGGATACGGGCGTCATCGACGGTCTTGCTGACCGGCAGCAGGCGCACGCTGGCCGGGTCCCGGCCGACGCGCGCGCAGGCATCGGTGATGCGTTGGCGCACCGTGACCAGGTTGGCGGCGATCTGTTCAACGGACTGGGCGACGGGCCAGTCGGCAGCGGCAAGGGGCATGCGGGCACCTCCAATGCAGGATGGCCAGGGTGGGATACACTGGCACAGGACAAGAGATATTTTGGCATAGGACAAAATGAAAATCACCGGGCATAGCGCCGAGTCGATCTTCGACAGCATCCGCGACGGCATCGGCAAGGGCCGCCTGCCGGCCGGCAGCGTGCTGCCGCCGGTGCGTGAACTGGCCGAGCAACTGGGCGTGAACCGCAACACCGTGGCCGCTGCCTACAAGCGCCTGGATGCGGCGGGCCTGGCCAGCACGGCGGGCCGCCGTGGCACGGTGGTGCGCGGATTGCCGCCGACGCTGGCGCGCGAGGGCAGTACGCCCGGGCTGGCGCTGCAGGACCTGGCCGGTGGCAATCCGGATCCGCGCCTGCTGCCGAACCTGCGCCTGGCCCCGGCCGCACCACGGCTGTATGGCGTGGGCACGGTCGACCCGAGGTTGCAGGCGCTGGCGCGCGCCTCGCTGGATGCGGACTGCCCGGAGGGCTATGCGCTGGAGCTGACCCATGGCGCGGTTGATGGCATCGAGCGCCTGCTGGCGGCGTGGTTGCTGCCAGGAGACCGCATCGCGGTGGAGGATCCATGCTTCCTCGGCAGCCTCAATGTGCTCAATGCTGTGGGCCACGCGCCGTTGCCGGTGGTGGTGGATGCGCATGGCATGCAGGTCGATTCGCTGCGTGCGGCACTGGAGGCCGGCGCACGCGCGGTGCTGCTGACCCCGCGCGCACACAACCCGACCGGGGCCAGCCTGGATGCGAAGCGGGCACGGGCGTTGCGGCAGTTGCTGGCGGCCTACCCGCAGGTGGCGGTGCTGATTGACGATCACTACGCACTGCTCTCGCAGCAGGCCTATCACTCAGTGCTGCCGCTGGATGGCCGGCGCTGGGCGCTGCTGCGTTCGTTGTCCAAACCACTGGGTCCGGACCTGCGGCTGGCCTGGCTGGCCTGCGATGAGGAGACCGCATCGCGGTTGCGGCTGCGATTGGCGTCCGGTACCGGCTGGGTCAGCCACCTGCTGCAGGATGCGGCGACTTCGGTGCTGGCGTCGGCAACGCAGCGGGCGAAGATCGCGGCGGCGGGCGAGCGTTACCAGCAGCGGCTGCAGTCGCTGCAGGAGCTGCTGCGTGTGCGTGGCATGCCGACGCCGCTGCCGATGGAGGGATTGAACCTGTGGCTGCCGTTGCCGGCGGACAGCCATCCGCAGGTGCTGGCGCTGGCTTCGCGCGGCTGGCATGTGCGCGCGGGCGAAGTGTTCGCGGTGGCGGCACCGGGCCATGGTCTGCGCATTACGTGTTCGGCGCTGGGACCGGCGCAGCTGCGGCAGCTGGCCGATGACCTGGCGGCGGTGTGTGGTTTGTAGCGTCGGGCCATACTCGGCTTTGCTTCGCCTTTGTAGAGCCGAGCCATGCTCGGCTGCTGTTGGTAGAAGCAGTCGAGATCCTATGTTCGTGGTCAAGCCTGCTGGAAGCAGGCTTGACCCACCTTCAGCATGGCCGGATCGAAGTCCCGGCCGCTTTTGAAGACACCCCAGGCGATCCTGGCCAGCTTTCTGGCCAGGATGTTGAAGACGGCGGTGCTGGGGTGACCGCGTTTTGACAGCTCGTCGTAGAGCGGTTGCCCCCGACGACACCGCTTGAGCCCCATGGCGGCCATGTAGAGCATCTGGCG
>NZ_JAWIRU010000003.1:0-103406 GCF_036320025.1 Stenotrophomonas sp. SMYL86
CTTTTCCGTGGTGGACGCACACGGAAACTGTCCGTGGGCGGGGGGGGGGGGGGGGGGGGGGGGGGGGGGGGGGGGGGGGGGGGGGGGGGGGCGCGCGCGGCGGGGGGGGGGTGGGGGGGGGCCCCCCCCCCCCCCCCCCCCCCCCCCCCCCCGCCCAACCCCATGATCGACAAACGCCGCCCACCACGAGGGGCTGCGCCGTTGGCTGGAAACCTAGATCGGTGCCAGTGCAGTGAACGGTGCCCACGGCAGGTTGCGCAGCAGCGCATACCCGGGCAGCACCCAGAGCCAGAACACGGGATTGGCCAGCACCCGCATCAGCGGGTCGAGCACACGCGGGCGGATGCCGGCGATGTTCAGCAGCATCAACAACAGGAACGGCAGGCTGATGACCAGCAGCGGGTTCATCGCCATCGCGCCGGGCAGGTCGAAGTGGACCAGGGAATACAGGCAGCGCGTGCTGCCACAGCCCGGGCAGTACAGGCCGGTCAGCGCGTACAGCGGGCAGCTCGGCAGGGGATTGCCGGCGACATACGGATTGACGTTGCGCAGCACCACCGTGGCACCCACGGCCAGGCCGGCGGAAACCAGCAGCGGTGCCCAGCGGGCGAGTCGGGAACGAGCGGGAAGCGCGGACATGCAACAACGGATCCGGCGCAGGCGCCGGATCCGTCCAGGCGTATCAGTAGTTGCCGTTGCTCATCGCGCCCATGCCGCCGAGCACAACGAAGAACAGCACGTACAGCACGACCAGCACGACCCAGGCGATGGCCGACCACATGGCCCACTTCTTGGCCTTGGCGGCGGAGTCCTGGGCGCCGGCGATGTCGCCGGCCGCCAGCTTGCCGTTGACCTGGGCGGCGTAGACGATCGACACGATGCCGGCCGGCAGGCAGCAGAACAGGGTGGTCAGGATCGCCCAGACCAGGTTGTTCGGGACCTGCGGAGTAGCAGTATTCATGGGTTCAAGCTCCTTGATGGGTGGTGGTGGTGAATCATTGGTCGGAAAGAGCGCCCAGTACGGCCAAGCCGCCGAACAGCCCGAACCACAACAGCAACAGGACCGGCAGGGCCACGGCCGAAGCCACCGCCCACCAGCCCGCCTTGCGCGACGCACTGTAGGCCCCCGGCAGGTCGCCGGCCGCGCGGCGGCCATCGACCTGGGAGGCGTACACGATCGACACCACGCCCAACGGCAGGCAGCAGAACAGCGTCGTCAGGATCGCCCAGACCAGATGGTTGGGGATGTAGACCGGACGGCTGAGCGGTGGTGGTTGATTCAAAGCGAGACTCCATTCCTTGGTGGCCGGCCATGATGAATCGGCCGGACCTCCCCCCTGTGGGTGCGTAATCTACCGCAACCTGCGTTGCATGTATGCGTTTACAGTCACGACATGTCGCGTACACCACTGGACGGTGACGTATGTGGGGGAGTCCGCTGGGCCCGCTCGGCGGGCCCATCTCGTCAGGCGTGATCGCCGCGCAGGGCCCGCACCTGGGCCTCCAGCACCGGCGCGCTGGTGCTGTGGCCATCCACGGCCGCTGCCGCCACCACCTCGACGGTGGCGCGGAAACGGCGCGGCACGCGCATGCGGCCCAGGCGGCTGTCGCGCCGGCTCCACATGCTCGACCACATGCCTCGCAGCGCCATCGGCACCACCGGCACCGGCCGCCGTTCGAGGATCTTCTCGACGCCGGACTTGAACGGTGCCATCGCACCATCCTTGGTCAGCGCGCCTTCCGGGAAGATGCAGACCAGCTCGCCTTCGGCCAGCGCAGCGTCGATGTCATCGAACGCGCGCTGCATCAGCGCCGGGTCTTCGCGCGCACCGGCGATCGGGATCGCCTTGGCGGTCCGGAAGATCCAGCGCATCACCGGGATGTTGAAGATCTTGTAGTACATGACGAAGCGCACCGGGCGCGGGATCGTCGCCGACAGGATCAGTGCGTCCATGTAGCTGACATGGTTGCAGACCAGCAGCGCGGCGCCCTCGTCGGGCACGTTGGCCTCGATGCCGTGCGGGCGCAGGCGGTACAGGGTGCGCACCATCAGCCAGCTGAGGAAGCGCATCAGGAATTCGGGGACGATGGTGAAGATGTAGATCGCCACCAGTGCGTTGGCGATGGCCAGCGCCAGGAACTGCTGCGGGATGGACCAGTGCAGCAGCTTGTGCGCGGCCAGCGACAGCAGGGCTGCGCCGACGATGAAGCCGGAGTTCTGGATGTTCAGCGCCGCAAACACGCGCGACATCTGCGCCTTCGGCGTGCGGCTCTGGATCAGCGCGAACAGCGGCACCACGAAGATGCCGGTGAACAGGCCGATGCCGATCAGGTCGATGACGATGCGGATGCTGCCCGGCTGCTGCAGGAACGTCCCGATGGTCAGTCCGTGCACGGTCGCTTCGCCACTGCGCGCGAAGTACAGGTCGAGCAGGAACGCGGTCATGCCGAACGCACCCAGCGGCACCAGGCCGATTTCCACCGTGCGTGCCGACAGCTTCTCGCACAGCAACGAGCCAACGCCGGTGCCGACCGAGAACAGGGCCAGCGCAAAGATATACAGGGTCGGCTCACCGCCGAGGTTGGTCACGGCATAGGCCGGCAGCTGCGAGGTCAGCACGGTGCCGACGAACCAGAACCAGGACACGCCCAGGATTGAATTGCGCACCGCCTTCTGCTGGCGCGCCATGCGCAGCACCGCCAGTGATTCGGGCAGCGGGTTCCAGTTGATCTTCAGGTTCGGGTCGCCGGCATCGACCTTGGGAATCAGGCGTGCGGCGATGTTGCCGCAGATCGCCAGGCCGATGATCGCGCAGGCCGCCACCACCGTGCCGTGGCTGCCGGCCACGGTGAACACCAGGCCGCCGACGATCATGCCGGACAGGATCGACATCGAGGTGCCCATTTCAACCAGGCCGTTGCCACCGGTCAGCTCTTCGGGCTTGAGCACCGACGGCAGCACCGAGTACTTCACCGGGCCGAACAGGGTCGACTGCATGCCGGTGCAGAACAGGGCGACCAGCAGCACCGGCAGGCTCTGAGTGAGGAAGCCGGTGGCTGCCAGCGACATGATCACGATCTCCATGGTGGTGGTGATCACGATCAGCCGCGATTTTTCCAGTTTGTCGGCGATCTGCCCGGCCAGCGCCGAGAACAGGAAGTACGGCAGGATGAAGATGGCCGGTGCCAGCGTGGCGTACAGCCCCAGTTCTTCCTCCGGTACGGCCATGAACAGCAACATGCTGATGATCGCCTGCCGGTACACGTTGTCGTTGAACGCTCCGAGTGCCTGGACGACGAAGAACGGCAGGAAACGGCGCTGGCGCAGCAGGGCGAACTGGTTGTGACCGGACATGGAGCCTCCTTGACCGGCGCAGCCTAGCATTCCTGCCTATCCGCCGGGACCATGGCGGGATGCATCCACGCATGGCGTGGATCTACTGAAGCCCCACAACTGTGGGTGCGGACCGTTGGTCCGCACACCTTGATAGGTCTCAGACGATATCGTCGACCACGCCGCCATCCACGCGCAGCGCCGCACCCGAGGTCGCCGAGGCCTGCGGCGAGGCCAGGTACACCACCATGTTGGCCACTTCCTCGACCGTGGCGGTGCGCTGGATCACCGAAGACGGCCGGTGTGTCATCACGAACTCGCGGCCGATCTGCTCCAGTGGCTTGCCGCTGCGCTGGCGTTCATCTTCGAACATCGCTGCGAAACCGTCAGACAGGGTCGGGCCGGGCAACACCGCGTTGACGGTGACGCCGCTGCCGGCCACGCGCTTGGCCAGGCCGCGCGACAGCGACAGCTGCGCGGTCTTGCTGACCCCGTAGTGGATCATGTCGGCCGGAATGTTGCGTGCCGATTCGGACGAGATGAACAGTACGCGACCCCAGCCGGCATCGACCATCGCCGGCAACAGTGCCCGCGACAGGCGCACGCCGGACATCACGTTGGTCTGCCAGTAACGTTCCCAGGTCGCGTCTTCGGTCTCGAAGAAGTCCTCGGGGCCGAAAATGCCGGCGTTGTTGACCAGGATGTCGACCTTGGGCAGGCCTGCCAGCAGCGTGTCGACGCCGGCCGCATCGGAGAGGTCGGCGGCCACGCCGAGCACGTCGGCACCCGGAACGGCGGCGAGCAGGCGCTGGCGGGCGCGTTCGACGCTGTCGGTGCTGCGGCCGTTGAGAATGATCCGCGCGCCCGCGTTGGCCAGGCCCTGGGCAATCGCCAGGCCGATGCCGGCGGTGGAGGCGGTGACCAGCGCGGTACGGCCGGTGAGTTCGATCTTCATGGAGGAATCCGGGGCAGGGGATCACCCAGTATCCGCGCGGGAACGTGATCGGGATGCATCGCCATACGCAACGCACGGTTGCACGCGGTGCAGTAGATCCACGCCATGCGTGGATGGAATGTCCGACCAGCGATGAGGGATCAGGTCAGGCTGGTCACCGCCTCATTCGCCGCCGCCCGCACCTTCGGCAGCATCCGCAGCACCAGCGCCATCTGCGTGCGGATCAGCTGCAGCTTCGGCGGCATCGCCTCGTCGATCTGTTCCAGTTCGGCCGCCACCGCGCGATCAGCGTCGTTGTCGTCCTCGCTGACCGGCTGCCGAGCGCCCAGGGCCGTCGCCAGCTGCTGCAGCGCCTTGCGCACGCGCTCACCGGCAGCCAGCGCCAGCGGATCGCCGGCGTAGCTGTCCACCTGGTCGCGGTGCGCACCCAGGGCCGACAGGTGCCCGAGCAGTGTGTTGGACAGCGCCAGGAAGTGGAAGCCGGCATCCAGATTGCGGCGCACATGGCCGGGTTCACGCAGCATGTTCGACAGCGCGGTGGACAGCGCGGCGTCGGCGTTGTGCATGTCGCGGCGGGCGATGCGGTAGGCCAGATCGTCACGCATGCCGCTGCGGTACTGGCCCAGCACCGAATCCAGATAGCGCGCGGCGGTGTCCAGCACCCGCGCCAGCACAAGATGCAGCTGCCGGCCCTGCCAGTCGGGCAGGATCAGGAAGGCGGCCGCGGCGGCGATTGCACAACCCAGCAGCGTATCGACCATGCGCGGCACGATCAGCACGAAGCCGTCGCCGATCAGGTTGAAGCAGGTCAGGGCCATCACCGTGATCGCCGCCGACGCCACCAGGTAGCGGTCGGTGCGGGTGAAGAAGAACAGCAGCGCCGACAGCAGCGCGATCAGCAGCTGTACGTGCAGCTGTGGGAACAGCTGCAGCAGTGCCCAGGTCAGCACCAGGCCGGCCACGGTGCCGACGATGCGTTGTGCAAGGCGCTGGCGGGTCGCGCCGAAGTTGGGGCGGCACACGAACACGATGGTCAGCAGCACCCACGAGCCGTTCTGTGCATTGAACAAGCGGATTGCCGCGAAGCCGGCGATCAGGGCCAATGCCATGCGCAGGCCGTGGCGGAACAGGACCGAGCCGGGCGTGAGCTGCTGGCGCACGCGCACGCCCATCTCGCGCAGGGTGTGCGGGTTGCTGTCGCGCAGGCGGGTATCGACGTTGTCCAGGCTGGCCTCGGAGCGCTCCGCATCCAGCAGGCGGCGCTCGATGCTGCGCAGGTTGTGCACCAGCAGATCCAGCGAGCCAAGCAGTCGCTGCCACTGCGGCCGCTGCTGGTCGCGCAGATAGGCCAGCGCATCGGCCAGGTCGCGCCCGGCCTGCTGGTTGCTTTCGCCATACACGAACGGACGGCGCAGGCGGATCGCCTCGCCCAGCCGTGCGCAGGCCTGCCCCTGCAGGTCGAGCAGGCGCTGGCAGCGGTACAGCACATCGCTGTGGAAGAAGGCATCGACCAGCGCAC
This sequence comes from Stenotrophomonas sp. SMYL86, assembly GCF_036320025.1. Lineage (NCBI taxonomy): Bacteria > Pseudomonadati > Pseudomonadota > Gammaproteobacteria > Lysobacterales > Lysobacteraceae > Stenotrophomonas > Stenotrophomonas sp. SMYL86. Next base: position 5,809 of record NZ_JAWIRU010000003.1, read on the forward strand.
CGTACGGGTAGTGCGAGGAGCTGGCGCGCTCGTGGAAATCCTGTGCCATGTAGTAGAGGCGCAGGTACAGGCCGGAGTTCACGCCGGGCCGCCCGGAACGGCCGAAGCGGGCCAGGATCGCGGTCTTGGCTTCGTTGAGCGCACCGACCACGCGCCGGTTCTGTTCGGCCAGGTCCAGCTGGCGACGCTGCAGGTCGGCCTCGCGCACCGGTTCGAACAGCGCGGCCTTCAGCTGCAGGTAGCGGCCCAGTTCCACATACAGGCGCGCCACCCGTTCGCGCACCGGTCGGTTGGCAAACAGCGCGGTCCACAGGATCGACAGCAGGCCGTACCAGACCGCACCGGCCAGCAGGTGGCTGACCGCGTCCAGCGCGCTGTGCAGGTCGCTGGCGCCATGCTGCTCCAGCCCGATCATGGTGTAGATCGCCAGCGTTACCGTGGCCTGGGCGATGGACGCGTAGCGCTCGCCGAGCGCACCCAGCAGGGTCAACCCGAAGGTGGACAGCGCCAGCGCGCCGATGAAGATCCATGGCCAGGGGAACAGCCAGATCACCGAAGCGGCGGCGAGGCAGAAGCACAGCAGCGACAGCAGTACCGCCTTGGTACGGCCCCACCAGTTGTCATCGGTCTCGGCGATGGCGCTGGCAATGATGCCGAGGAACACGCCGGGCAGGGCAGTGAGCGCGTCCAGCTGCCAGCACACGGCAAGCGCTGCGGTCAGGGCGATGAACACCCGAAGGCCATAACTGGCCTTTTCGTGGGCCCACAGGCGGCTGAGGCGGGATTCGCGGGCGGGCATGCAGGCTCGGTGGAAGGGTCTCCCACCATTATTGCGGGTGTGGGGTGAAATATGGAGTGCGGACCAACGGTCCGCACCCACCGTCCATGTGCGGGCCCGTCGTCCGCATGGACGGCGGGGACCGGCACCTTACATCTCCCAGCGCACGCTCACCGCGAACGTGCGCGGCAGGCCGGCGCCGGCGTTGGACCAGTACTTCCGGTTGGCCAGGTTCTCGACGCTGGCACGCAGGGTCACCGGATGGCCGGACGCCAGCAGGCGATAGCCGATGCCTGCATTCACCAGCGTGTAGTCAGGCAGCTTCAGGGTGTTGTCGGCGTCGTACCAGACATCGCCGTAGTAGCGCACGGCGGCATAGGTTTCCAAGCCGTCTACCCACGGCAGCTGGTAGGTGGCGTGCAGTACCCCGCTCCAGCGCGCAGCACCGGCGGTACGGTTGCCTTCCTGTGCGGCGCTGCCCGGGGACAGCTTGTCGTAGGTCGGATCCAGCCAGGTGACGCCGCCGCCGACGGTCAGTGCATCGTTGAGGTGCAGGTCGGCACTGGCTTCAATGCCTTCGTACAGCGTGATGCCGTCCTGCACCAGGCGCTTGCCGGCCGGCGTGAGCTCATCGATGTTGGCACCACGTTCCAGCCGGAACGCGGCCACGTTCGCATTCCAACGCGCCGCTTCGACCTTGGCCCCGATCTCGTACTGCTTGCTGATGGTGGGATCGAGCACGTCACCGGCGTTGATGTAGCTGTTGCCTACGCGGCTGCCCGCTTCGAGCGACTCGATGTAGCTGGCGTAGAGGGTGACCGCCTCGCTGGGCTTGAACATCACGGCGTAGGTCGGGGTGACCGGGTAGGTGTGGTACCGCCCCTTGGTTTCGAAGTCGTTGTAGCGCCAGCCCACCAGCACCGACCAGCCGTTGCCGAGGTTCACCGTATCGCTTGCGAACACCGCCTGCTGCACCGTCTCGTCGCCGCGGGTCATCACCCGCGAACCAACGGCGTCGTGGCGGATGGCATGGCGCTGGTACAGGTTGGCGCGGCCAATCAGGTTCCACTCGTAGGGGCGGTCCCAGCCCAGTCCGGTCTGGTGGCTGATGCCCGCCACCACCTGATGCTGAAGGGGGCCGGTGCGGAAGCTGCCCTGCAGCATCGCCTGGGCCAGCTTCCACTCGCTCTTGCCACCCAGTTCGTAGACGTTGACGTCGTAGTCGCCGTTGAGATCGTCGATGTAGGCGAAGATCTTGTTGACGTCATTCCACGAGGTGGTGACGCCGTAACTCAGGCTGGCTTTCCAGTCGCTGTTGATCTGCCAGTTCAAGCCGGTCGACAGCAGGCTGGAGCGTGTGTCGTAGTAGGTGCCGGGCACGCTGTTGTCGGTATCTCCGGCGATCGGCCGCGGCAACGAGGTCAGGCCACGGAAGTAGTACTGCGGCGATTCCTCGCGCAGGTCGCGCGACTGGAACACACCGTCGAAGGTCCAGGTGAGCGCATCGCTCAGGCGCGCGTCCAGCGACAGTGCGCCAACCTTGCGATCGACGTGTCCGCCATTGAAGGTCTCGCCTCTTTCCTGGAAGGCGTTGAAGCGGTAGCCGAACATCTGCTCGTTGCCGAAGCGGCCGCCAACGTCGATGCCGCCGCTGACGATGCCCTGTTCGCGCCAGCCCAGCTGGGCGGAGAAGGTGGGCGTGTCCGTCGGCTTCTTGGTGATGTAGTTGACGATGCCGCCGGGGGTGCCGAAGCCATACAGGAATCCGCCCGGGCCTTTCAGCAGATCGACCTGTTCCATCACTTCCAGCGGCCATTCGGTGCCCCAGGAAGAGACCTGCAGGCCATTGACCCGGTAGCTGTCGTAGTTCAGCTCCAGACCGCGGTTGCGGATGGGCGAGCTCCAGCCACTGGCATAGGCGCTGACCTGGGTGCTGACCGAAGGGTCGAGCAGGAAGGCTTCGCCCAGCGAGACCACCTGGCGCTGCTCGATCTGCTCGCGGCCAACAGCGGTGATCGCGAACGGAGTGTCGCGCAGGGCGCGGTCGCCCAGTGCGCCAGCGTCGGTATGGGTGCGTTCGGCGGTGACCTTCACCGCATCCAGATCGGTGGCGTTACGGCTGACGGCCGGCGCTTCGGCATGGGCAGCGCAGGCGGCTGACAGGGCGATGGCCAGCAGGGCCAGGCGGGGAGAACGGGAAGGCAGCATCGATGGTGGTCCTCGACGGACGGCCACAGGCCATCCGCCCACGGTTGGGGGAAGGGGCAGTGGCTGGGATCACGCAGGCTGGCCGGAGATGGCAGCGGGGCGCCGCGAAGGGGCGCAGGACCATGGCTGGATGAGAATTGTTCTCTTTTCGTTACCGTGCGTCAAACCCGGAGGTATGCGGACCAACGGTCCGCACCCACCATCCGTGCCCACGGTCCGCACCCACGGTCCGCACCCACGGTCCGCACCCACCATCCGTGCCCACGGTTCGTACCCACCATCCGCTCCCACGGTAGTGCCGGCCGCTGGCCGGCAGATTGGCTGTACGGAGAACGCCGGCCAGCGGCCGGCGCTACCAGTAGATCCACGCCCTGCGTGGATGGGCCCTTCTACGCCCGTTGCGCGCGCTTGAGCAGCTTCGCTTCGCGCCTGCGTGCGCGACGTGCCCGCCAGCGCTCGGCCAGGCAGGAGAAGATCACGTACAGCGCCGGCGTGCTGAGCAGGGTCAGGCTCTGCGAGAACAGCAGGCCGCCGATCATCGCGATACCCAGCGGACGCCGCAGCTCGGACCCTTCGCCGAGGCCGATCGCCAGCGGAACCGCCGCCAGGATCGCCACCATCGTGGTCATCATGATCGGGCGGAAGCGCACGATGCTGGCCTCGCGTGCCGCTTCGCGCGGTGCCAGCCCATGTTCGCGCTGCGCCACCAGCGCGAAGTCGATCATCATGATCGCGTTCTTCTTGACGATGCCGATCAGCAGCACCAGCGCGATCATCGAGATCACCGATAGTTCGGTATTGGTGCCGAACAACGCCAGCAGCGCACCCACGCCCGCCGCCGGCAGCGTGGACAGGATGGTGACCGGGTGGATCAGGCTCTCGTACAGCATGCCCAGCACCAGGTACACGGTCAGGATCGCGGCAAACACCAGGATCAGCATGTCGCTGGGGTCGGAGTTGAAGCCGAAGCCGGCGTCATCAGCCAGGCGGATGTCGCCGGGCATGCGCATGCCGGCCACGGTCGCGTCGATGATCGCCTTGGCCTCGCCCATGCTCACGTTCGGCGCCAGGTTGTAGCTGAGGTCCATCGTCGTGTACTGGTTCTCATGGGTGATCTGCGAAGGCGCCAGCCCCGGCACCTGCTTGGCCACCGCCGTGAGCGGCACCATGTCGCCGTTGCGCGCACGCACATGCACCTCGTCCAGCGCCGCCGGCGTAGCGGTCTGCGAGGGCAGGGCGTTGACCACCACGCTGTACTGGTTGATGTCCGAATAGATGGTCGAGATCTGGCGCTGGCCGAACGCACCGTACAGAGCGCCGTCGATGGCGCCGACCGAAACACCCAGGCGGGCGGCCTTGGCACGGTCGATCTCGATGTTCTGGCGCAGCCCGGCATTGTCCACATCGGTGCCGACGTCGCGCAGCTTCGGGTTCTTCTTCAGCTCCGCCTGCAGCTTGGGCAGCCATTCCTGCAGTGACGCCAGGTCATTGCCCTGCAGCGAGATGCGGTACTGCGCGCCCTGGCTGGAGCCACCGCCATCGTTGCTGGGCAGGTCCTGGATCGCGCGCAGGCGCAGCTGCAGGTCGGGGTAGCGGTCGGCCTTGGCGCTCAGTCGCGCCAGGGCATGTGCGGTGGTTTCGCGGCGGCCTTCCTTGCGTGATTTCAGCTCGACGTTGAACTGTGCGCTGGAGCCCTGGCGACCGCTGCCCAGGCGCACACCCACGGTCTTCACCGCCGGGTCGGCCATCAGCATGTCGGTGATGCGGCGCTGGCGGGCGACCATGTCCTCGAAGGAAACGGTGGCGCTGGAGTTGGCGCGGCCCCAGATCAGGCCGGTGTCCTGCGGCGGGAACGCGCCCTTCTTCACCGCGCCGAACAGGAAGACGGTGGCACCGATCAGCAGCAGCGGCGTCAGCGACAGCAGCAGCGCATGGCGCAGCGAGAAATCCAGGAACACGGTGTAGATGCGCAGCATGCGCTCGTGGCCGGCATCCAGCCAACGGCCGAAGCGCGACGGCGGCGCCGTGTGGTCGTGGGCGCTGAGGAAGCGGCTGCACAGCGCCGGGGTCAGGGTCAGCGAGACGATCATCGAGACCACGATGGCCGCCACCAGGGTGACGGTGAACTCGCGGAAGAACGCGCCCATCATGCCGCTGGCGAACAGCAGCGGGATGAACACCGCCACCAGCGAGGCGGTGATCGAGACGATGGTGAAGCCGATCTCGCGCGCGCCGGTCAGCGCTGCCTGCATCCGCGGCATGCCTTCGTCGAGGTGGCGCATGATGTTCTCGATCACCACGATCGCATCGTCGACCACGAAGCCGATCGCGATCACCAGCGCCAGCAGGCTCAGGTTGTTCAGGGTGAAACCCATCACGTACATCACCAGCGCGGCACCGGCCAGCGACAGCGGCACGGTCACTGCGGCGATCAGCGTGGGTGCCAGCCGGCGCAGGAACAGCGCCATGGTCAGCACCACCATCGCCAGGCTGATCAGCAGAGTGATCTGCACTTCATGCAGCGACGAGCGGATGGTCGGCGTACGGTCGAAGTACGGCGTCATCGTGGTGCCCGGCTGCAGGTAGTCGCGCAGCGCGGGGATCTGTGCCTTGACCCGGTCCACGGTCTCCACGATGTTGGCGCCGGCGCGGGTGAACACGTACATCACCACCGCCGGCTTGTGGTCGAACCACGCCGCCTGGTAGGCATCCTGCTGGCCGTCGTAGACGTTGGCGATGTCCTTCAGCCGGATCACCCGGCCATCGCCCTGGGTCTTGACCACCAGGTCGGCGAAGTCGGCGGCGCGTGCCACCGAATCGTTGGCGATGATCGCGGTGGTGGTGTTGCCATCGCTGAGGAAGCCGGTGGGTGAGGTCACGTTGGCCGCACGCACCGCGTTGCGCAGGTCATCGGCGGTCAGGCCGAGTGCGTTCATCAGGCGCAGGTTGACGTCCACACGCACCGCCGGCGTCGAGGCACCGGCGATGTCGACCGAAGCAACACCGCTGATCTGGCGGATGCGCTGCGCCAGCAGCGAATCGGCGACGTTGTACAGCTCGTCGGCCGACTGCGTCTGCGAAGTCAGCGCGATGGCGATCACCGGGTCGTCGTTCGGGTTCGCCTTCTGGTACATCGGCGAGCCCATGCCCGAGGGCAGGTCGGCCTGCGCCGAATTGATCGCAGTTTGTACGTCCAGCGCGGCCGAATCGATGTTGTGGCCGCTCTGGAAGATCATGAACACCAGCGAGCTGCCTTCCGAGCTCGACGAGCGCATGCGGTCGATGCCCGGCAGCTGGCCGAGATGACGTTCCAGCGGCGCGGTGACCGTGGAGGCCATGGTTGCCGCATCGGCACCGGACTGGCTGGCGTGCACGAAGATCACCGGGATCTCGATGTTCGGCAGTGCCGACACGCCCAGCCGCAGATAGCAGATCAGGCCGACCATGAACAGGCCGATGGCCAGCAGCGCGGTGCCGATCGGACGGCGGATGAAGGGGCCGGACAGGTTCATCGTGCGGCCCCCCGCAGCAGCGGGGCGTGGATCATGCCTGCGGCTCCTGCAGCGAACCGTCGCGCAGTGCGCGCTGCTCGCGGCGGCGGGCCAGCCATTCGGAGAAGCGCTCCATATACAGGTAGATCACCGGCGTGGTGTACAGGGTGACCAGCTGCGACAGCAGCAGGCCACCGACGATGGCGATGCCCAGCGGGCGGCGCAGTTCCGAACCGATGCCGGTGCCCAGTGCCAACGGCAGCGCGCCGAGCATGGCCGCGGCGGTGGTCATCATGATCGGGCGGAAGCGCAGCAGGCAGGCGCGGCGGATCGCTTCATGCGCGTTGGCGCCGGCGCGGCGCGCCTCGATCGCGAAGTCCACCATCATGATGCCGTTCTTCTTGACGATGCCGATCAGCAGCACGATGCCGACGATGCCGTCCACGGACAGGCTCAGCCCGCACAGCATCAGTGCCAGCAGCGCGCCGACACCGGCCGGCGGCAGCGTGGAGATGATCGTGATCGGGTGAATGTAGCTCTCGTAGAGCACGCCCAGCACGATGTAGATCACCACCAGCGAGGCCAGCAGCAGCCACACCACATCGGTCTGGCTGCCGGTGAATTCGGCGGCCTTGCCGATGAATTCGGCATGCAGGTGGGTGGGCATGTCCAGGCTGTCCTTGGTCTCCTGGATTGCACGCACGGCTTCGGACAGCGAATAGCCCGGCGCCACGTTGAACGAGACCGTCACTGCCGGCAGTTGCTGCTGATGGCTGACCACCAGCGGCGCACTGCTGACCTTGCCTTCGGCCAGTGCCGACAGCGGAATGATGCTGCCCGCGCCGACGGTGATACCGGTGTTCTGCGCGCCGATGCCGGTAGCCGTCGATGAGTTCGACGAGGTGACCTGGCCGAAACTGGTGGCATTGGTGCCGGTCAGTGCACCGGCACCATTGGAGGCAACGGCCAGCTGTTCCATCAGCGCGGTGCTGGTGCGGAACTCCGGCGCCACTTCCAGCACAACCCGATACTGGTTGAGTTCGGTGAAGATGGTCGAGATCTGGCGCTGGCCGAACGCATCGTAGAGGGTGTCGTCGATGGTCTGCATCGGCACGCCCAGCACGCTGGCCTTGTCGCGGTCGATGTTCAGTTCAAGCGCGCGGCCCTGGTTGGACAGGTTGTTGTCGACGTCGGCCAGTTCCGGGCGCTTGCGCAGCGCTTCGGTCAGGCGTGTGGCCTGGGTGGCCACGGTCGCCGGATCGACGTCCGACAGCGAGTACTGGTACTCGGTGGCGGCCACGCGGGTATCCAGCGTCACGTCCTGGACCGGCTTCAGGTACAGGGCCACGCCCGGAATACCGGCGACGGCCTTCTGCAGGCGCGGCAGGATCTTGTCCAGGCCGTCGCGCTCGCCGCGTTCCTTCAGCACGATCGACAGCTGGCCCTGGTTGAGCGTGGGGTTCATGCTGCCCGCGCCGATGAAGGCTGACACGCCGGTCACGTCCGGGTCCTGGCGCAGCGCTTCGGCCACCTGCTTGGTGCGCTGCTCCATCTGCGGGAAGGCGATGTTCTGGTCAGCCTGGACCACGCCGGTGATCAGGCCGGTGTCCTGTTCGGGCAGCAGGCCCTTGGGAATCAGCACGTACAGCAGCACGGTCAGCACCAGTGCGCCGCCGGCCACGGCCAGGGTCAGGCGCTGGTGGTCCAGCACCCAGTCCAGACTGCGCTCGTACAGGCCGACGGTGCGCGTCCACAGGTTCTGCTTGCCGGCCGCCGCCGCACGCTCATGTGCGTCCTCGCCTTCGGGCAAGGCGTCGGGCTTGAGCAGGTAGGCGCACATCATCGGGGTCAGCGTCAGCGAGATCAGCATCGACAGCACGACGGCGATGCTCAGCACCCACGCGAACTCGTGGAACAGGCGGCCGGTGACGCCGGGCATCAGCAGCAGCGGCAGGAACACCGCCACCAGCGAAACGGTCAGCGACAGCACGGTGAAGCCGATCTGGCGCGCACCGATTTCGGCCGCTTCCTTGCCACTCTTGCCCTGCTCGATGTAACGCACGATGTTCTCGATCATCACGATCGCATCGTCGACCACGAAGCCGGTGGCCACCACCAGCGCCATCAGCGAGAGGTTGTCCAGCGACATGCCGGCAAAGGCCATCACCGCGAAGGTGCCGGCCAGCGACAACGGCACCGCCACCGAGGGAATGATCGTGGCCCACAGGCGGCGCAGGAACACGAAGATCACCGCCACCACCAGGCCGATGGTCAGGATCAGGGTGAACTGCACCTCATGCACCGAGGCGCGGATGGTCTCGGTACGGTCGTTGAAGATCTCCAGGTGCACGTCGGCTGGCAGCACGCCCTGCAGCTGCGGCAGGATCGCGCGGATGCGCTCGACGGTCTGCACGATGTTGGCGCCGGGCTGGCGGCGCACTTCCAGCAGCACCGCCGGCTTGCCATCGGCCCAGGCGGCCAGCTGGTCGTTCTCTACGCCATCAACCACTTCGGCCACGTCGGACAAACGCACGGGACGTCCGTTCTTGTAGCTGATGATGGTGTCGCGGTACTCGGCGGCACTGGTGAGCTGGTCGTTGGTACCGATGCTGTAGGACTGGGTCTTGCCGTTCAGCGAACCCTTCGGCGCGTTGACGTTGGCCTGGGTCAGCGCGCTGCGCAGCTGCTCCAGGGTCAGGCCCATGTTCGACAGCTGGGCCGGATTGACCTGGATGCGCACGGCCGGGCGCACGTTGCCGGCGATCGAGACCAGGCCCACGCCCTGCACCTGCGACAGGCGCTGGGCCAGGATCGAGTCGGCGTAGTTGTTGACGTCGCGCAGCGGGCGCGTGTCAGAGGTCAGTTTCAGGGTGACGATGGCCGCGTCGGCTGGATTCACCCGGTTGTAGACCGGCTGGTAGGGCAGCGACGAGGGCAGGGTGGCCTGGCGGATCGCCGCCTGCACGTCCTGCGCGGCAATGTCGATGTTCCGGTCCATCGAGAACTGCAGGATGATCGTGGACAACCCGGCCGACGAGTCGGAGGTCATCAGCTCCAGCCCGGAGATCTGCCCGAACTGGCGCTCCAGCGGCGTGGTGACCAGCGAGGCCATGGTGGTGGCGTTGGCGCCGGGATACTGGGTGGTGACCACCAGGCTGGGCGCATCGATTTCCGGCAGCGCCGACACCGGCAGCTTGCGGTAACCGAGGATGCCCAGCAGCAACAGGCCCGCCATCAGCAGCGAGGTGGCGATGGGGCGGCGGATGAAGATCGTCGAAAAGCCCACGGACTGATCCTTGCTGGCACTTCAATGTCGGCGCCGGCAGGCTTGCCGGCGCGAGGGAGGTCGGTAGCCTGCGCTCAGCGCGGGCCGCCGCCACGACGGCCACCGCCGCCGTTCTTCTGCTCGGCGGCCTTCAGCTCGGCTTCGGTCGGCACCGCCGGGGTTTCGCCCGGCTTCAGCGCGGTGACCTTGCTGCCCGGCTTCAAGCGGAACTGGCCTTCACTGACCACCCGCTCGCCGCCCTTCAGGCCCTCGGCGATCTGCACCTGGCTGTCACCCACTTCCACGCCGCTGCGCACGGTCTGCATCTTCACCGTGTTGTCGCCCTGCACCACATAGACGTACTCGCCGTCCGGGCCACGCAGCACCGCCTGGGTCGGAATGACCACGCCACCGGCAATCGTGCGCAGCTGCATGCGCACGTTGACGAACTGGCCCGGCCACAGGCCGTTGTCGGTGTTGTCGAAGATCGCGCGCGCCTTGAACGTGCCGCTGTCGGCACTGATCAGGTTGTCGACCACGTCGAGCTTGCCGTCGCCGGACAGCACGTGCGAATCGGCGCGGTCCAGTGCCGCGACGGGTACCGCACCGGCGGCCTGTGCCTGGCGCACATCGCCGAGCTGGCGCTCGGGCAGGTTGAACAGCACGTGGATCGGATGGATCTGGGTCAGCGTGACCAGCGCGGTGCCGGCGTTGACCACGTTGCCGGCGTCGACCGCGCGGATGCCGGCGATGCCGGTGATCGGCGCGGTGACCTTGGTGTACTGCAACTGCACCTGCGCCGAACGCATGCTGGCCTCGTTCGCCGCGACTGCGCTTTCGTACTGTGCCACTTGGTTTCGCTGTGTATCCAGATCGGTCTTGGCGACGAACTGGCGATACTCCGGCGCGTTCGAGCGCTGGTAGTTGGAACGCGCGGTGGCCAGCAGCGCCTCGTTCTGGCGCTTGGAGGCCACGGCCTGGTCATAGCTGGCCTGGGCGGTGCGCGGGTCGATCACCGCCAGCACATCGCCCTTCTTCACTTCCTGGCCTTCGCGGAAATTCAGGCTCATCAGCTGGCCGCCAACCTGCGGGCTGACGGTGACGGTGTTCATTGCGGTCACCGTACCCAGCGCGCTGGCATAGACCGGCACGTCCTGGCGTGCCGCATCCACCACGGTCACCGGCACCGGGCCGGCATCCGGGTCTTCACCGCCCTGGCGCGCAGCTGCCGCCGGGCTACCGGCCTTGTCCTTGCCCCCGCCGAGTACGCGCAGGCCGACCACGGCCAGCACCAGTACCGCCACGACCAGCAGCACGATCTTCCAAACACGTGACATTCAAGGACTCCAAGAGGGCTGGACGGGGCACGGCCCCGGTTGGCAATGCGCAAAGCATACCTGCGCCACATCACGTTTCCTGCATGACGGATGGGACGGGCGCTAAGACCGGATCCGGCCGCGGAGGTTCCCGTAGCGGCGGTGTTGCCCTACATTCAGCTGGAACCCCCTGCCGTGGAGATCGTGATGCGCCGTTCGTTGCTGCTGTCCGCCCTGCTGCTGGCCTTGCCGGCTCTTGCCCACGCCCAGGACGGGCAGCGCCCGGAGGTGACCGCTGCCGCCCAGCGGCTGCAGGCCAAGGTGGTGGAATGGCGGCGCGACTTCCACCAGCACCCGGAACTGTCCAACCGTGAGGTGCGCACCTCGGCCGAGGTCGCCAAGCGCCTGCGTGCGATGGGCCTGAAGCCGAAGACCGGCATCGCCCACCACGGCGTGGTGGCGATCATCGAAGGCGGCAAGCCCGGGCCGAAGATCGCCATGCGCGCGGACATGGACGCGCTGCCGGTGACCGAACAGACCGGCCTGCCGTTCGCCTCGAAGGCCACTGACCAGTACCGCGGGCAGACCGTGGGCGTGATGCATGCCTGCGGCCATGACGCGCACACCGCCACCCTGCTCGGCGTGGCCGAGGCACTGGTGTCGATGAAGAAGGATCTGCCGGGCCAGGTGATGCTGATCTTCCAGCCGGCCGAAGAGGGGGCACCGCCGCCGGAAGAGGGTGGTGCTGCCCTGATGCTGAAGGAAGGCCTGTTCGCTGATTTCAAGCCGGAAGCCGTGTTTGGCCTGCATGTGTTCTCCAGCGTGCAGGCTGGGCAGATCGCGGTGCGCGGTGGCCCGCTGATGGCCGCCTCGGATCGTTTCGGGATCAAGGTGATCGGTCGCCAGACGCATGGCTCGGCGCCGTGGAACGGTGTTGATCCGATCGTGGCTACCGCTGACCTGGTCGGCACCGCGCAGACCATCGTCAGCCGCCGCGCGAACCTGTCCAAGCAGCCGGCGGTGCTGACCTTCGGCGCGATCAACGGGGGCATCCGCTACAACATCATTCCGGATGAAGTGGAAATGGTCGGCACCATCCGTACCTTCGACGAAGGCATGCGGCAGCAGATCTTCGCCGACCTGCGCAACGTGGCCGAGCACACCGCCGCCGCGCACGGTGCCAAGGCGGTGACGGACATCTACGAGTCAGAGGGCAATCCGGCCACGGTGAACGACCCGGCGCTGACCGCGAAGATGCTGCCGAGCCTGCAGGCAGTGGTGGGCAAGGACAACGTGTACGAGCCACCGCTGCAGATGGGTGCGGAGGATTTCTCGCTGTACGCGAAGGAAGTGCCGGGGATGTTCTTCTTCGTCGGTTCGACCAGCGTGGGCATCGACCCGGCGACGGCACCGGCGAATCATTCACCGAAGTTCCTGCTGGATGAGAAGGCGCTGGATGTGGGACTGCGCGCGCTGCTGCAGGTGAGCCTGGATTACTTGAACGGTGCCGGCACTCCTGCTGGCTGAGGGTTTCCGGCAGGGCTGCGCCCTGCACCCGCCGAAGCAACGGCAACGTCAACGGCAAAAGCGGTGCTGGATTTCTGTTGGTTGGGCGGGGCGGTGTGGGCCTGCAGGACACGCCGTAAACCCGTCCATGGGGGCTCGATGGCGCCATCCATGGCGCCAACGGTCCTGCAGGCCCACATCGCCCCGCCCCCGACAGGTTCACGCGGCTGTTGGTAGGTGTCGACCTTGGTCGACACGCTGGCGTGGATGGCGGATATCAGGAATTTCTGAAGGATCGGTTTCTGCTTTTGATCTTGATTTTCCTGATCTTTCCCGTGGTGGCGCGGGAAATTGTCCGTGGCCGGGAGGGTGGGTTGGCTGGGGGCGTGAGCCGCATGGATGCGGCGACCGAGCTTACATGGACGTACTTGCAGCGGCCCCCAGCCAACCCACCCCCCCCCGACCCCGAGATACTGCCCTGAACCACCACGGAGGGGCTCCGCCGTTGGCCGTCCCGGCCGAAGGCCCGCGCCCGGCGCGATACAATGGCCCCATGAACACCCCACAGGATTCCAGCCTCGGTCGCGAGGTCAGTTACCCGTCGCAGTACGATCCCGGCCTGCTGTTTCCCATCCCCCGCAGCGGTGCCCGCGCCGAGATCGGCCTCGATGACGCCGCGCTGCCGTTCGTCGGCCATGACCGCTGGCATGCCTTCGAGCTGAGCTGGCTCGACCCGCGTGGCAAGCCGCAGGTCGCCGTCGCCACCGTGCAGGTGCCGTGCACCTCGCCGCGCCTGATCGAATCGAAGTCGTTCAAGCTGTACCTCAACTCCCTCAACAGCACCCGCGTCGACAGCGCCGAGGCACTGCGCGAGCGCCTGGTAGCCGACCTGTCAGCCTGCGCCGGTGCGCCGGTCCAGGTCGAGTTCGGCCTGCCGGGCCTGCGCGAGACGCCGCTCGGTGAATCCATCGACGGGCTGGACGTGGAGATCGACTGCTACGGTCCGCCGCAGGCGGACTTCCTCGCCGCTGATGCAGGCGAGGTGGTGGAGGAGACCCTGGTCTCGTCGCTGCTGAAGTCCAACTGCCCGGTCACCGGCCAGCCGGACTGGGCAACGGTCAGCCTGCGTTACCGTGGGCCGAAGATCGACCGCGCGGGCCTGCTGCGCTACCTGGTCAGCTACCGCGAGCACGCCGAGTTCCACGAGCAGTGCGTTGAGCGGATCTTCAGCGAAGTGTCCGCCCGCTGCCAGCCGCAGTGGCTGGAAGTGGAGGCCCGCTATACCCGCCGTGGTGGCCTGGACATCAACCCCTGGCGCGCCAGCCCTGGCATCGCCGCCCCGGCCGCGACCTACCGCGAACTGCGGCAATAACCGCCGCAGGCGGTTACGGGTAGTGCCGGCCGCTGACCGGCAACCGCAAGGAACCCGCGTCCCGGGCCAGGGCAAGCCGGCGAGCGGCCGGCACTACCGGGCACCGGCTCTCCCGATTGTTCAGCCGCCCCCGGGGGTGGCTTCACATCTGCACCATCCCCATTTAACAACCGCCATGGCACCGTGCGAACCACGTAGTCATGCAGACGGGAGTTGTGGATGAGTACCGAGAAGAAAGCCGATTTCTCCGGCGTCAGTGCCAGCGTCGACAGTACCGCCGAACAGGTGCCGAAGGCGGACTTCTCCGGCGTGAGCGCTTCGGTGGACAGCACCGCCGACGTTGTGAGCGGCGGCACCTACACCGTGCAGAAGGGTGACTCGCTGTCGAAGATCGCCAAGCAGCACCTGGGCGATGCCAACGCCTGGAAGAAGATCTTCGAAGCCAACCGCGATGTGCTTGATGACCCGGACAAGATCTTCCCGGGCCAGACCCTGAAACTGCCGCCGAAGTAAGCCGGCGATCGAACGCCGTCCGACAATCCCTGGGAGGAACCCCGAATGATCAAGACCACCCCGCTCCAGACCGCCCTGATCGCCGCCCTGCTGGGCAGCGTTGCCCTGGTCGGTTGCAAGAAGAAGGAAGAGTCGACCGACAGCAATGCCGCTCCGGCAGCGACCGCGCCGGCTGAGCCGGCCCCGGCGCCGATGACCGGCGCACCGCCGCCGATGGCAGAAGCCGCTGCCGTCAGCGTCTCGGCCGTCACCGTCGGCAAGACCGCAGCCGCCGACAAGTCGGTTGCGACGACAGCATTGTTCGCACCGAAGGATGACGTCATCGTCTCGGTCAAGACCGACGGCGCTGCCAACAACGTCACCGTTGGCGCGAAGCTGACCTACCAGGACGGCCAGGTGGCCGGCGAACAGAACGCCACCCTGAACTCCAGTGGCGCGGAAACCACCAACGTCACGTTCAAGAATGCAAAGGGCTGGCCGGCCGGCAAGTACCGCGCCGAAGTCACCGTCGATGGCAAGGCGGCCGGAACGCCGCAGGAGTTCGAGGTCAAGTAAGTCCTGCCGACTCTCTCCCGGCAGGGCTCACGATGGACGCAGCCGCGAGGCTGCGTCCTTTTTTATTGAGCGGCGGTTGGCCCCATCCACGCATGGCGTGGATCTACTGACAACCGGGCCGCGCTTCATCCACACCAAGCGTGGATGGATCACAGCGTTGCCGGCATGCAGTACCGCCGCGTATGGCGTGGCTTTGCCCCGCGCGGCTGAAAACGCGACAATGCAGGGGTTTCCCCGCCGCGCGCCCACCCTGACGGCGACGGGGGAAAGCGTGGGGCCCGGCCCCGCGCGCGACACGGTTGCACGTGGCCCGGCGCTGGCGCCGGCCTTCCCCTGAGCATTGCTACAGAGTCCAAGTCCCCCATGTCCAAGATCCTCTACACGCTGACCGACGAAGCACCGTTCCTGGCCACCCAGTCGCTGCTGCCGATCGTTGGTGCCTACACCGCCACTGCCGGCATCGTGGTGGAAACCCGTGACATCTCGCTGTCCGGCCGCATCCTGTCGCTGTTCCCGGAACTGCTGAGCGACGCGCAGAAGGTCAGCGACGACCTGGCCGAGCTGGGCCAGCTGGCGACCACCCCGGACGCCAACATCATCAAGCTGCCGAACATCTCCGCCTCGGTGCCGCAGCTGAAGGCGGCCATCAAGGAACTGCAGGACCAGGGCTATCCGCTGCCGGATTACCCGGAAACCCCGGCTGACGACCAGCAGCGCGACTACAAGGCGCGCTATGACAAGGTCAAGGGCAGCGCGGTGAACCCGGTGCTGCGCGAAGGCAACTCCGACCGCCGCGCACCGCTGTCGGTGAAGAACTATGCGCGCAAGCACCCGCACCGCATGGGCGCCTGGGCGTCGGATTCGAAGTCGCACGTCGCGCACATGGCCGCCGGTGATTTCTACGGCAGCGAAAAGTCGGCCACCCTGGCCAACGCCGGTTCGCTGAAGATCACCTTCCACGGCAAGGACGGCAGCACCGTCGTGCTGAAGGAAAAGACCGCGGTCAAGGCCGGCGAGATCGTCGACGCCGCCGTCATGAGCCGCAAGGCACTGGCCGCCTTCATCGGCGAGCAGATCGCCGATGCCAAGGCCCAGGGCGTGCTGTTCTCGCTGCACCTGAAGGCGACCATGATGAAGGTCTCCGACCCGATCATGTTCGGCGTGGCGGTCAACGAGTTCTACAAGGACGTGCTGGCCAAGCACGCCGACGTGCTCAAGCAGGCGGGTTTCGATGCCAACAACGGCATCGGTGACCTGGCCGCACGCCTGCCGTCGCTGCCGGAAGCCACCCGCGCTGCGATCGAAGCCGACCTCGCCGCCGAGTACGCACAGCGTCCGGGCGTGGCCATGGTCAACTCGGACAAGGGCATCACCAACCTGCACGTGCCGAGCGACGTGATCGTCGATGCCTCGATGCCGGCGATGATCCGCGACTCCGGCAAGATGTGGAACGCCGAAGGCAAGCTGCAGGACACCAAGGCGGTCATTCCGGATCGCTGCTACGCCGGTGTGTACCAGGCCGTCATCGACGACTGCAAGGCGCACGGCGCCTTCGACCCGGCCACCATGGGTTCGGTGCCGAACGTCGGCCTGATGGCGCAGAAGGCCGAAGAGTACGGCTCGCACGACAAGACCTTCCAGATCGCTGCTGATGGCGTGGTCAAGGTCACTGACGATGCCGGCACCGTGGTGTTCGAGCACGCCGTGGAAGCCGGTGACATCTGGCGCATGTGCCAGACCAAGGACGCGCCGATCCAGGACTGGGTCAAGCTGGCCGTCGAACGCGCCCGCCTGAGCAGCACCCCGGCCGTGTTCTGGCTCGATGCCGCCCGCGCCCACGACGCGCAGGTCATCGCCAAGGTCGAGCAGTACCTGAAGAACCACGACACCAGCGGCCTGGATATCCGCATCCTTCCGCCGGTGGAAGCCACCGCGTTCTCGCTGGACCGCATCCGCAAGGGCGAGGACACCATCTCGGTGACCGGCAACGTGCTGCGCGACTACCTGACCGACCTGTTCCCGATCATGGAGCTGGGCACCAGCGCCAAGATGCTGTCGATCGTGCCGCTGATGGCCGGTGGCGGCCTGTTCGAGACCGGCGCCGGTGGTTCGGCCCCGAAGCACGTGCAGCAGTTCGTTGAAGAGGACTACCTGCGCTGGGATTCGCTGGGCGAATTCCTGGCCTTGGCCGCGTCGCTGGAACACCTGGGCAACCGCTACGACAACGCCGCAGCCCGCGTGCTGGCCAAGGCGCTGGACGAAGCCAACGGCCAGTTCCTGGACAACGACAAGTCGCCGTCGCGCAAGCTGGGTGGCATCGACAACCGTGGCAGCCACTTCTACATCGCGCTGTACTGGGCGCAGGCGCTGGCCGCGCAGGACGAAGATGCCGCACTGAAGGCACGCTTCGCCCCGCTGGCCAAGGCGCTGACCGACAACGAGCAGAAGATCGTTGACGAGCTGATCGCGGTGCAGGGCAAGGCCGTGGACATCGGCGGCTACTACCGCCCGGACGTGGCCAAGGCCAGCAAGGCGATGCGCCCGAGCGCGACCTTCAACGCCGCGCTGGAGCAGCTGCGCGGCTGATCCATCGCCGCTCGGCCGTGACACCGGAACCCGCGCTTCGGCGCGGGTTTTTTTTGGGCCAGGATTACTGCGGCCCTTCATCCACGCATGGCGTGGATCTACCCGGGTCCAGAACCGTGACATCCATCCGCTGTCGGAATGCCGTCAAAGGGGCATGAAACTTGCCCGCGATGGTCGTCGCAGAACGGATAGGAGACAGCCTGCAACCGCCCTCGATCTGAGCAGTCGATCACGACGGCTGCCGCTGGCGATGCCCTAGCCTTGGCGACGCGAGGCCACCGGGGAGGTGGCCGCACGGGGAACACGGATGGCACGCGTGCTGGTAGTGGGAACCGACATCCAGGGCGAGCAGGCCCTGCTGCAGCGGCTGCGCGTGGCATCGGCCCTGCCGGATGGCCAGATCCGCCGCAGCCAGGACCTGGATGATTGCGATCTGCTGGTCATCCGCGATACGCCGGCGCTGCGCAACGCGGCCCAGCGCATGCGTCAGCAGCGTCCGCGACTGCAGTGCTGGATCGAAGACCTGGGCGGCCAGCTGCGTGACGGTGATGGGCACCAGGACGTGCTTGACGATGGTGCCATCGGCCGCGCGCTGCGCCGCATGCAGTTGGCACCGGAGCCCATGGCCATGCACGCACCCGCACCGATCCGTCTGGCCGATGGTGCACACGCCATCACCCGCCTGCTGCGCGAGCGGCTGCCGCTGCGACAGGGGCAGGCACTGTTGAGTGATGCGGGCGAGCCTCTGCTGCTGATGGATCTGGAGCACGACCAGGCCGTGCTGCTGCAGGAACCGGCTGCGGCGCTGGTGGAGCGTCTGGCCGATGCCTTCGAACACCTGCAACTGGATGCGCTGACACCCGCACGCCTGCAGGCGCTGGCCGGTGAGCGGCCACGCCAGCCACTGCGACCGCTGCTGTGGCAGTGGGCACAGCGCAGCCGCCATTGGCAGGCATTGGACGAACGCCTGCGTGGCGCTTCAGTGAAGCTGCTGCGCTGGCCGGACTTCCGCGTACTGGGCCACGACCATGATGGCTTCCGCCTGTGTTCGCTGCTGCTCAAGCGCGCGTGCACGGTTGACGAGTGCGTGATGCTGCTTGATTTGCCGGCTGCGGCGGTGCGCGATTTCATCCATGCCGCCTACCTGTGCGGCTACGCGCAGCTGCAGACTGCACCGGCGACGCCGCTGATGGCGACAGGTGGCACCCGCACCGACAACGGCCTGCTTGCCCGCCTGTGGCGGCACCTGCGCGGGAGCGAACGCAATGCGTGAGCACAAGGTGGTGGTGCTGGGCGGCATGGGCAGCGGCAAGTCGACCCTGGTACGCAGCATCGCGGCTGGCGCGGTGGTCGACACGGATGTGGCCAACAGTGATCGCCTCGGCGCCGACAAGGCCTCCACCACCGTAGCGCTGGACTACGCAGACATCGACCTGCCCAACGGCGAACGCCTGCGTCTCTACGGCACACCCGGCCAGCAGCGTTTCGATTTCCTGTGGCCGATCCTGCTGCAGGGCGCGCGTGGCGCGGTGCTGCTGCTGGATGCGCGCCGCGCCGGTCTGGCCAGCGAACTGGAAGGTTACCTGCAGGTGCTGCAGCCGTTCGCTTCATCCCTGGCACTGGTCGTGGCGGTCACCCACCTGGACCAGGCACCGCAGGCCGCACTGGACGACTGGGCCGCCCGTGCCTGCCTTGACGAGCAGCCGCTGCCGCTGCTCGCCGTGGATGCCCGTGACCGCGAACAGGGACTGCTGCTGATGGATGTACTGATGAGCGAAATGGAAGCGCACGCACTGGTGGCGGCGCATGGCTGACGGGCAGGCGGCGGTACTGCCTGATGCCGGCCAGCGAGAGCGCCTGCAGCCCTTGCTGCAGGATCTGCTGCAGCGTGTTGAAGGCGTGCGCACGGTCGTGCTGGCCAGCGTCGATGGTTTTGCGCTGGTGAGTGCTGGTGCCGAAGGGCGCGGCGAGCGGCTGGCGGCGATGACCAGCGCGATGCTGGCGCTGGCCGCGGCAGTTGGCCGCGAACTGCTGCTGGGCGATCTGCAGACGCTGATGCTGGAAGCCGCGGGCGGCAAGGTGCTGATGCTGGCGATCCAGGCCGAAGGGCGCGCACCGCTGCTGCTGATGGCGGCCTGCGACCAGCGCAGCGTGATCGGCCAGGTGCTGTGGCAGAGCAGGGAATGTGGCCAGGCGATCCTGGCCGAACTCGGCGGATCGTGAGCCCGGCCGCAGGGGAACGAGGGGCTCGAACCAACATCGACAAGGGGTGCGACGTGGCTGGATTGAATGAATCGTTGAACGCACTGATGGGCATCGACGGCGCGCAGGCAGTGGCGCTGGTCGACTACGAAAGCGGCATGCTGCTGGGCGAAGCCGGTGCCGGCATGGACATGGAAGTGGCCGCCGCCGGCAACACTGAAGTGATCCGCGCCAAGATGAAGACCGCCGCGTCGCTGAACCTCAACGACAGCATCGAGGACATCCTGATCTCGCTGGGCAAGGCGTACCACATCATGCGCCCGGTGGCGAAGAAGAAGGGCCTGTTCTTCTACATCGTGCTGGACCGGACCAAATCCAACCTGGCGCTGGCGCGGCGCAAGGTGCAGGACGTAGAGGCCGAACTGGCGATCTGATCCACCGGCGCGTTGTAGAGTCGAGCTTGCTCGACTGCTTCTGCCCCTGCCTTCTGTAGAGTCGAGCCGTGCTCGACTTCGGCCAAAAGCAGTCGAGCATGGCTCGACTCTACACAAGCCACCCCACGCCAGCGTATGGTGGAGACGGTCCTCCCCGGGTACGCCGTGCATGTCAGAGCCTGTCATCGCAACCGTACTGGCGCCGCGTATCGCCGGTGCCATCCGCGATGGTTTCGAGCAGTACCATGCCCGCTTCGCGGCGATCACCGCGCGGGCGCGGCAGCGCTTCGAGCAGCGCGATTGGGCTGGTGCGCGACAGGATGCGGTCGAGCGCATCGCCCTGTACGACCTGTGCATCGCCGAGCAGATGGATGCGTTGCGCCGCCTCGCCGGTGACGCGATCGGCGAGCGTGCGCTGTGGCTGCAGGTGCACGCGCAGTACAGCGGGCTGCTGCAGGGCCTGATCGACGCCGAGCTGTACAAGACCTTCTACAACACGCTGTCGCGGCGCCTGTTCGCTACCCGGGGCGTGGACCCGGCGCTGGAATTCATTGCTTTCGACGTCGAGCCCTCCGATGCAATCACCCATCCTGTCGCGCGGCATACCTACGCGGTCTCCCCGACGCGGCCGGTGGAGGCCCTGCAACGCGTGCTGGCCGACTACCGTTTCGACATCCCCTATGCGCACCAGCTGCGCTGTGCGGCGGCCATCGCCGTGCGCCTGCAGGACGACCTCGCCCATTGGGGGGACACGCCGGTACGCAGCATCGAACTGCTCGACACGGTGTTCTACCGCGAGCGCCGCGCTTACCTGGTTGGCCGCGTGTTCGGCGAGCATCGCTTTTCGCCATGCGTGATTGCCCTGGTCAACGATGCGCGCGGCCTGCGTGCCGATGCGGTGCTGACCCGGCGCCGTGATGTCGCCCATCTGTTTGGCGTGTCGCGCAGCTACTTCCAGGCTGACCTGGGCACCGTGGGCGACGCGGTGGTGTTCCTGCGCAGCCTGCTGCCGGGCAAGCCGATCGACGAGATCTACACGGTGCTGGGACGTGCCAAGCAGGGCAAGACCGAGCGCTACCGAACCTTCTTCCGACACTTCAACGAGCATCCGCAGGAACGGCTGGTGCATGCCGAAGGCACGCCGGGCATGGTCATGGCGGTGTTCACCCTGCCCAGTTATCCATTGGTGTTCAAGCTGATCCGTGACCGTTTCGCCTGGCCCAAGGCAATGTCGCGGCAGCAGGTGGAAGAGAAGTACGCGCTGGTGTTCAATCTCGATCGTGTCGGCCGCCTGCTTGATGCGCAGCCTTATCGCCACCTGCGTTTCCCGCGCGAGCGCTTCGCGCCGGCCCTGCTGGAAGAGCTGCTGCAGCAGTGCGCGCAGAGCGTACGTGTCGATGGCGACGAGGTCGAAGTCGCACTGTGCTATGTGCAACGTCGTTTCCGTCCTTTGAACCTGTACCTGCGCGAGCAGTCCGGCGAGGCGGTGCGCGCGGCGGTGCTCGACTACGCGCAGGCCATCACCGACATGGCGCGCAACAACATCTTCCCCGGCGACATGCTGCCGAAGAACTTCGGTGTGTCACGGCACGGCCGGGCCGTGTTCTATGACTATGACGAGCTGTGCCTGGTCAGCGACTGCGTGTTCCGCGCCTGGCCGCAGCCACGCACGCCAGAGGAAGCGATGGCCGACGAGCCGTGGTTCCATGTCGGCCCGCGCGACGTGTTTCCCGAGCGCTTCGGTCCGTTCATGGGCCTGCCTGCCGCGGAGCTGGCAGCCGTGCGCGAGCACTACCGGCACCTGTTCGACCCGGGCTGGTGGCAGGGCCTGCAGGAACGCTTCGCCCGGGGGGATTATCCGGACACGCCGCCCTACGCAGGCGCACACCGGCTGGCGTGAACCGGCTGTCATCGCGGCTGGGACTGGGATAGGCTCGCCGTTCATCACCAAGGATCCGGCAATGATGCGTTCCCCACTGTTTCTCGCCCTCGCGCTGGCCGTAGGTGCCGGCGCCCCCCTGCTTGCAGGCGATGCCACTGCGCAGACCGCACGTGCTGTACGTGCGACTGCGGAAATGAGCATGGTGCTGTCCGGTCATATCGAGGTCACGCCGGAGGGCGCGGTCCGTTCGCTGGTGCTGGACCAGAAAGCCATGGTGGCCCCGAGCATCGCCTCCTTCGTGGAAGGCACCATCGGTGGCTGGCGCTTCGAGCCCACGCTGCGTGATGGCCAGGCGGTGGCCACGCGGGCCCCTTTGCGCGTTCGCCTGCGCGGCAAGGCTGCGGCCGATGGCGGTTATGAAATCAGCATGACCAGTGTCGACTTCAGCGAGTACGATCCGAAGGCCACCGATTCGGTGACCCAGCTGCACATGACGCCGCCTCGCTACCCGGAAGCGGCCTACCGTAACGGTGGCCAGGGTGAGGTGCTGCTGTTGGTCAAGGTGGCCCGTGACGGAACGGTGGCCGATGTGGCCGCCGAGCAGGTGAACATGGCCGTGGTCGCACCTGAGCGGACCCTGGCGAAGATGCGCGACATCCTGGCCAGAGCCAGTGTCAGCACCGCCCGCACGTGGACCTTCAAGCCGCCGACCACCGGCGAGGACAGCACCCGGGACAGCTGGACGGTTCGCATCCCGGTGAACTTCGCCCTGAACAATGATCCCAATGCAGTGGCGGAACGCTATGGCCGCTGGCGCGCCTTCATTCCGGGGCCGCGGCAGACCGTCCCGTGGCGCGAGGCGGACCCGGTCGAGCAGGTCGGCAGCGATCTGCTGCCGGAAGGCGGCGTCTACATGGTGGACGGCGCCAAGCGCGGCCTGCGCCTGCTGACCCCGCTGGCGCAGGGCTGAGAACCGCTGCGGAGCCGGGCAGCCCGGCTCCGCGTCAGTCGGCGTACGGGTAGACCACCACCCGGTTGCGGCCCTGTTCCTTGGCCATGTACAGGGCCTTGTCGGCCAGCCGCAGCGCCTGTTCTGCGTCGACATGGAAGCTGGGGAAGTGGGCCACGCCCAGCGATACGGTGATGGTGCCGACCGGTTCGAACGGATGGTCGGCGATGTGCTGGCGCAGGCGTTCACCGGCCTGGCGGGCCGATTCAGTACTGATGCCCGGCAGCAGCAGCAGGAATTCCTCGCCGCCGGCGCGGCAGAGGATGTCGCTGTCGCGCGAGTAGCGGCGCATCTGGTCGGCGATGTGGACGATGGCGTTGTCGCCGACGTCATGCCCGTAACTGTCGTTGATCGACTTGAAGCGATCGATGTCCAACGCCAGGATCGCGAACGGAATGCCCTGCACCTGCAGCGCATCCAGCGCCTGCTGCAGCCCGCGGCGGTTGAGCAGGCCGGTCAGCGGGTCGGTGCGGCTGGCACGGTTGAGCGTGCCGATACGATCCTGCAGCGCATTGAAGCTGTGCAGCACCGCCTGTTTGAGCTGGGCGACCTCAAAGTACCAGGCGCGGATGCCGCTGACGTGGTTGATCGCGTTGCCGGTGTCCTCGCCGCCCTGCACGTTGCGCGCCAGTTGCCACAGCGGCATCGAAATGCGGCGCGCGAACCACCAGGTGACCAGCAGCGACAGCAGGCCGAGTGGAATCGCATTCCAGATCACTGCGGTCATCAACCGCGACAGCGGCTGCAGGGTGGCCTCGGTCGGGCGCTGCGCGATGATGCCCCAGCCGGTGGCCGCCACCGGTGCATAGCCGGCCAGCATCGACACGCCGCGGTTGTTGCGTACCTGCTGTGCGCCCCGTTCTCCGCGCACCACGGCCTTCACCGCCGGGTTGCCGACCACGTAGTCACCCACCCGCTTGCCATCGGCGTGGTACAGCAGGCGGCCATTGCGGTCCACCACGTACAGGTAGGAACCGTCGCGGTAGTAGTGCTTGCCCAGCAGCGTGTGCAGTGCACTGCGCTGGCGCAGGTACAGGGTGCCGCTGACATAGCCGCGATAGCGGCCCTGGCGGTCGAAGATCGGGTGCGACAGCGAGACCAGCAGCTTGCCGGTGGCCGACTGGTACGGGTCGCTGATCATCGGCTGGCGCGCCGCCAGTGCCGCGTTGTTGCCGACACTGTGCAGCACCTCACCCTGCAGCTGCAGGGTCTGCGGCGAGGTGGCGATCACCAGGCCGTCGGCGTCCACCACCAGTGAGGAGTTGAAGCTGCTGGACTGCAGCTGCAGGCGGCTGGCTTCATCCTGGGCCTGCTTCGGATCAAGGTCGTCCTCGCCCAGGCGGGTCGCGGCATAGGCCAGCTGCTGCTGCGCGGCCAGCAGGAAGTTCTGGGTGGTCTCGGCCAGCTTGGTGGCGTAGACGCGGTTGGCTTCCAGGGTATTGCCGACCAGCTGGTCGCGCTGCACCCGGTAGCTGGCCAGCAGGGTGTTGGCCAGCGCGATGATGGCGCTGAGCAGGGCCAGGGCGAGGATCAGCTTGCCCAGGTTGAGGCGGGGAGACAGCGTTCGCATGCGTCGACGGATCCGGCAGGAGGCTGGACCCGACCGGTTCTCCGGAAGGGGCGACAGCGGGAATCGGTGGCAGGGCCCACGGGGGCCGGGCAGGGTATCGCGCGGATTATCGCCAAAAGCGGGCGCGAGCGAAGTGAAGTGCGTCGCCCTGCAGGCAAAAAAAAACCTGCCGCAGCGAGCGGCAGGTTTCTTCTGATGCAGCGCCAGGGATCAGCGCTTCATCGAACCGAAGAACTCGTCGTTGGACTTGGTGTTCTTCATCTTGTCCAGCAGGAACTCCATCGCGGCCATTTCATCCATCGGATGCAGCAGCTTGCGCAGGATCCAGATCTTCTGCAGCAGCTCCGGTTCGATCAGCAGGTCTTCGCGGCGGGTGCCGGAACGGTTGATGTCGATGGCCGGGAACACGCGCTTTTCAGCGATACGGCGGCTCAGGTGCACTTCGCTGTTGCCGGTGCCCTTGAACTCTTCGTAGATCACCTCGTCCATCTTCGAGCCGGTGTCGACCAGCGCGGTGGCGATGATGGTCAGGCTGCCGCCTTCTTCCACGTTGCGCGCGGCACCGAAAAAGCGCTTCGGGCGGTGCAGGGCGTTGGCGTCCACACCACCGGTCAGCACCTTGCCCGAGCTCGGCACCACGTTGTTGTAGGCGCGGGCCAGGCGGGTGATCGAGTCGAGCAGGATCACCACGTCCTTCTTGTGCTCGACCAGGCGCTTGGCGCGCTCGATGACCATTTCGGCCACCTGCACGTGGCGCGCGGCCGGCTCGTCGAAGGTCGAGCTGATGACCTCGCCGCGCACGGTGCGCTGCATTTCGGTCACTTCTTCCGGGCGCTCGTCGATCAGCAGCACGATCAGGTGCACGTCCGGATGGTTGGTGGTGATGGCGGTGGCGACCTGCTGCATCATCATGGTCTTGCCGGCCTTCGGCTGCGACACGATGAGCGAGCGCTGGCCCTTGCCCTGCGGGGCCATCAGGTCGAGGATGCGGCCGGTGATGTCTTCCGACGAACCGTTGCCGCGCTCCAGGGTGAAGCGGCGGCGCGGGAACAGTGCGGTCAGGTTCTCGAACAGCACCTTGTTCTTCGACGCTTCGATCGGCTCGCCGTTGATGGTGTCGACGATGTTCAGCGCGAAGTAGCGCTCGCCGTCCTTCGGGAAGCGGATGCGGCCGGAGATGTGGTCGCCGGTGCGCAGGTTGAAGCGGCGGATCTGGCTGGGCGAGATGTAGGTGTCGTCCGGGCCGGCCAGGTAGCTGGCTTCAGCCGCGCGCAGGAAGCCGAAGCCGTCCGGCAGGATTTCCAGCACGCCATCGGCGGCAACGCCGTCACCGTGGCGGGTCAGCACCTTCAGCAGGGCGAAGATCACATCCTGCTTGCGGGCACGGGCCACGCCTTCGGAGATCTGCAGCTGCTCGGCGATTTCCAGCAGCTTCTGTGCCGGCATGCGCTTGAGGTCGCTCAGCGAGTAGACCGGGAAGCCCTCGGGTACGTTGGCGTGCGGGCGCGGCACGAACGGCTGCTGCTCGCCGCCGTCGTTGGGCAGGCCATCGTCGCGGAAGCGGTTGTTGCGGTCACGGTCGCGGCGGTTGCGGAAGCGGTCACGGCGGTTGCCCTGACCTTGCCCCTGGCCCTGCTGGCCGTTCTGGTTGTACGGGTTCTGGCCCTGGTTCTGGCCGCCCCCCTGGTGGTTCTGCTGGCGCGGCTGGCCGGATTCGCGACCCTCACCGCCTTCGCCACCGCCACTGCTGGCAGGGGCCTCGGCGGCGGGCGCGCTCGGTGCAGGGGCAGCAGCCGGTGCCTCGGGCGCGGCGGCCAGCGGCAGGGTCGGCTGCGCCGGCGCGGCGCTGGTTTCGGCGGCTGCCGGAGCGGCGGCCTTGCTCACGCGGGGCTTGCGCACGCGCTTTTCGGCGGGCGCATCGGCGCTGCCGGTTTCGGAAGTGTTATCGGACAAGAGCGTTATTCCTCGCTTGAAGGTGCGAGCGCCCGGCTGGGGCGGCGAACGTTGGGAATGGGTCTGGAAGAAACTGCGTCCAGAGGGTGCGGCACGCGAACGCGGCCGGATATGCCGACACTATCATCGGCCTGCGGCGCCACGCAAGGGTCGCCGGGAACAGCATTCATCATGGGCGCGGGGCGCCCGCCGGCAGCCGCGGTCGGCGGCTGCCGGAGAACAGCAGGATCAGGCCAGGGCCTTGTCCAGCAGGCCGGCCAGCTGGGCCTTGCCCACCGCACCGATCTGCTCGCCGACCTTCTCGCCGTCCTTGAACACGACCAGGTACGGAATCGAACGCACGTGGTACTTGGCGGCCAGCGCACGGTTGTGGTCGACGTTGACCTTGGCGATCTTGGCGCGGCCCTGGTAGGCATCGGCCAGTTCGTCCAGCGCCGGGGCGATCATCTTGCACGGGCCACACCACTCGGCCCAGAAATCGACCAGCACCGGTTCCTTGGAATTCAGCACTGCGCTATCAAAGTCGGCGTCGCCGACATGTACAACCTTGTCGCTCATCTTGGTTTCTCGTCTTGGATTGCACCCGGCCATGCCGGAGGTGGGTGAACTGGGCCATGCCCGGTGGCGCGACCCTCGTCGTTGCCTCGCGGCGCACTGCCGCGGTGCGTTCGGCGGGATGCCTGGACGCTCACGGCCGGCAGTGTACCCCTATCGCAGGGCGGGGACAGGCGCCGGCTGGAACCCAGCGTATCGTGATCGCTTCGATGCCTGGTATGTGTCGGATTTCACTGTCTTCCTGTACATGGGGCTGGCAGCGGGCGACACCAGCGGCCCTGGCAGGGCCGTTCAAGTCCGGTGCGGCTGGGTGAAGGGTGCCGTCTCTTGACTTTATGAGACAGCTCATTCCGGTTTGCCGGCCCGAGTGCGTTAAACTGGGGCATTGTGCGGCGCGCGGACCGGGTGGTCCCAGCCTGCCAACCCGCCGCAGGGGCCGCAGTTTGCGACGGTGCCCCTAGACGATGAAGTGCCAGCCGCCCCACGGGCCGGCGGCCATACCAAGACGGACTCATGAGCGACAAACCGCTGACCGATTTGACCTTCTCCTCCTTCGAGCTGCATCCGGCCCTGCAGGCCGGCCTTGAAGGAGCCGGATTCACCCGCTGCACCCCGATCCAGGCGCTGACCCTGCCGGTCGCGCTGCCCGGTGGTGATGTTGCCGGCCAGGCCCAGACCGGCACCGGCAAGACCCTGGCCTTCCTGGTCGCTGTCGTGAACCGCCTGCTGACGCGTCCGGCCCTGGCCGACCGCAAGCCGGAGGATCCGCGCGCGCTGATCCTCGCCCCGACCCGCGAACTGGCCATCCAGATCCACAAGGATGCGGTGAAGTTCGGTTCCGACCTGGGCCTGCGTTTCGCGCTGGTCTACGGCGGTGTGGATTACGACAAGCAGCGCGAACTGCTGCAGCAGGGCGTGGACGTGATCATCGCCACCCCGGGCCGCCTGATCGACTACGTGAAGCAGCACAAGGTGGTCTCGCTGCACGCCTGCGAGATCTGCGTGCTGGACGAAGCCGACCGCATGTTCGACCTGGGCTTCATCAAGGACATCCGCTTCCTGCTGCGCCGCATGCCCGAGCGCACCACCCGCCAGACCCTGCTGTTCAGTGCCACCCTCAGCCACCGCGTGCTGGAGCTGGCCTACGAGCACATGAACGAGCCGCAGAAGCTGGTGGTCGAGGCCGAGACCATCACCGCCGCGCGCGTGCGCCAGCGCATCTACTTCCCGGCCGACGACGAGAAGATCCCGCTGCTGCTGGGTCTGCTGTCGCGCAGCGAAGGCGCGCGCACCATGGTCTTCGTCAACACCAAGGTGTTCGTCGAACGCGTCGCCCGTTCGCTGGAAAAGGCCGGCTACCGCGTCGGCGTGCTGTCCGGCGACGTGCCGCAGAAGAAGCGTGAGAGCCTGCTCAACCGCTTCCAGAAGGGCCAGCTGGAAATCCTGGTGGCCACCGACGTGGCCGCGCGTGGCCTGCACATCGATGGCATCAAGTACGTCTACAACTACGACCTGCCGTTCGACGCCGAAGACTACGTGCACCGCATCGGCCGTACCGCGCGCCTGGGCGAAGAGGGCGATGCGATCAGCTTCGCCTGCGAACGCTATGCGATGGGCCTGCCGGACATCGAGGCCTACATCGAGCAGAAGATTCCGTCCGAGCCGGTCACCAAGGAACTGCTGACCCCGCTGCCGCGCCCGGAACGCCCGGCCCCGGCTGCGGGCGAGGAAGGCGAGGACAACGAAAGCGTCGGCCAGATCTTCCGCGAAGCGCGCGAAGCCCGCGCTGCCGAGGAAGAGCGCCGTGGCGGTGGCCGCAGTGGCGGCCGTTCCGGCAGTGGTGGTGGCCGCGGTGGCCGCGACGGTGAGCGCAGCGGCGAGCGCCGTTCGCGTGGCCCGCGCAAGCCGCGCGTGGAAGGCGAGCAGGGCGCTGCCGCCCCGGCCGCCGGTGCCGAAGGCGCTGCCGCGCAGGCCCCGCGTCCGCCGCGCCCGCCGCGTGCTGAAGGCGCACCGGAAGGTGCGGTGGACGGTGAGCACAAGCCGCGCAAGCGCCGTCGTCGTCGCCACGGCCGTCCGGTCGAAGGTGCCGAGGGTGTGCAGAACGCCGCCGGCAATGGCGCCAGCCCGGTCACCCCGGTGCAGGTGGTGGCCAAGCCGGTGCGCACGGCTGCTGATACCGGCGATTCGTTCCTGACCCGCATCGGCCGCAAGATCCGCCGGATGCTGTCGGGCAGCTGATCGGCGCTGCCGATCAGCGGGTAGCACCCGACCGTTGGTCGGGTGACCTTGACCGGTGTGCCGACCAACGGTCGGCACCCACCCTGGCCGGCAACCCACACAGCCGCCGGCCAGCGGCCGGCACTACCGATCGTATGACCGTCTCCACGACGTCGCGCCGGTCCTGCATAATCGGGGCATGAGTGTCCTGCGCTTCGACAATGTCAGCAAACAGTACGCCGGTGGCCACGAGGCGCTGACCGATGTCAGCTTCGAGGTCGCGCCGGGCGAGATGCTGTTCGTCACCGGCCATTCCGGTGCGGGCAAGAGCACCCTGCTCAAGTTGATCCACCTGGACGAGCGGCCCAGCCGCGGCGCGGTGGTGTTCGACGAGCGCAACCTGCTGAAGGTGCGCGGTGGCGACGTGCCCCGCCATCGACGCGCGGTCGGCGCGGTCTACCAGGACCACCGCCTGCTGATGGACCGCTCTATTGCCGAGAACGTGGCGCTGCCGCTGATCCTGCGCGGCACCCGCCGTAGCGACATCAACAAGCGTGTGCGCTCGGTGCTGGAGCGGATGGGCCTGGGCCATCGCGAGAAGGCACTGCCCTCGCAGCTGTCGGCCGGTGAGCAGCAGCGCGTCGGCATCGCCCGCGCCATTGTCGGTGAGCCCAAGCTGCTGGTGGCCGATGAGCCGACCGGCAACCTCGACCCGACCCTGGCGGCGGAGATCATGGCCCTGTTCGCCGAGCTGCCCGCGCGCGGCACCAGCGTGCTGGTGGTCAGTCACGACCTGCCGCTGTTGCGCCGCATGCGCAAGCGCGTGCTGATCCTTGACCACGGCCGGCTGGTGGATGACATCTCGCCGCAGGACCTGGCGGAGTAATCGATGGCGAAGAACGAAAACAGCGAAGCCGCCGCCCCGTCGCGTGTGGGCGTCTGGTTCCAGCACCACGTGCACAGCGTGGTGTTCAGCCTCGGCCGCGCCTGCCGCAAGCCGTGGGCGACCCTGCTGACGGTGATGGTCATGGCGCTGGCGCTGGCCCTGCCGCTGGGCCTGTCGATCGCGCTGGACAACCTCAAGCAGTTCGCCGGCAGCGTGCAGCAGTCGCGCGACATCAACGTGTTCCTGAAGGGCAACGTCGATGGTCCCGGCGCGCTGCGCCTGGCCGGCCAGCTGCGCGATCGCGATGACGTGGCCGAAGTGAACGTGCGCACGCCCGAGCAGGGCCTGCAGGAACTGCGCGATGCCGGCCTCGGCGAGGCGATCGATGCACTCAACGACAACCCGCTGCCCTCGCTGCTGGTGATCACTCCGGGCCAGGGCAAGGACGACGCACGCCTGGCGCGCGCGCTGGAAAGCCTGCCCGAGGCCGACCTGGTGCAGCACGATGCGCTGTGGCGCCAGCGCCTGGATGCCTGGCTGGCGTTCGGTGCGCGGCTGGTGCAGGTGCTGTCGGTGCTGCTCGGCGTGGGCGCCGCGCTGGTGGTCGGCAACACCGTGCGCCTGGACATCCAGGCCCGCCGCGAAGAGATCGGCGTGCTGCAGCTGCTCGGCGCCAGTGATGGCTTCATCCGCCGCCCGTTCCTGTACCTGGGCGCGTGGTATGGCCTGGGTGCCGGCGCAGTGGCGCTGGCCCTGATTGCTGCGGCCGGCGCTGCCTTGCGCGTGCCGCTGGCCGAACTCTCGCGCAGCTACGGCAGCCCGTTCGTGCTGCACGGCCTGGACCTGCTGCATGGCAGCCTGGTCCTGCTCGGCACACTGCTGCTGGGCTGGCTGGGCGCGTGGCTGGTGACCGGCCATTTCCTTCGCCAGACCCGCCCGACCGACACCTGAGACCGGCATGCAACCGCAAGCGCTGAAGCACCTTGAAGGGCCCGCGACGCGGGTGATGGTGGTCGATGGGTCAAAGCTGGTCCGCAAACTGATCGCCGACGTCCTGCAGCGCGACCTGCCGGGCGTGGACGTGATCGGCTGCGACAGCATCGAGGATGCGCAGCTGGCGCTGGCGCAGGGCCCGGTGGATCTGGTGACCACCTCGCTGACCCTGCGTGATGGCGACGGCCTGGCACTGGCGCGGATGGTGCGCGAAGCCGCAGGCCAGGCCTATGTGCCGGTGATCGTGGTCTCCGGCGATGCCCAGCAGCATCTGGAGCAGCGCCGCTTCACCGAGTACGTCACCGACTATTTCGACAAGGCGCTGGGCCACGAGGCACTGGCGACCTTCATCCGCGGCTACGTGCAGCCGCAGACCATTCCCGGCGCCACCATCCTCTATATCGAGGACAGCCGCGTGGTCGCCGAGGCTACCAAGCGCATGCTGGAACGCCAGCAGTTGAACGTGCTGCACGTGGTCAGCGCCGAAGAGGCGTTCACCCTGCTCACTGCCGAGTCGCTGGGCCGCAGTCGCCACCGCATCGACCTCGTGCTGACCGACGTCACCCTGAAGGGCGAACTGAGCGGTCGCGACGTGGTGCAGCGCGTGCGCGTGGACTTCGGCTACGGCAAGCGTCGCCTGCCGGTGCTGGTGATGACCGGCGATGGCAACCCGCACAACCAGACCGGGCTGCTGCAGTCCGGTGCCAACGACCTGGTGCTCAAGCCGATCGAAGAACGGCTGCTGGTCACCAAGGTGCTGTTCCAGCTGCGGCTGGCCCGGTTGAACGATGGACCCCTGATTCGATGAAGTGGCGTGATGATTGATGAAGTAGCCGGCACCCCGACGATCCAGCTCGAGCCGAGCTGGAAGCAGCATGTCGGCGATTACCTGATGCAGCCGCAGATGCGCGAGCTGTCCAGCTTCCTGCGCCAGCGCAAGGCCAGCGGTGCGGCGGTGTTCCCGCCCGGCCCGCAGATCTTCGCTGCGTTCGATGCCACGCCGTTCGAGCAGGTGAAGGTGGTGATCCTCGGCCAGGACCCGTACCACGGCCGCGGTCAGGCGCATGGGCTGAGCTTCTCGGTGGCGCCCGGAGTGCCGGTGCCGCCGTCGCTGCTGAACATCTACAAGGAGATCGAGAGCGATCTCGGTATCCCGCGTCCGGACCATGGCTGCCTGATCCCGTGGGCGCAGCGCGGTGTGCTGCTGCTCAATGCCGTGCTGACGGTGGAAGAGGGCCAGGCCGGTGCCCACCAGGGGCGTGGCTGGGAAGGTTTCACCGACCACGTGGTGGATGTGCTCAACCGCGAACGCGACGGCCTGGTGTTCATGCTCTGGGGCGCGTACGCGCAGAAGAAGGGCAAGGTCATCGACACCCGCCGCCACCGTGTGCTGAAGTCGCCGCACCCGTCGCCGCTGTCGGCCCACCGCGGCTTCCTGGGCTGCCAGCATTTCTCGATGGCCAACGAGTACCTGCAGCGCCGCGGCCAGGCCCCGATCGACTGGTCGCTGCCGCCGCGTTCGGCGCTCTGAGCGCCGGCGGGTGACCGGGGCTGAACGCCGGGCAACGTTTCCGGGCCTGAATGGGCTCTGCGGACGGCCCGTTCAGCTCCGCTTGACCGGAATCGGCCGGTTTCCAGCAGGTAATTGATTGAATTCCAAGGGATTGTGAATCCCGAAAAGCGTGCTCGCCACTGTCATCAAATCGCGCTACGGTAGGGCTCTGTTTGGGACCAGTGTTGCATCAATAGGATGCTGGAACTTTTTCCTCCTTTAGCAGTCCAAATGCCGGACTGCTAAGATGGGTGCCTATGAGCCAGAACACCTCTACTGCCCTTGTGGCAAACAATCTCCCGATTCCCAGTGCGCTCGGTTCGCTGGACGCCTACATCGGTGCCGTGCACCAGATCCCGGTGCTGTCGGTCGATGACGAACAGGACCTGGCCCGTCGCTTCCGCGACGGCAACGATCTGGACGCCGCCCGCGAGCTGGTGCATTCGCACCTGCGCTTCGTGGTGCACGTGGCCCGCGGCTACAACGGCTACGGCCTTGCGCTGGGCGACCTGATCCAGGAAGGCAACATCGGCCTGATGAAGGCGGTCAAGCGCTTCGACCCGGACATGGGCGTGCGCCTGGTCTCCTTTGCCGTGCACTGGATCCGTGCCGAGATGCACGAGTTCATCCTGAAGAACTGGCGCATCGTGAAGGTCGCCACCACCAAGGCGCAGCGCAAGCTGTTCTTCAACCTGCGCAAGTCGAAGACGCGCCTGGGCTGGATGAACGCGGCTGAAGTGAGCGCGGTGGCCAAGGACCTGAACGTGTCCGAGCGCGAGGTCATGGAAATGGAGTCGCGCCTGTCCGGTCGCGATATCGGTTTCGATGCGCCGACCGACGAGGACAACGAACACGCGCCGCCGTCGCCGGCTGCGTACCTGGTTGCCAACGACGAAGACCCGTCGATGGCCTACGAACGTGCCGACAGCGAAGACAACCAGATGCAGCTGCTGCGCGAAGGCCTGGCCGAGCTGGATGCGCGCTCGCGCGACATCATCCGCCGCCGCTGGCTGGATGCCGACAGCAAGGTGACGCTGCAGGAGCTGGCCGACGAGTACGGCGTGTCGGCCGAGCGCATCCGCCAGGTTGAAGCGAACGCGCTGAAGAAGATGAAGGCGCTGTTCACCGCGTAAGCGGGGTGGCGCTGGATTGAAGAAAGGCCCGGCAATGCCGGGCTTTTTCTTTTTTGGTGGCGTTCTCATCCACGCATGGCGTGGCTCTACTCTGACGTCGGGGCGGTGGTTGCGCCGGCCGGGTCATGCGCTGGATCCTGATGTTCACGCTGTACCACGCAGTGGCACGGTATGATCATGCCACGCGTCTTCCTCACACGAAGTTTCAATCGCAGCATGCGCAGGACCACCCTGTCCGACGCTGCGCTGTATCGGTCGGTACGTGAAATGGAAGCGGGTCTGGTGGATGCTGATCTTGGCGGCGGAATCTTCAAGAAGCGCGTTGCCTTGCCGGGGCGAGGAAAGCGTGGGAGCGTTCGAATCATCGTCGCCACACAGCGAGGCGGGCATTGGTTCTTACTTTTCGGCTACGAGAAGAATGAGCGTGCTGCGATCACGAATGCGGAACGCGATGCGCTGCAGTTGTACGCATCGGAGTTCCTGAAAATGAGTGCGGCGCAGTTGAATCGTGCCGTGGAGTACGGGGATCTACAGGAGATCGACCATGACGAAGACCCCTGAGCGACGGCGCGCGAAAAGTGCGCTTCTTGAAGCGGTGCATGATGCCGCTGTGAGTCTGCACGCGCATGGTTTCATCGATAAACGTCGATTGAGCAGCTACGAAGCGCTTTGCCTTGAGCCGGTGCCTGAGTACAGCAGTGCCCAGATACGTGCCCTGCGTACGTCATTGCAGCTCAGTCAGCCGGTCTTTGCGGGAGTTCTCAATACCAGCGTTTCCACCGTACGCAGCTGGGAGCAGGGCGAAAAGAAGCCCAGCGGACCGTCACTGAAGTTGCTTAACCTGATTGATCGGAAGGGACTCGAAGCAGTCCTGTAAAGCAAAGGCCCGGTTCTGACGGGCCTTTGCCTTTCCGTGGTGTTCAATCCACGCATGGCGTGGATCCACCCCGGCGGTGTGGCGCCTGTAGAGCCACGCCATGCGTGGCTGCGGCGCCGGACCTCACCCCTCGCGTGCGATCGCCCGCCAGCCGATGTCGTTGCGGTGGAACTCGTTGGCCCAGGTCACCTTGGCCACGCCTGCATACGCATTCGCCTGCGCGTCGCGCACGCTGTCGCCCAGCGCCGCCACGCACAGCACGCGGCCACCCGCACTGACCACCTGGCCCTGTGCATCCAGCGCGGTGCCAGCATGGAACACCTTGGCACTGGCCGGCACATCATCCAGGCCGGAAATCACGTCACCGGTGATCGGTGCTTCCGGGTAGGGCTTCGCGGCCAGCACCACGCCCAGCGACGGGCGCGGATCCCAGTGTGCTTCCACCTGATCCAGGCGGCCATCGATGGCGGCTTCCACCAGCTCGACCAGGTCCGACTGCAGGCGCAGCATCACCGGCTGGGTTTCCGGATCGCCGAAGCGCACGTTGAATTCGATCACCTTCGGCGCGCCGCTGGCATCGATCATCAGGCCGGCATAGAGGAAGCCGGTGAACGGGATGCCGTCGGCGATCATGCCCTGCACGGTCGGGTTCACTACCTCGCGCATCACGCGGGCGTGCACCTCCGGGGTGACCACCGGGGCCGGCGAATAGGCGCCCATGCCGCCGGTATTCGGGCCGGTATCGCCGTCGCCGACGCGCTTGTGGTCCTGCGAGGTGGCCATCGGCAGCGCATGCACGCCGTCCACCATCGAAATGAAGCTGGCTTCCTCGCCGTCGAGGAATTCCTCGATCACCACACGTGCGCCGGCATCGCCGAACGCGTTGCCAGAGAGCATGTCACGCACCGCGTCCTCGGCTTCGGCCAGGGTCATCGCCACGATCACGCCCTTGCCGGCGGCCAGGCCATCGGCCTTGACCACGATCGGTGCGCCCTTCTCGCGGATGTAGGCCAGCGCGGCGTCCACCTCGGTGTGCACGGCGTAGAACGCGGTGGGGATGTTGTGGCGGGCCAGGAAGTCCTTGGCGTAGGCCTTGCTGCCTTCCAGCTGCGCGGCAGCAGCGGTCGGCCCGAAGATGCGCAGGCCGGCGGCGCGGAAGCGGTCGACCACGCCGGCCACCAGCGGTACTTCCGGGCCGACCACGGTCAGCGCCACGCCTTCGGCCTGTGCCAGCGCCAGCAGGCCGTCGATATCGGTGACCTTGACCGCCACGTTGCGGCACTTGTCTTCGCTGGCGGTGCCGGCGTTGCCGGGCGCCACGATCACTTCGGTGACACGGGAGGACTGGGCCAGCTTCCATGCCAGGGCGTGTTCGCGGCCGCCAGAGCCGATGACAAGTACGTTCATCACGAGATTCCAGATTGCGTGGGAAGGGAAGATCGATATCCCCGGCGGCGCGCGTGGTTCACTCGCAGCCTTCGCGTCGCAGCGATTCGGGGAAGGAATAGGCCCAGGTCTTCGGGTCCAGGGTGAAGCGGTGTTCCTGCCGGACCTGCTTGCCACCGCAGGTGGTGCCGGTTTCGTCGATCAGCAATGGCCAGACCCGCGCGCTGCGGTCGCTGTCGTCGAAACGCAGGGCGAAATCGATGCTGAAACGGCGGGTGCGGCAGTCGTTGGCGGTGTCCGGGTCGGTACTGGCGTCGACCGTGTCGCACTCGTACTGGGCGTCATTGTCGATATGGCTGCGCACGCTGCCACTGGCCACCAGGCCGTTCGGGCCCGGCAGGATCAGCGACTGCGAGAGCAGCGAGAAGCCCTGCCCGAACCAGCCGTCCTCGACGCGGAAACCATAGAAGTCACTGCCGGCGCGGATGATGCTGGCGGTGCCGGGCTGGCCGCCGCTACCGAAGCGCTCGCCGGTCAGTTCGCTGGTCACCTCGAAGCCATCGCCCTTGGGGCGCAGCACAAAGAACTCGATGGTTCCCGGGTCGATGTGCGCGCCATCGACCAGCGCACCGCACACGGCCAACAACTGCTGCCAGCTGTCCCCGCTCACCACCGGTTGTTCCGCGCAGACCTGCCAGTCCACCGCATGGGTATCGCCATCGTCGGTCCAGCTGCCGCGCCATTCAGCGGAGAGCGTGGCGTTGCTGCCGTAGCGCTGGACCAGGAAAGCCTGCAGTCGTGCGGTGCGGCTGACATGCTGCGCCGGTGAGGCGGGGGCCATCGCAGGCGCATCTGCCTTCGGGCTCGCGCTGGGCTCGACAGCAGGCTTGCAGCCGGCCAGCATGGCCGCGCCCGCGAGGGCGAGGGCGGCCAGCGATTTCATTGAAACTGTGGACATCCGTGTCGCTCCAGGATCAGTGGCGGAAGTGGCGCACGCCGGTGAACACCATGGCCAGGCCATGTTCGTCGGCGGCGGCGATCACTTCGGCATCGCGCATCGAACCGCCCGGCTGGATGACCGCCTTGATGCCGGCGGCGGCAGCGGCATCGATGCCGTCGCGGAACGGGAAGAACGCATCGGAGGCCATCACCGAGCCCTCGACCACCAGGTTCGCATCGGCGGCCTTGATGCCGGCGATGCGGGCCGAGTACACGCGGCTCATCTGGCCGGCACCGACACCAATGGTGCGGTTGTCCTTGGCATAGACGATCGCGTTGGATTTCACGAACTTGGCCACCTTCCAGGCGAACAGCAGGTCGGTGAACTGCTTGTCGGTCGGCGCCAGCTTGCTGACCACCTTCAGTTCGTCGCGGGTCATGCCGCGGTTGTCCGAGGACTGCAGCAGCAGGCCCGAGCCGACGCGCTTGCTGTCGAAGTTGTTCAGGCCATCGCCGTGCGGGATGCGCAGCACGCGCACGTTGGCCTTCTTCTGCGCGTATTCCAGCGCGGCCGGCTCGTAGTCCGGGGCGATCAGCACTTCGACGAACTGGCGGTCCAGAATCACCTTGGCGGTGGCGGCGTCCAGCGGTTTGTTGAAGGCAATGATGCCGCCGAAGGCGCTGGTCGGGTCGGTGGCGTAGGCCAGCTCGTAGGCATCGCCGTTGCCGGCACCGACGGCCACGCCGCACGGGTTGGCGTGCTTGACGATGACGCAGGCCGGCGCATCGAACTGGCGCACGCATTCCCACGCCGCGTCGGCATCGGCCAGGTTGTTGTAGCTCAGTTCCTTGCCCTGCAGCTGCTGGAAGGTCGCCAGCGTGCCCGGCACCGGGTACAGGTCGCGGTAGAACGCGCCGCTCTGGTGCGGGTTCTCGCCGTAGCGCAGGTCCATCACCTTCACGAAGGTGGAATTCATCTGTGCCGGGTACTCGGCACGCGCCGGCACCGCGGCGTCGGTGGCGGTGACCGCCGACAGGTAGTTGCTGATCGCGGCGTCGTACTGGGCGACGCGGTTGAACGCGGCCACCGAGAACGCGAAGCGGGTGGCGGCCGACAGCTGGCCGTCGTTGGCGTCCAGCGAGGCCAGCAGCTCGGCGTACTGCGACGGGTCGGTGGCCACCGCCACGCGGGCGAAGTTCTTGGCCGCCGAGCGCAGCATCGCCGGGCCGCCGATGTCGATGTTCTCGACCGCGTCGGCGAGGGTGCAGTCGGCCTTGGCGGTGACCGACTCGAACGGGTACAGGTTCAGCACCAGCAGGTCGATGGCACCGATGCCGTGCTCGGCCATCACCGCATCATCCAGGCCGGAACGGCCCAGCAGGCCGCCATGCACCATCGGGTGCAGGGTCTTGACCCGGCCGTCCATCATTTCCGGGAAGCCGGTGACGTCGGCCACGTCCTTCACGGCCAGGCCGGCATCGCGGATCGCCTTGGCGGTGCCGCCGGTGGACAGCAGCTCCACGCCGCGTGCCGCCAGCGCAGTGGCCAGCTCGACCAGACCGGTCTTGTCGGAAACGGAGAGGAGGGCCCGGCGGACGGGCAACAGATCAGCAGTCATGGGACAGAATCGGCAGCGGAGCGGGGCCGATATTGTAGGCGGTGGGGGCCGGTGGCGGGCGCTGGAAGGGGCAATTTGCCATGGCAATCGACGTAAGGCCGGGTCGGGCACATCGATCCGGACCGGTCCGGGGGCTGGGCTGTGGAGCGGAGCCGGGTTGTCGGAATCTGCCGGCGATGGGGTAGGCTGTGCCCGCACTGCCAAGGATCAGCGGGTACGGATCATGTCGATCTATGCATTGAAAGGACGTTTCCAGGACCTGTTGCGTCCAGCCGTACGCGGTCTGTACCGCATGGGGATCACCGCCAATACGGTGACCGTGGCCGCCGCCGTGGTCTCGCTGCTGGTGGCCGCCGCCGTGTGGTGCTGCGCGCCGTCCCAGCCCCTGCTGTACCTGCTGCTGCCGCTGTGGATGCTGCTGCGCATGGCACTCAACGCGGTGGACGGCATGCTGGCCCGCGAGTTCGGCCAGCAGTCGAGGCTGGGCGCCTATCTGAACGAGCTGTGCGATGTGATCGCCGACGCGGCGCTGTACCTGAGCCTGCTCAGCGTGCCGGGCGTGCGCCCGGAAGCGCTGTGGCTGCTGGCCTGGACGGCGGCCCTGAGCGAGTACACCGGGGTGCTGGGGCTGATGGTCGGTGCCAGCCGCCGCTATGACGGCCCGATGGGCAAGAGCGACCGCGCGTTCGTCATCGGCGTGCTGGGCCTGCTGCTGGCGTTCGGCTGGGGGGCTGCGATGACTGTCACTGGCGTGGCCGCGGCCATGGCGGTGCTGTGCGTGCTGACGATGATCAATCGCGTCCGTCGCGGACTGCGGGAAGCGGCGGTTTCGCCGAATTAATCAAGCAGATACAAAAAGACAATCAGGAGATTGCATGCGTCAGGCGCAGGAACGGGAATTCCACAGCTTCGACCAGGTACCGCTGTTCTACCGGTACTGGGCGAGCACCACCGCGACCCCAGCCACCAAGGCTGTCGTACTGCTGCATCGCGGCCATGAACATTCTGGCCGGGTCACCCACCTGGTCGATGAGCTGGACCTGCCCGACACCGCCTTCTTCGCCTGGGATGCACGCGGTAATGGGCGTTCGCCCGGCGCACGAGGCGATGCCCCGGGCTTCCCGGCGCTGGTGCGTGATCTGGACAGCTTCATCGCCCACATCGGCGCCGAGCATGGCATCGCGGTGGAAGACATCGTGGTGATCGCACAGAGCGTGGGGGCGGTGGTCGCCGCCACCTGGGTGCACGACTACGCGCCGCGCCTGCGCGCGCTGGTGATGGCTTCGCCGGCGTTCAAGGTGAAGCTGTACGTGCCGTTCGCACGCCCGGGCCTGGCCTTGATGCAGAAGCTGCGCGGCAATTTCTTCGTCAACAGCTACGTCAAGCCGCAGTGGCTGACCCACGATCCGGCGCGGGTGGAAAGCTACCGCACCGATCCGCTGATCACCCGACCGATCTCGGTGCGCGTGTTGCTGGGCCTGTACGAAGCGGCCGACCGCATCGTCGCCGATGCGCAGGCGATCAGCGTGCCGGTGCAGTTGCTGGTGTCCGGCTCGGATTTCGTGGTGCACCGTGGCCCGCAGGACCGCTTCTACGAGCGCCTGTCCAGCCCGATCAAGGAGCGCGTGCATCTGCCGGGCTTCTTCCACGACACGCTGGGCGAGCGCGATCGGGCGCCGGCGCTGGCGCGTATCCGCAGTTTCATCCAGGCACGTTTCGCCGAGCCGCTGCGCGAACTGTCGCGGCGCGATGCGCACCGCCATGGGCCGACTTTCGAAGAATCGGAGATCCTGGCCTGGCCGCCAGAGCGCAACAGCCTGCCCGACCTGCGCTGGCGCGTGGTGCGCGGTGGACTGCGCTTCGGTGGCACGCTGTCTGAAGGCATCGCGCTGGGCCTGCAGACCGGTTTCGATTCGGGCAGCACGCTCGACTACATCTATCGCGATGAGGCGCGCGGCAAGGGCCCGTTGGGGCGCATGGTCGATCGCAACTATCTGGATGCGATCGGCTGGCGCGGCATCCGCATTCGCGGCCAGCACCTGCAGGAACTGCTGCGCGACGCTGCCCAGCGCCTGCGCGGGCAGGGCGCGCCGGTACGCGTGCTGGACGTGGCCGCTGGTCATGGCCGCTACGTGCTGGAAGCGTTGGGAACGGGCGAGCAGCGTGCGGACCGCATCGTGCTGCGCGATTTCAGCGATCTGAACGTGACCCAGGGCAAGGCGCTGATCGAGCGCCTCGGCGCGACCGACATTGCCCGCTTCGAACAGGGCGATGCGTTCGATCCCGCGCAGCTGGCGACCGTGGACCCCGCACCCACGCTGGCGGTGGTTTCGGGGCTGTATGAACTGTTCCCGGACAACGATGCGGTGCTGCGCTCGCTGCAGGGCATTGCTGCGACGGTGCCGGCGGGCGGCTACCTGGCCTATACCGGCCAGCCGTGGCACCCGCAGCTGGAGTTCATCGCACGCGCACTGACCAGCCACCGTGGCGGCGCCGCGTGGGTGATGCGCCGCCGTACCCAGCAGGAAATGGACGAGCTGGTGCGCCTGGCCGGGTTCGAGAAGGTGGCGCAGCGTATCGACGAATTCGGCATCTTCACGGTGTCGCTGGCGCGCCGGACCGCGTGATGGCGACGCTCGCCGCATCCCCGCTGGCCGCAGAGGGGCGCCCCTGGCGGCGCGCCCTGTTGTGGCTGGCCCTGCTGGGCCCATTCTTCTTCGCCAGCTATGGCTTCGCCAACTGGATGGCCGGCCGCCATGCCGAACTGCCGGTGATGGCGTTCGGATGGGAAACGCAGATTCCGTTCGTACCGTGGACGATCGTGCCGTACTGGTCGATCGATCTGTTCTATGCGGTTTCCTTCTTCCTGTGCCGGCAACGTTTGGAGCTGGACCGGCATGCGTTGCGGTTGTTCAGTGCACAGTTGATCGCGGTGACCTGCTTCCTGCTGTGGCCACTGCGCTTCAGTTTCGAGCGGCCGGAGATCGGCGGTGTGTTCGGTTGGTTGTTCGATGTGCTGCTGGGCTTCGACAAGCCGTTCAACCAGGCGCCATCACTGCACATCGTGTTGCTGATCGTGCTGTGGGTGAAATTCGCGCAGTACCTGCATGGGGTGTGGCGTTGGGTACTGCATGTGTGGGCGCTGCTGATCGGCGTCTCGGTGCTGACCACATTCCAGCATCATTTCATCGATATCCCGACCGGCCTGCTGGCCGGTTGGCTGTGTGTCTGGCTGTGGCCGGAGCAGGGCACGCCACCCTTGCGTGCCTGGCGCACCGCGCGTGACGCCAGACGTTGGCGCCTGGCAGCGCTGTACCTGCTGGGGGCCGCTGCATTGCTGGTGCCGGTGGTGCTTCTGCGTGGCGCGGCGTTGTGGCTGCTGTGGCCGGTGGTATCGCTGCTGCTGGTGGCGTTGGCGTATGCGGGGCTCGGTACGGCGGTGTTCCAGAAGCGTGCCGATGGTCGCCTGACCATGGCGGCACGCTGGTTGCTGGCGCCGTACCTGGGTGCGGCCTGGATCAATTCGCGGCTGTGGACGCGCCGCGCGCCGCAGCCGGTGCCGGTGATGGACGGTGTATGGCTGGGGCGTGTTCCCTGCGCTGCATTGCCGGCACCCTTGGTCGGCGTGGTCGATGCCTGTGCCGAACTGTCCTGTCGTGCACCGGGCGCGGCGTATGCCAGCGTGCCGATGCTGGACCTGGTGGTGCCCACGCCGCACCAGTTGCGCGAGGCGGCCGAGGTCATCGAGCGGCTGCGTGCGCATGGACCGTTGCTGGTGTGCTGCGCGCTGGGCTATTCGCGCAGTGCTGCCAGTGTGGCGGCCTGGCTGTTGCGCAGTGGTCGTGCCACCGATACCGATGCCGCGGTGGCGATCGTGCGCACGGCACGTCCGGGCGTCGTGCTGGGCGCGGCGCATCTGCATGCCATCACTGCTGCAGCGGGAGTACGCACGTGAGTACGGTTCCCGATCTGGCGACCATGCAGCTGCTGCTGCGGCAGGGCCGTTGGCCGGCGGGCCTGTCGCTGGGCCTGCTGCTGGTGGCGCTGCTGCTGCTCGGCACCGAACCTGGCCTGGCGATGATTGCCGCCGGCGTGTTGCTGCTCAGTGTTGCCGCGGGCATCGCACAGATCTACCACGCGTGGCGGGTGGCGCTGGATGCCAGCCTGCTGCAGCTGCTGCGCGATGAAGGCCTGGAGGGTGACGCCGCCGCGCGCCGCACCGACCAGCTGTTGCACGCCAGTGGCCTGCGTCGCACGCAGCCCGACGCGCCGCTGCGCGGCTGGGATGCGCGCTGGGCCGGCATGCGTCGCCTGCTGCTGCGCCAGTACCTGCTGACCGCAGTGCAGTTCGCACTGCTGGTGCTGGCCGTGTTGTGGCCGCAGACGTGAACGGGAGGGACCGATGTTCGCTGAATTGATTGCGCGCGCCTGCAGTGGCGCGATCCATGTAGTGACCGGCGCCCGCGCGCTGTGGATCGGCTGTGCGCCGTCCAGCGAACGGCGCGTGTATTACGGCAACCACGCCAGCCATGGTGACTTCGTGCTGATCTGGTCGTCGATGCCACCGGCACTGCGGCGCCAGGTGCGCCCGGTGGCCGCGGCCGAATACTGGCAGCGCGATGGCCTGCGTCGCTACCTGATCGATGCGGTGTTCAACGGCGTGCTGGTCGAGCGCGAGGCCGGCCATCGCCAGCAGGATCCACTGCAGGCCCTGCGTGACGCGGTGGACGAAGACTGCTCGCTGATCCTGTTTCCGGAAGGTACCCGCAACGTGGGCGAAGAGCCGCTGCTGCC
Organism: Stenotrophomonas sp. SMYL86; assembly: GCF_036320025.1. Lineage (NCBI taxonomy): Bacteria > Pseudomonadati > Pseudomonadota > Gammaproteobacteria > Lysobacterales > Lysobacteraceae > Stenotrophomonas > Stenotrophomonas sp. SMYL86. Next base: position 49,400 of record NZ_JAWIRU010000003.1, read on the forward strand.
GTTCAAGAGCGGCATCTATCACCTGGCACGGCAACGCCCGGAGCTGGAATTCGTACCGGTGTGGATCGACAACCTGAAGCGGGTGATGCCCAAGGGCCGGTTCCTGCCGCTGCCGCTGCTGTGCACGGCCACCTTCGGTACGCCGCTGCGGCTGCAGGCCGACGAGGACAAGGCCGCCTTCCTGGCCCGCAGCCGGCAGGCGCTGCTGGACCTGGCGCCGAACGGGGGCAGGGCATGAGCTTCCTGATCGATGTGTCCGGCGACCTGGCCACGCAGAGTGTCGGCCAGCAGACCGGCCTGCTGTTTGCTGGCGTGGGTGCGGTGCTGGTGCTGGCCACGCTGGTGGCCGAGACATTGCGCTGGCGCCAGCGTGGACAGCCCAGCGCGGTGATCGCCAACCTGGTCTCGCGCATCCGCGCGTGGTGGGTGATGGCGATCGTGGTCGGGCTGGCGCTGTTCTTCGGGCGTGCCGGGGTGATCGTGCTGTTCGCGATCATCTCGCTGTTCGCACTGCGCGAGTTCATCACCCTGGCGCCGACCCGCTCGGGCGACTACTACGCGCTGCTGGCCGCGTTCTACATCGTGCTGCCGTGGCAGTACTACCTGGTCTGGATCGACTGGTACGGCATGTACACGCTGCTGATTCCGGTCTATGCGTTCCTGTTCCTGCCGATCCTGTCGACCATTGGCGGTGACACCACGCACTACCTGGAGCGGACCGCGAAGGTGCAGTGGGGGTTGATGATCTGCGTGTTCTGCATCTCGCATGTGCCGCTGCTGCTGAACCTGCACGTGCCCGGCCATGACCCGTCGCGCAACGTGCTGCTGTTCGCCTTCCTGGTGATCGTGGTGCAGTCCTCGGACGTGCTGCAGTACATCTGGGGCAAGCTGCTGGGCAGGCACCTGATCGCGCCGAAGCTGTCGCCGTCGAAGACGGTGGAAGGCTTCGTGGGCGGCGTGCTGAGTGCCAGCGCGCTGGGCGCGGCGCTGTGGTGGATCACCCCGTTCACGCCGCTGCAGGCGTTCGGCCTGTCGCTGCTGATCAACCTGATGGGGTTCTGGGGCGGCCTGGTGATGTCGGCGATCAAGCGCGATCGTGGCATCAAGGACTGGGGCCACATGATCGAGGGCCATGGCGGCATGCTCGACCGGCTGGACTCGGTGTGCTTCGCCGCGCCGGTGTTCTTCCACGTGGTGCGGTATTACTGGAAGGCGGGCGGCGGCGGTTGATTCTGCCGGCTTCCATCCACGCATGGCGTGGATCTACTGGCGGGCGGGGGCGGTTTACTCTGCCGGGCCTTCATCCACGCATGGCGTTGATCTACCGGTAGTGGGGGGGGGGGGGGGGGGGCTGCGACAGACTTGCAGACGTAAATGTGTTGGGGGGCGGGCGGCGGCCCGGGGGGGGGCGCGCCGCCCCCCCCCCCCCCCGGCGGGGGGGGGGCCCCCCCCCCCCCCCGCCACTACCCTGGTGCGCGCTTACGCGCTGATGCCGTATTCCTTCAGCTTCTTGCGCAGGGTGGCACGGTGGATGCCCAGCATCGCGGCGGCGCGGCTCTGGTTGCCTTCGCAGTGGTTGAGCACTTCCACGAACAGCGGAATCTCCATCTCGCGCAGCACGATCTCGTAGACATCGTCCGCATCGCAGCCATCAAGGTCACGCAGGTAGCGGCGCACGGACTGGGCGACGTGTTCACGCAGCGGTGGCCGGGGAGCGCCACGACTGTTGTCAGGACGAGAAAGGACAGCGTTCAAGGGGGTTCCCGATTCGGTTGGCCCGTGCGCGCGGAGCGCGCGGCCGGACGAGGTGGTGGCGGCCAGTCTAGCGCGAGCGTGCCCGGCCTGCCACGGCTGGTCGCCTCTCCCCGGTCAGAGGAAGTCGAAGGTGAATGCGACGGTGGACGCAGCGGGCTCCTGCAACCGGAAGGCGACGCGCGCGCTCTGGCCCGGTTCCAGCAGGGCTGCACCGGGGTTCTCGCCCAGGTACTGCGCGGGCGTGAACACGCCGCTGCCGATCACCCGGCCATCGGCATCGGACAATGACAACCGCAGGTCCGGCCACGCCTGTGCCCAGCGCGCATCGTTGCGGATGCTGGCCTGTACCTGCAGCACACCGGCCTGGCCCGGCAGGGGGCGGATCTCGCGGCTGGTCATGGTGAACGCAGCGGGTTCGTGCCAGGCAGGCAGGCTGCAGCGCAGCACGCCGCACAGCGTGCCCAGCCATGCGCGGTTGCCGGCGTCGGCGGCCAGCCGCGCGCGGTCGGCCAGCACGCTCTGCAGTACCAGCAGCAATGCCAGCCCGGCGACCAGCAGCCAGTGCCAGCGGGGTGCTGGCAGCGTGCGCGTGCGCGCGCTGCCGAGGAAGCTGGGGGCATCACTGGCGACCGCCGTTGCCTGCACCGCGACCGGCGCCGGTTCGATGGCCGCTGCTTCATCAACGATGACAACATCATCGTCGTGTCGCATCTCTGTCGCCGGTGGGCGTACCAGGTCGATGGGCTCGGCCTGCATCTGCTCCACAGGCGTTGCGTGCCCGGCTTCGTCCTGCATGCGCGCATCGGTCGCACGCGCATCGGTCGCAGGCGCAGGCTCACCCTCCGGCGTCGTGCGCAGGAAGGTGGCCAGGGGACGGCGCGGTGGGTTCGGCTCGGACATGCTCAGGGCGCGGGCTCGGATCCAGCGGTCATTCAACCACGATCAGGCGCGGCGCACGCCGGTGATGCGCATCCAGTCGCCATCCTGGGTGGCCTGCAGATCGTCGAACCATGCTGCATAGCGCTGCAGCAGTTCGCCTTCCTGGCCATGCAGGATGCCGGACAGGGCGATGCGGCCACCGGCAGCAACGCGCGCAGCCAGCAGTTCGGCCAGCGCATCCAGCGCCGAGGCGAGGATGTTGGCGACCACGATCGGATAGGTCGCGACCGGTTCGTCCTGCGGCAGGTACACATGCATGCGGGCCTGCTCGCCGTTGCGCTCGGCATTGTCGGCGGTGGCGACCAGGGCCTGCGGATCGTTGTCCACGCCGATGGCTTCGGCGGCGCCCAGCTTCAGCGCGGCCAGTGCGAGGATGCCCGAGCCGCAACCGAAGTCGAGCACGCGCTGGCCCTGCAGCAGGCCATCGACCGCCAACTGGTCCAGCCAGCGCAGGCACAGTGCGGTGGTCGGGTGGGTGCCCGAACCGAACGCCAGGCCCGGGTCCAACCGCACCACGGCGGCATCGGCGGCCTGTGCGGCATCGGGCAGTTCATGGTTCCACGGCACGATCCAGGTACGGCTGCCGAAGTCCATCGGCTGGAACTGGTCGAGCCAGGCACGTTCCCAGTCTTCATCCTCGACCGCGCGGAAGCTGCCGCTGCTCCAGTCCAGCTCCGGATCGAAGGATTCCAGTGCGGCCAGCAGCAACAGCGCGTTGCTGTCGGCGGGGAACAGCGCGCTCAGCACCAGCGTGTCCCACAGCGGGGTCTCGCCTACGCCCGGTTCGAGAATGGCCTGTTCGTTGCTGGTATCGGCCTCGGCATCGAGCAGGGTCACGGCCAGTGCACCAACGTCCTCCAGCGCATTTTCATAGCGGGGCTGGGTGGCTTCGGTGCAGCGCAGGGTCAGTTCCAGGAACGGCATGGTGGTGGGGGCAATCGCGGGAAAGGGGGCCATGCTAGACCATCGGGGCGTCTCCGTATTGCCTGAGATGCCGCTCGGAGATGAACGAAGCCCGTTCAGACAGGCCCGTCGGGCCTTGCTAAACTTCGTGCTTTCCTATGCGCCGCATCGCCTACCGCCGCCGATGGCCTTCGCTCCGACCCTGAAAACCTGGTTGCTCGTACTGCCGGCTGTGGCCGTGCTGGGCGTGGCCGGTTATCGGGCCAGCGGCCATGCTGCGACGTCTTCGGTAGCGTCGGCGGATCTGGCAGGTGCGGTCGCGGCCGCTGACAGTGCGGCGCCGCTGCCGGTGATGCCGGAGGCGCTCGCGCGCCGCCTGGCACCCTTCGAGCGTGGCAACGCATTGCCGTCCGGGCTGCCCCTGGATCTCCGCGCCGATATCGAAGACGCCACCGACCTGTATGCCTATGCTCAGCGGTTGCGTGCCCAGGCGGACGAAGGCAACCACGAGGCGCGCTGGATGCTCAGCCGTGTCTATGACTACTGCGCGCAGTACGCGGTCGATCCGGGTGGCTACCGCTTGGACAACAACGTGCTGGCCGGGCTGGGCCTGACCGCCGCACCGGCGATGGTGCAGGCGCGCGAACGCGTCGCGCAGCGTTGTGGTGGTTTCGTGCCGGGCGACAAGCTGGGCACGGCCTTGGTGCTGTCCGAACGTCGCAAGGCGGCCGCACAAGGCAATCTGGCTGCTGAGGCTGCGTTGTTCGCCGAGGGCGAACCGCTGCAGGACAGCCCCGAGTACCGCCGTGACCTGGTTGAACGGGTGCGCACCTCGCGCGACCCGGAGGCCTTCATGGCGATCGCACCGGGCATGGGCGTGCGCGCCTCGGGTGACCGCGCGCTCAACGGCCTGGTGGCGGGCGAGCAGCTCAGTGAACTCGCATGGCGGCTTGCGGCCTGCGAACTCGGTCTACCGTGTGGGGCAGACAGTGTGCTGGTCAACAGTTTTTGTGCGAACGGAGGGATCTGTTCGCAGGATGGTACGCAGGATTTCCGGGATTTCGTGTATGACGCTGCGGTATCGCGGCAGGGCGCTGGGAAGATGAAGGAATGGATCAAGCGATTGGTTGGAAAGAGGAACGAGCAATGAACTACCGCCGATTCCTGCACGGGGCCAAGTTCTGGTTCTGGGTGGCCCTGTTCGTGGCCTACTCGGCCGGCGCGGTTGGCCTGTTGATGATCGATACCTATGAAGATCGCTACCGGCATCTGTCGAAGGTGGAACTGACCACGGTGAAGGCGCAGGAAGACGTGCGCCGTGCCGGTGCCAGCCAGGTGGCCGCGGTCTATCGCGCGCAGAGCGGCATGCCGTTCGCGTCGCTGCCGGCGGGCAGCACCTTCCAGGTGGTGTGGCCGGATGGTTCGACCGAGACCATGGTGATCGTCGACCCGACGTCGCCCAATGGCGTGCGTCCGCTGGCGAACTCGCAGATTCCGGCCGAAGCTGCCGACAAGCGCTGATGCGCCTGCTGTAGCGCCGAGCCCACGCTCGGCTGAGCTTTCCGGCAAGCCGAGCATGGGCTCGGCGCTGCAGCAACAGAAAAGGGCGGGGATATCCCCGCCCTTTTCATGTCCAGCACGTGGCGCCGATCAGGTCAGCGCGATCGGCTTGTTCTTGCGTTCGGCCAGGCGCTTTTCCAGGTAGTGGATGTTCTGGCCACCGGCCTGGAAGCCCTTGTCGCGCATGATCCGCTGCTGCAGGGCGACGTTGGTCTTGATGCCATCGACCACCATTTCGCTCAGTGCCACGCGCATGCGGGCAATGGCGGTTTCGCGGTCCGGGCCGTGCACGATCAGCTTGCCGATCATCGAGTCGTAGTTCGACGGCACGCGGTAGCCACTGTAGATGTGGGTGTCCACGCGCACGCCGGGGCCGCCCGGCGGATGGAAGCCGGTGATGGTGCCCGGGCTCGGCACGAAGGTTTCAGCATCTTCGGCGTTGATGCGGCACTCGATGGCATGGCCGGTCAGCACCACGTCGCTCTGCTTGATCGACAGCTTCTGGCCGGCGGCGATCTTCAGCTGCTCGGCCACCAGGTCGATGCCGGTGACCATTTCGGTGACCGGATGTTCCACCTGGATGCGGGTGTTCATTTCGATGAAGTAGAAGCGGCCGTCCTCGTACAGGAACTCGAACGTGCCGGCACCACGGTAGCCGATGCGTACGCAGGCTTCGGTGCAGACCTTGCCGATCTGCTCGCGCTGCTCGGCAGTGATGCCCGGTGCCGGCGCTTCTTCCACCACCTTCTGGTGGCGGCGCTGCATCGAGCAGTCACGCTCGCCCAGGTGGATGGCGTTGCCCTGGCCGTCGGCCAGTACCTGGATTTCCACGTGGCGCGGGTTCTCCAGGAACTTCTCCATGTAGACCTCGCCATTGCCGAACGCGGCCTTGGCCTCGCTCTTGGTGGTTTCGATCGAGGTCTTCAGCGAGGCTTCGGCGTGCACCACGCGCATGCCGCGGCCACCGCCACCACCGGCCGCCTTGATGATGACCGGGTAGCCGATCTCACGGGCGATCTTGGTGTTGGCGACGATGTCTTCGCCCAGCGGGCCGCCCGAGCCGGGCACGCACGGCACGCCGGCGGACTTCATCGCGCGGATGGCTTCGACCTTGTCACCCATCATGCGGATGGTGTCGGCCTTGGGGCCGATGAAGATGAAACCGGACTCTTCCACGCGCTCGGCGAAGTCGGCGTTCTCCGACAGGAAGCCGTAGCCCGGGTGGATGGCCTGGGCGTCGGTGACTTCCGCCGCGGCGATCAGTGCCGGGATGTTGAGGTAGCTCTGCGGCGACGGCGCCGGACCGATGCAGACCGACTCGTCGGCCATGGCCACGTGCTTGAGGTTGCGGTCGACCGTGGAATGCACGGCCACCGTGCGGATGCCGAGGGTGTGGCACGCGCGCAGGATGCGCAGCGCGATTTCCCCTCGGTTGGCGATGACGACTTTGTCGAGCATGGCGTGCCCCTCAGCCGATCACGAACAGCGGCTGGTCGAATTCGACCGGCTGGCCGTTCTCGCCGAGGATGGCGACGATGGTGCCGGACTTGTCGGCTTCGATCGGGTTGAACATCTTCATCGCTTCGATGATGGCCAGGGTCTCGCCTTCCTTGACCTGCTGGCCAACGCTGACGAACGCCGGCTTGTCCGGGGCGGACGACGCGTAGAAGGTGCCGACCATCGGCGAGCGCAGCACGTGGCCTTCCGGCAGCGCCGGGCCCGGCTTGGCGGTGCCACCGGTGGAGGCTTCGGTCGGCGACTGCATCGGCATCGCCTGCGGCGCCGGAGCGGCCGGAGCGGCGTACACCGGGGCGGCGACCGGGGCGGCATAGCCGGCCACCGGGGCGCGCGACAGGCGCACCGACTCTTCGCCTTCCTTGATTTCGATTTCAGCCAGGTTCGACTCTTCCAGCAGGTCGATCAGCTTCTTGATTTTGCGGAGATCCATGGTGGCCTCTTTGCTCTTGATGTCAGTGTGGTGGGAAGCGCATCGCGCTCGGGTCAAAGCAGTTCGTAGAACTCGCGCAGCTGCCGCGTACGGTCGCGCGTCTGGGTGATCAGGCACTGCATCTTCGCAGGGTTGCGCGAGGTGCCGTCTGCATTGAAGGCGTAGACTGCCTCGCAGTCTGCATCGCGCAGGGTTATCCAGATGCGCTGGGCCTTCACCAGCTGCTGTTCGGCCGCTGCGCAGCGGCTGCAGCTGCCATCGGCGGCCTGCGCCTTCAGTTCGCCGCGCGCCTGGACGTAAACGGCGTTCAATGCGCTGTCGGCGTCATCCAGGCGGTCGGAATCGCACATGTCGCGCTCGTAGCCGCCGGTCGCCTGCGCGCAGTCAATGCCGGCGGCCGCGCGCTCGGCGGCGACGCTGGCGCCGCACACGCCGGCCCACAGCACGATGCAGGCAAGCATTCTTGGGAGCATCTTCACGCGCGGGCCGCCTGCACGCGCAGCAGCGCCGCGTCCATCGCGTAGCGGTAGCTGTCGGCGCCGAAACCGCAGACCACGCCCACGGCCTTGTCACTGAAGTAGCTGTGCTGGCGGAACGGTTCGCGGGTATGCGGGTTGGACAGGTGGATCTCGATGAACGGCACCGCCACCGCCGCCAGCGCATCGCGCAGGGCGACCGAGGTGTGGGTGAAGGCGGCGGGGTTGATCAGGATGAAAGCGGTTCCGTCGTCGCGTGCGGCCTGCACGCGGTCCACCAGCACGTGCTCGGCATTGGACTGCAGGCTCTCCACCGCGTGCCCGGCAGCCGAGGCCTGGGCGGCCAGCGCGTGGTCGATGTCGGCCAGCGTGGTGTGGCCGTAGACCTCCGGCTCGCGGGTGCCGAGCAGGTTGAGGTTGGGGCCGTGCAGGACCAGCAGCTTCGCCATGGGATCCGGAAGACGGGAAAGGGCGGCAGTCTGGCGGAACCGGCGGATGCTGTCCAGTTCGGCGAAGTTTGCAGCGTTTCAATCGATTGTTTGAAATTCCCCGGAGGGCTTGCGGCCGTATGGCGGGCGCTGGATCAAGGCGCGCTGAACGCCGTGCAGCTGGGGGATGCGTGCACGTAGGCCGACGATGGCGGCAGGCCGGGCGATGACCGATGCCGCAACGGGCGGTGATGCGGTAGATCCACGCCATGCGTGGATGAGGGAAGTTCGGTGCGCAGCAGGCTACGCACCCACCGAGGGGCAGCCCATGGTGCGCTGCACGCCACCCACCGCCCCCGCCACGCACCCGCTCACGTCTCCAGCGGCACCGTCGGCACCACGTTCGGGAACACCTCCTCCAAGGGCTCCCGTTCCCCCGGCTTCGGTGCCGGCCAGTTGTAGGCGTTCACCGGCTGCGCGCGGTTCACCCACAACGCGTAATACAGATGGTCGGCGCGGCCATCACCGGTATTGGGGTGGATCAGGATGGTCAGGCCCAGGCTGTTGAGCTGCAGCCAGGGCACCAGCACCGGCAGCAGGTCGTTGGTGAAGCCGAAATAGAACGACGGGGTGACGTGCGGTCCGCGTGGTTCCAGGTTCCAGTTGCCCAGCTCCACCGGGAAGCGCTCGGCCGCCCAGCGCCGCAGCAGCGCAGCTTTCTCGAAGCTGTCCTCGTCGAAGTAGATATGCGCGTGATAGCTCTTGATGTCGGTGTAGGCACGTGGGGTCGCGGGCAGGGTGGCCTCCCCGGGACGCACGCTGGCTGGGCGCGGGGTCGGTTCGCTGGCGGTGACCTGGCCCCAGGGGCTGCTGCCCTTCACCGGCGGCGGGACGATGGCACGGAAGCCGGGGCGCCCGGGTTCGGTGGTGTTCACCGTGCTTTCGCCGCGCGGGGCTGCGGCGGCGGTCGACGCACTGGCCAGGCCGCCGGCGGCCAGACCGGCTGATGCGATCAGGCGGCGGCGTGTGGGCGAAAGCAGGTCGGCCCAGTGGGCGTCATCGTCGCCGGCGTCGATCAAGGTCAGCGGGTCCGGGTGCATGAAGGGCTCCGTGGCGGCATCGTGTGGGCAGGCAAGCACGCTCGGGCACCTGCATCCACAGCGTCCAATAAGCAGGTGGCATCACCTCATGCAGGTTTGCGCCGTCGTCGTTGAGCCCGGCTGCAGGGCGGGCTAGGGTGCAGGTCTGCCGCCCCGGAGCCCGCCATGACCTCGCCCGATGCCGATACCCAACGCAAGCGCGCGGCCTTCCGCCAGCTGCATTCAGCAGGGTGCTTCGTACTGCCCAATCCATGGGACGTGGGCAGTGCGCGCTACCTGCAGCGGCAGGGCTTCCAGGCACTGGCCACGACCAGTGCCGGCTGTGCCTGGAGCGAAGGGCGGCCGGACGGAGCGGTTTCGCTGCAGGCCACGCTGGAGCATCTGCGCCTGATGGCGGCAGCGACGCCGCTGCCGTTGAACGCCGATTTCGGCGATGGCTTCGGTGCCACGCCACAGGCGGTGCAGGAGGCGGTGGCCGCGGCGATCGACACCGGCATCGCGGCGTTGTCGATCGAGGATGCCAGCGGCGTCGCCGATGCACCGCTGCGTCCGATCGATCAGGCGGTGGAGCGCATGCGCGCTGCCCGTGCAGCCATCGACCGCGCGGGCGGCGACGTGCTGCTGGTTGGCCGTGCCGAGAACTTCTTCGTCGGCGTGCTGGATCTGCCGGACACCCTGCAACGCCTGCGCGCCTATGCCGAGGCCGGTGCAGACGTGCTGTATGCACCAGGCATCAGCACGCGCGAGCAGATCAGCGCGGTGGTTGCCGCCGCAGGGTCGAAGCCGGTGAACCTGCTGGTCGGTGGGCCGACACCGCTGCGCCTGCAGGACATCGCCGCACTCGGCGTGCGCCGGGTCAGCCTGGGCGGTGCGCTGGCGCGTGCTGCATGGGGCGGACTGATGCAGGCGACACAGCCGATCGTGCAGGACGGACGCTTCGACGGCCTGCAGCAGGCGGCTTCGGGCGCAGCCTTGAACGCCCTGTTCCGCTGACGGAAACCCCGGCATTGGCCCTGGCCAGAAGACGGAAGTAGATCCACGCCATGCGTGGATGGATGCGCCTGCGATTACAGCGCTTCCATCCCACCCTTGGGCAGCGTCACCCCAGGCTCCAACGCTGGCAGCAGTTGCCGCAGCAGCGCGGGATTGTCCAGCAACGCAGCACCGTCAATGAAACTCCATTGGGCTGTGCCGACGCGGCGCACGGCGAGCATGAACGAGGTGCTGCGCATCGGCGCCTCGCGCACGCGCAGCAGCGACTGGCGTGGCACGAAGCAGACTTCCTCATCACCGGCTGCATAGGTGTGGCCCGGCACGCCGGCCTCGTCGCTGATGATGGTGACCCCGGCCTTGCGCAGCTCTTTCAGGGTGTCGCGAGTCATATGCGCATAGGCCTCATCGCCCCCGGCCAGGCGCTTCAGGCTGGGATGGGTTCGGGCGATGATCAACTCGGCATCGCCGCGGGCGAATGCGCCCATCATCGCCTGCACGTCCTGGCGCAATGCGGCCGAGTCTTCCGGACTGAGCTCACCGGCCAGCGCTGGCGCAACGGCCATTGCCATCGGCAGGGCCAGCAGAAGGGCGAGCAGGTATCGGTGCATCGTCGGGTATCTCAGCGGGAACCGCCGCACTATACGGCGGATGCGGAAACAGCGTCCCACGCATGGCGCTGGTGTCCCGGGCGCCATTACCTACTATTGGTAGGTAGTGAATTCCGGACATCCCCCATGCACACCCTCATCGTTACCGCCCATCCTGAATCCGCCGCGTTGACCCATGCCATCGCCAGGCGCATCGGCGAAGCCATCACCGCAACGGATACCGCCAATACCGTGACCCATGCCGATCTGATGGCCGAAGGCTTCGATCCGCGCTTCAACACGCACGACCAGGCGCTGTTCCGTGGCACCGGCGCACCTCCAGCCGACGTCGCCGCCGAGCAGGCGCGGCTGGATGCTGCCGACACGCTGGTACTGGTCTACCCGCTGTACTGGTGGTCGTTCCCCGCACTGCTGAAGGGCTGGATCGATCGCGTGTTCACCCAGGGCTGGGCCTACCAGGACGGTGCAGACGGCAAGGTGCAGAAGAAGCTGCAGCGGTTGCGCGTGCACCTGGTCGGCATCGGTGGGGCCGGCGCGGACATGATCGAACGGCGCGGCTACGGCGCGGCGATGAAGACGCAGATCGACATGGGCATCTTCGACTACTGCGGCGCGCACGTGCTGACGTCAGAACTGCTGCTGGATGCCGATACCGGTGCGGCCGAAACGCATCTGCAGACCGCGCTGGCGATCGGCCGTAAAATTGGAACTCCGATGCACTGATCGCCGTGTTCCGCCGATGCCTGCCAACGCCGCTCCCACGCGCCGTCGATTGACCCGCGAGCAACGCGCCCGCCAGTTGCTGGACGTGGCCTGGGCGCTGGTTGGTGAAGAAGGCACCGACGCGTTGACCCTGGGCCGGCTGGCCGAGGCCGCGGGCGTGACCAAGCCGGTGGCCTACGATCACTTCGTGACCCGCAACGGCCTGCTGGCCGCGCTCTACGATGACTACGACGGCCGCCAGACGGTGGTGTTCAACGAGCGCATCGGCCGCGCACGGGCGCAGTTGGCCGATCGTGCGGCGGCCATCGCCTCCGGCTACATCGACTGCATCCTCAGCCAGGGCAGTGAAGTGCAGGGCATCCTCGCCGCGCTGGTGGGCGCTCCGGAACTGCACGAGGTACGGCGGCGTTACCAGCAGGATTTCATCGACAACTGCGACGCCTGGCTGGGCCCGTTTGCTGCCGACGGCACGGTGCCACTGGCCGGGCGCTGGGCGATTCTCGGTGCGGCCGAAGCCCTGTCCGAAGCCGTGGCAGCAGGCGCGCTGGACAAGGCCGCAGCCGAAGCCGAGCTGCAGCGGCTGATCGTGGCGACGGTCAAGCGGCGCTGAGCCGCTCAGGCGTCGGCGGTGCTGTCGGCCAGCGCCGCGAACCCGGCGGCCAGCCGCTCGCGCACAAGGGCATCGCGTGCGTCGCGGCTTTCAGAACCCAGCACCACGGTGATCAGGCGTACCGGCTGATCCCGCCCGGGCACTGCCCGGCAGGCGGTGGCGGCCAGGCAGAAGCCTGCGGCCTGGGTGTAGCCGGTCTTCAAGCCATCCACGCCGTCATCGCCAAGCAGGGCGTTCTGGTTGCTGCGGCTGAAGCTGCCGTGCGCGAACACGCGCTGCGCGGTGATCGCCAGGATCTGCGGATGATCGTTCAACAGGCAGGCGGCCAGCACCGCCATGTCGCGCGCGCTGGACGCATGGTGCGGGGTGGTGATGCCGGACACGCTGGCGAACCAGCTGCTGCGCAGGCCGAGCTGGCGTGCGTGCCGGTTCATGCGCTCCAGGAACGCAGGCTGTGATCCGTCCAGATGGCGCGCGATGGCCAGCGCCGCGTCATTGCCGGAGACGATCATCAGTCCTTCCAGCAGGCGCGCGAGGGTGACTGTTTCACCGGGAACCAGGCCCATGCGCGTTTCATCATCGGCCACCGCGTGCACATCCCCGGCGGCGATGGTGACCGCGTCGTCCCACGCGCCTCCGTTCTCTTCGACGCATTCGTACGCCGCATAGGCGGTCATCAGCTTGGTCAGCGAGGCCGGTTGCCTGGCGATGTCCGCGTTGTGCTGGTGAATCACCGCGAACGTTGCCGCATCGAGGGTGATGGAGGACAGCGGTGCATGCGCAGGAGCAGGAGACGGCATGGAAACGAGGATGGCAGTGGGGGCCCTGCAGGATAGTGTGCAGTGGCTGCACGAAGCTGCAATATTGCAACGATATAACGTATCGACATTGTGGGCCGCCGATGGCCCGACGGGACACCCGATGACTGCACGCATTCCACGCCGCTGGCTTCATTCTTCGTTGCTGCTCGCGCTGGCCGCACTTGGCGGCTGCCAGCCCAATCTGCGCGCCGAGGCTGTTGCTTCCGGCCCAGCGCGCCCGCACAACGTGATCGTGATGATCAACGACGGCGCCGGTTGGGGCACCTGGGACGCCGCCGCCTACTGGCAATACGGCAGCCGCGAACGGGCGCCGTATGCGGATTTTCCGCAGCGCCTGGCGGTAACCACCTTCCCGTTGAACGCCAGCAGCCAGCCGACCCGCGACAACGCGCAGACCCTGGGCTACGACGCGGGCAAGGCCTGGGATGACACACCGGTTCCTGCGCAGGACCTGCCGTTTGCGGGCTACCAGTACCTGGCTGCGGTGGCTACCGACAGTGCGGCGGCGGGCACCGCGTTGTCCTCGGGCATCAAGACCTACAACAACGCCATCAACTTCAACAACGATGGCAATCCGGTCGAGTTCAATACGCTGCGCGCCAAGCGCCTGGGCATGGCCACCGGCGTGGTGACTTCGGTACCGTTCGCGCATGCCACGCCGGCCGCGTTCGCGGCGCAGAACGAATCGCGCAACAACTATCACGCCATCGCCCATCAGATGCTGGCGCAGGGGCATATGGATCTGGTGATGGGCACCGGCGGCCCGGGCTACAGCGTTGATGGTCGCGCCTGTGACGAGAGTGCCGGCGCGGCCAAGGCCGAGGGCTGCGCGAATCCATGGGAGTGGGTGTCGCCGCAGGATTGGCAGCAGCTGGAAGCGGGCAGCACCATTGCCGGCAATCCGTCCGGGCCGTGGCGCCTGATCCGCAGCAAGGAAGCGTTCGCCGCGCTGGCGCAGGGACGGTTGCCGGCCGACCGGCCGCTGATCGGTGTACCGCGCGTGGCCAACACGCTGCAGCAGGCGCGCCAGCTGCAGGTGCTGGGCAAGGATGCGGCCACGCCTTCCGGTGTGAGGAAGATCGACAGCGTGCCGGATCTTGCGACCATGACCCGTGGTGCGCTGCAATTCCTGCAGCAGCGTTCGTCCAACGGCCTGTTCCTGATGGTGGAAGGCGGCGCCACCGACTGGGCGGCGCATACCAGTGCCTGCGGCACTGAATGGCACTACGGCCAGTGCAGCGACCAGCCGCAGTACGGCCGGCTGATCGAGGAAACCGTGGAGTTCAACGACGCGGTGACAGCAGTGATCGAGTGGATCGAACGCAACGGTGGCTGGGAGCGCAACCTGCTGATCGTCACCACCGACCACGACAACAGCATGCCGATGGGCCCGGATGCACAGAACGTCGCCTTCGAGCCGGTGCGCAACAACGGCCGTGGGCGCATGCCCGGGATCAGCTTCCGTCCCACCGGCAACCATTCCAATGCGCTGGTGCCGTTGTGGGCCAAGGGCGCGGGCGCGGAGCTGCTGGGCCAGCGCGTGCGGGGCGTTGATGCCGGCTACCGTCAGCACGTGCGCTGGAACGACGGCAGTTACATCGACAACACCGACGTGGCTGCCGCGGTGGAGGAAGCGCTGCAGCGTTAGGGGTGTGCCGGCCGCTGGCTGGCAGCTGCAGGTTTCCCGGTCGACGAGTTTGCCGGCCAGCGGCCGGCACTACCGGGGGCGGTGCTGGGCGGCGGCGTCGGCGACGGGCTGGCCAGCTGGCGTGCCAGCTCGGCACTGGCCACGTGGCCGTGCAGGAACAACAAGCCGCTGAAGATGTTCATGAGCGTGCCTCCACTTGAGTGGATTGCACGATACGGGCAGCATGGACGGGCAAAAAGCGACATTTCCGCAAGCATGCCTTGAGAGGAATTCAAGCCTGATGTCCCGCCCTCCGCTCCACGCCCTGCAGGGCTTCGTGGCTGCTGCCCGGCTCGGCAACCTGTCGCGTGCCGCGGCGTCGATGAATGTGACCGTCAGTGCGCTCAGCCATCAGATGCGGCAGCTGGAAGAACGGCTCGGGCAGCCGCTGCTGATCCGCCAGCCGCGTGGTGTCACCCTCACCCTTGAGGGGCAGCGCCTGCTCGACCAGGTCGGACCGCATCTGGATGCGATCAACGAAGCCTTCCAGCCCTATGCCGCACGTGCCGAGCACGTGCTGACGATCAGCGCGGTGCCGTCGATGGCGTCGGCCTGGCTGGTGCCGCGCCTGGGTCACTTCGTGGCCGAGCATCCACAGATCGAGATCAACCTGCAGTCGAGTGAACGCCTGATCGATTTCGAGCGGCAGCGCCAGTTCGACGCCGCGCTGCGTCTGGGCAGCGGGCAATGGCCGGGCCTGGTGGTGGAACCGCTGTTCGACGAGTGGCTGGTGCCGATGGCGAGCCCGGCGCTGATCGAACGCATGGGCGGCATTGACCGTGTGCCGTTGACCCGGTGGCCGCTGCTCGGTGATCCGGACGGCGCGTGGGGCGCCTGGTTCGCGTTGAGCGGGCAGAGCCCGCCGTCGCGTTTCGTGGCGGTGCTGGATGATTCGGAGGCGCACCATCGCGCCGCTCTGGATGGCGTGGGCGTAGCGCTCGGGCGGGTGACGCGGGCGCGGCTGCTGCTGGATTCGGGCCAGCTGGTTGCACTGTCCAGCCAGCGCCTGAAAACCGACTGGCCGCATTGGCTGGTGTACCCGCAGCGCTCGGCCAGCCATCGCGGTTTCCTCGCGTTCCGCGACTGGCTGCATGCGCAGGCCGCCGAGCATGTGCGGCACATGGCAGACGCACATCTATAGCGCCGAGCCATGCTCGACCATTGCATCTGGATCTGCAGCGTCGAGCCATGCTCGACCATTGCATCTGGATCTGTAGCGTCGAGCCATGCTCGACTGCTGGTGCTCGACTCTACAGTCATCGCACCAGCGTGACCGCCTGCCCGGCACGCGCGAACGCTGCCTCAAGCAACGGGCCGGCCTTGATCGCCTCCACTTCCTCGAACAACGCCCGCAATGCATCGGCCGGGCGTGAGGCCGGCGCCGCCACTGCCTGCTGGATCGCGGTGAAGCGGTCGGCCAGCACACGGTGGCCGGGATGCGCCTGCGCCCATGCTTCCAGCGGCTGGCGTACACCGGCGGCGGCATCCAGGCGCTGCTGATCGAACAGGGTGATGGCCGCCGCCGAGGTCTCCGCCCGCTCGATCGTGGCATGGCGCAGTTCGCGACTGAGGAACAGGTCATAGGCCGCGCCACGCCCCACCGCGATGCGCAGCCCCTCGCGATCCAGGTCGGCTACCTGCTGCGCAGGGCTGTCCGCGCGCACCAGATAGGTGCCTTCGATCTCCAGGTACGGGGCACTGAAGGCAATGCGGTCGGCACGTGCCGGATCGATGGCCAGGAAGGCCAGATCCCAGCCGTCTTCGCCTGCTGCCTCGACCACCGAGGCTGCGGCATCGTGGCAGGTGAAGCGAGCCTGCACCCCCATCCGTTGCGCCAATGCGGTAGCCAGTTCCAGTGAGGGGCCGCGCGGTGAGCGCGCATCGCCCTGTGCCAGCACCGGGTTGCCCAGGTTGATCGCCACGCGCAGGAAACCGTGTGGTGCCAGCGTACTTCGGTGGTCGGCCAGGGACATGCGGGACTCCACGGGGCAGGGGAGACCCAGCATGCCAACAACGGTGTCCGCGTGGCGTGGAATCAGCCGCGCGCGGCGAAGGTGCCGTGGAAGCCCAGTGGTACCGCATAGGGCAGCCAGGCCTGTGCCAGCGGACCGTCGTCCAGGTGGCGGGCATCGAGCACCGCCAGGCCGCTGCGCTTGTTCACCGGGTCAAGCAGGGTGCCGATCAGCCAGCCATCATCGGCGTTGCGGCTGCCCGGGCGCGGTACGAACACATGCTCTTCGGCCATGATGTCCGGGCCATAGTTCCAGAGCTGGCGGCGCCCGTGCTCGATGTCGAACGCGGCCACGGCGTTGAAGTACGGCGCATTGGCCGTGCCGTCGATGGTCGGCGCATACAGCCGTGCGCCACGTGTGTTCGCCGAGCGCGGGTCGAACAACGGGAACTCCACTGCGCTGATGCCCAGCGGCTGCCAGCGGGCCTGGCCACGACGCAGGTCCAGATGCAGCTCGACCAGGCTGGCGCCACTGTTGGCAGCGTGTGCGCCATCACCGGCCATCGCTTCCTTCATCGGCGAGCGCGCCTCATTGATGTCGTCGTGGCGCACTGCACGCAGCACGATGCCGCCATCGCGGGTGAACGCGTCGCCGAAGTGGTAGATCGCCGCGAACGGGGCCTCGAACCATTGCGCCTTGTCCGGCGCATCCTTGGCGACCACCGCGATGCGTACAGGACGCTGAGGTGCGAACTGCATGCGCTCGAAGAAGCTGCCGCCTGCGCCGGTGAAATCGAACGGCATCATCACGAACACCAGGTGCTGGTCGGTCATCGCGAAGGCATGCAGGTAGCCATGCTCGGGTGTTTCGATCACATTGGCGCTGCGCAGCTGGCCGTTCGCACCGATGTGCCAGACCAGCAGGCCATGGCCCCCCATCAGGCTGATCGAGCCGAAGTTCCAGAGGCTGCCGTCGCGGTCGCGCAGCGGGTGCGCCGAGAACGGCAGTGCAGCGAGGTCCGGACGCCAGGTCACCGGACCCAGTGTCTGCAGCGAATCGGGATCTACTTCGAACGCCGAACCGGACTCGCACAGCGCGAACAGGCGGCCATTGATCATGGTTACCGAAGTGTTCGCCACGTTGGCATCGTCGTTGTTTCGAACTGCCAGCGCACCGGGAACGCTGGTGCCGGCAGCCGGATACTGGAAGCGGCCGGCCTTCTGTTCACGGGTGAATTTCGGCGTGGCGACCATGCGCCCGTGATGGGTCAGGCTGCCATCACCATTGAAGCGCCAGCCATGCACCATGCCGTCGCCGTCGAACCAGTGGTCATAGCGGAAGCCATCGCGCTCGGTCCACGCCGGGCCGTTGCGGTACAGCGTACCGGCCAGGCCTGACGGCAGCTTTCCCTGCAACTGCACGGTGGTCGGGCCGAGGCTTTCGCTGCCGACGCTGCGCCAGCCAAGCAGCCACGGGTGTTCCTGCATGCCCTGCGCGAACCGCGCCGGGTCGCCGGCGAAGGCGGGAGCGCTGCGCAGCGCGGTGGCGCCCAGGGCCAGACAGGCACTGCTGCTGAGCAGGGTACGAAGGAAGCGGCGACGGTCCATGGTGGCCTCGGGTATGGATGCGGAATCAGCGCAGGGTGATGTCGATGGGGGTGCCGGCGGCCGGCACGTCGACGCGCGCCTCGTCGAAGGTCGGCTTGCGCATCACCTGCGGGTTGTTGCTGAAGCCGTAGCCTTCCACCGGCATCCCGACCAGGTTGGTGTCGAGCTTGCCGTTGTCGTTCTCGTCGTGGGTGAGCAGCACGGCATAGCTGCCGGCCGGCACGCCCTTGAACGTGAAGTGGGCACTGTCGCCGCTGGGCGCCGCCTGCTGGGCCTGCACGGGCCTGGCCTTGCCGTCCCAGGCGGCGGCGTTGTCGACCAGCGCAACGCGCAGGGTGCCGGTCTGCGCGCGGACGTCGTGCACGGTCACGGCCAGGTCGGCGGCGTGGGCACTGCCGACCAGGGCCAGGGCAGTCAAGGCAGTGCTGAGCAGGGCGGTGCGGATCATGGCAGTGGCTCCGGAAGTGTGTGTGGCGGTGTGGAGCCAGTCTGCGTGGGGCGCTGCACCGGGTTCAGGGCCAGTGGTCATCGATTCGACGTGCCAGAAGTCACTTTCTGCGCCGGACCCATTGCCGCCGGCGTGCGCGGCCGTCAGCATCTGGCCATGCCCAGCCTGTTCCGCCATCTGTTGCGTCCGCTCAGCCTTGCCGGCCTGATCACCGTGCTGGTGGTCGGCCTGTCGTTCGCAGTGCAGCGCAGTGGCGCCGGGCTGAGCCTGCTGTTGCTTGCTGTGTTCCTGCTGCTGTTCGTGGTGCACGGCTGGGCGTCGATGCCATCCCGCGTGCGCGCCGCTGCTGCGGTGTTGCAGGCGCTGCTGGCGGTTGTGCTGGTTGCGCTGCAGCCGCGTACCGGTACCGCCCCGGTGCTGCTGGTGGTGCTGGTTGCACAGCTGGCCGAACACTGGCCGCCGCGCTTCGTGCTGGGCGTTGCGCTGCTGGCCAACCTGGCGGTGTATGCCGTGCTCCGCCACAGCGGCTTCAGCCAGCCGCTGCTGGTGGTGCTGCTGTATGGCGGTTTCCAGGCCTTCGCCGCGCTGACCGCGCACTATGCGCGCAGCACGGCGCTGGCCCGCGATGACCTGGCCCGGGTCAACGCCGACCTGCTGGCCACCCGCGCGCTGCTGGCCGACAGCGCACGCGATGCCGAGCGCCTGCGCCTTGCGCGCGAGCTGCACGATGTGGCCGGGCACAAGCTCACCGCGATGCGGCTCAACCTGCGCGCCCTGGCCGCTGACCCTGCGCTGGCCGGCCGCGAAGGGCTGGTGCTGGCCGAACAGTTGTCCGGCGAGTTGCTGGCCGACATCCGCCAGGTGGTGCAGTCGATGCGCGATGATCGCGGCCTCGATCTGGCCACCGCGCTGCATGCGCTGGCCGCACCCTTCCCACGACCGAAGCTGCAGCTGCAGATCGGCGACGGGGTGCGCGTGGCTGACCCATTGATGGCCGAGACCGTGCTGCGGCTGGTACAGGAAGCCCTGACCAACGCCGCCCGGCACGGCAATGCGGACACCGTGTGGCTGACGATCAGTGAAGAGGATTCCCAGTTGCGTATCGATATCCGCGATGACGGCCAGCGCGCCGAACGCATCCGCGAGGGCAATGGCATCGCCGGCATGCGCGAGCGTCTGGCGGCCGTACAGGGGCGGCTGGAGTTGGCCCGAACCGCGCAGGGCGGCATGCATCTGACCGCGCGGTTGCCGGCATGAGTGCCGCCATGATCAGGGTGGCGCTGGCCGATGACCAGGCGCTGGTCCGCGCCGGCCTGCGCGCGCTGCTGCAGGGCCTGGGGGTGGACGTGGTGCTGGAGGCCGAGGATGGCCAGGCCCTGCTGGATGCGCTGGATACGCAGCGCGTGGACGTGGTGCTCAGTGACATCCGCATGCCAGGGCTGGATGGGATCGAGGCACTGCGCCAGCTGCGCGCGCGCGGCGATGCCACGCCGTGGCTGCTGCTGACCACCTTCGATGAAAGTGATCTGCTGCTGCGCGCCAGCGAGGCCGGCGCACAGGGCTTCCTGCTCAAGGATGCCGCGCCGGCCGACCTGCGCGAGGCCATCGAACGCGTTGCCGCTGGCGAGACCCTGCTGCTGCCGGTCAGTACCGATCCGGTGCGCGCGCGTTACCGCTTCCACGATGAAGCGCCGCCCACCGATACCTTCGGCGAACGTGAAGTGGCAATCCTGCGCCTGCTGGCCGGGGGCTACAGCAACAAGGAGATCGCGCGCAGCCTGTTCCTGGCCGAGGGCACGGTGAAGAACTACGTGTCCGCCATCCTGGACAAGCTCGGCACCCGCGACCGTACCCGCGCGGTCCTGAAGGCGATTACCCTGCGCATCATCTGAGTGGAGGTGGCAAGGAGTGTCAGTGAACCCGATCCTGCATGTGGAAATCCCGGCCAGTGACCTGGACCGGGCCATCACGTTCTACCAGCGATGGCTGCAGGTTGCGGTGGACGAACCCATCGTGCTGCACGACTGCCGGATGGCCTATCTACCGTTTTCCGATGAGGCCGCCGGTGCCAGCATTGCGCTGGTGCACGGCGCGGACTATCTGCCTTCCGAGCAGGGCGCGCGCATCTACATCGGCGTCGATGACCTGGATGCCAGCCTCGACCGTGCGCTGCAGGCCGGAGCCGAGCTGCGCTTCGGCCCGGCCGATGCCGGCGATTGGCGCGTGGCCGAGATCCGCGACAGCGAAGGCAACCGTATCGCATTGCAGGCGCGCACAGCGCCGTAACGTCAACGCTGCGGTGCGCGCATCTGTAGAGTCGAGCTTGCTCGACTGATTTTGACGTCGCCGTAGATGCATCAGTCGAGCAAGCTCGACTCTACAGCGTCGCGGCGCGTGAGCGCTGCAGCCAGTCGTTGATTGCGGGATCCAGCCGCGGGTCGTCCGGAAGCTGGATGCCGAAGCGCTGCTCCAGCACGTCGCGCACATCACCCACATCATGCAGCGGGCGCTTGTCCGGTGCCTGTCCGGGGCGGTACTCGGTGTAGTTGCCGCTGCCGATGGTGCGGCGCCAGTCCGGCCCGGTCAGCGACGCGCGCAACTGGCCGGGGAAACTGGAATCGGGATGGGTACATACGTACCAGTTGCCCACCACGTTGTCGATCGGCGCCGGCGCCTGCAGATCGAAGCGGTACATCACCCGCCAGCCGTCGCTGGATTCGGCCGACAGCATGAAATCACCGCCGTCTTCCAACCGCTGCAACAGATAGCGTTCGTGCGGGGTGGCCTGCGGCTGCGGGTCATGCAGGCGCAGCGGTACGGTCGGGGTCAGGCTGCCAAAACCGGCATCCACCAGCCAGTCATCGCCGTCCACGTGCACGCGCAGCAGCAGATGGGTACGCGCGGTCAGTTCGCCGTCCTGGGCGGCCAGCAGTACGCGCGCACTCAATGGCTGGGCATCGAAGCCCAAGGCCTGCAGCAGCGCCAGCAACCCACCATTGAGCTCGAAGCAGTAGCCACCGCGGCGCTCGTCAAGCAGCTTGCGCTGCACGCTGTCCAGGTCGATCGGCACCGCATCGCGCAGCAGGCAGCTGAGGGTTTCGAAGGGCAGCAGTGCGTTGTGGCGCTGCTGCAGCAGGGTCAGGCCGGCCAGGGTCCGTGGTGGCGGCGCATCCAGCTGCAGGCGCTGCAGGTAGCGGGGGACATCGAGCGTCGTCATGGGGCACCGGGCGGGGAAGGGAGGTCCACTGTGCTCCCCCAACCGGGGTTGAGGTCAAGCACGGCGGCCGTGTCATGCCCCCGTCGCCTGCACCCGGTACAAAGACCGCGTCCGCCAGTGACGGGGGACGCAGACGAAAAAAGGCCTAAAGTTGACCTGAATCCGGCCGATACAGGTGCGTCCTTCCGCCTGGAGTCTGTCATGTCGGCCGTTGTCCCCCACCTCCGGTCCCTGCGCACGCGTCTTGCCACGTTGCGCTCGGCGTCCCCCGGCCTGCTGCTGTGGCTGCAACCACACCGGCTCAGCGTGGCCAACAAGCTCAAGGCGACCCTGTGGGTCTGTGGCCTGGGGCTGGTGGCGATCGCCGCTGTCTACGCCTGGACTGGCCATGCCAACGCCCTGGCCGCGCGCAGCCAGGCCAGCTACCAGCGCGGCAGCGATCTGGCTGCCAGCCTGTCCACGCGGGTGGCCGAAGCGCGCCGCCTGCAGACCCAGTATGCACGCAGTTTCGATGATGCTGACCGCAGCCAGTTGCTGGCAGCACAGGAGGCCCTGCAGGCTGACCTGCAGGCGCTTCGCGCGATGCCGATGGACGCCGGCCGGCGCAAGGCGCTGCAGGTGCTGACCGAATCGGCCGACGCGTTCTCGCAGGGTGTCGCCGCCCTGTTTGAACGGGTCGACGAGATGGGCCGCGGTGAGGCCGGCCTCGCTGCACAGCTGCAGCAGGCCGCCGACACCCTACAGGCACAGGTGGATGCGCTGCAGCGGCCGTCGCTGGCGCTGTCCCTGCAGAAGATGCGAAGGCAGGAGGCCCTGCTGCTGCTCGACGGTGATTCCACCCACGCCGACCGCGCCAGCGAGGAAAAGCTGCCGTTCGACCTCGCGCTGGCGGGCCTGCCCGCGGATGCGCAGGACGCCCTGCGCACCGGGATGGAGGGCTATCAAGGCGCCCTGCTGGGATATACCGCTGCCCGCGTCGGCCTGGATGTGGAAGCGCAGTCGCTGCTGGATACCGCCGCGGGCGTAGCGCCGGCGCTTGCCGCTTTCCAGCAGGCGCAGGTGGCAGCGCTGGCCAAGGCGCAGGCGCGCCAGCAGGTCGGCGCGCGCACGATGAGCGTGCTGTTCGCACTGACCCTGCTGCTGGTGGCCGGCGTGCTGATCACCAGCCTGGTGCTGGTGCTGCGTGCGGTGCGCCAGCCGATCCAGGACACCCTGCGTTTCGCCAGCGACATCGCCGACGACCGCCTCGACACCACCCTGCGCGTCTACAACGCCAACGATGAGATCGGCCAGCTTGCCCAGCGCCTGGTCGACATGCAGCAGCGCCTGCGCGCGCGCATCGAGACCGAACGTGCTGTGGCGCGCGGCAACACCCGGGTGCGCCAGGCGCTGGACAGTGCGCAGACCGGGCTGATGGTGGTCGATGCCGAAGGCCTGGTGGCGTACGCCAATCCGGCGCTGCTGGAGCAGCTGGAACGTCAGGGCGATGAGCTGGTGGGGAGCGATGCGGTACGCCTGCATCCGGCGCTGGCCAGCCTGGCTGGCGTGCGACAACGCGAAGAACGCGAGATCGGCCATTGCGGTGTGCGCTATCAGCTGGTCGCCAATCCCATTGTCGACGAGGGGCATTTCCTCGGCGTGGCGGTCGAATGGCGCAGTCGCGCGCTGGAAACCCTGCTGGAAACCGAAGTGGCAGCCCTGGTCGACGCGGCCGCGCACGGTGACCTGCACGGTCGCATCGCGCTGGAGGGGAAGCAGGGCTTTGTGCGTACGCTGTCGACCAGCATCAATCGCCTGTTGACCACCTTCGAGACCAACCTTGGCGATCTGCAGGCGCTTCTGGCCGCGCTGGCCCGCGGTGACCTCAGCGTGCGCATGGAAGGCGAACTGCAGGGCGTGTTCGCGCGCATGCGCGACGATGCCAACGCCACCGTCGCGCAACTGGGCCGCATCGTCACCCGCATCCAGCAGGCCACGTCCAGCCTCGACACCGGTGTTGGTGAGATCGTTGCCGGTCACCATGATCTGTCGCAGCGTACCGAACAGCAGGCGGCCAACCTGGAAGAGACGGCAGCGTCGATGCACGAGCTGACCGACACTGTTGGCCGCAATGCCGATGCCGCGGGCCGTGCGGATGCGCTGGTCAAGGGCGCGGCGGCAGTGGCCCAGCGTGGCGGCGAGGCGGTCGGCCAGGTGGTGGCAACCATGCATGGCATCAGCGAAGCCTCACGGCGGATCGGTGACATCACCCAGCTGATTGATGGCATCGCCTTCCAGACCAACATTCTCGCGCTCAACGCAGCAGTGGAAGCGGCGCGCGCCGGAGAGCAGGGCCGCAGCTTCGCCGTCGTGGCTGCCGAAGTGCGCCTGCTGGCACAGCGCAGTGCGGAGGCGGCCAAACAGATCAAGGGATTGATCGAGGATTCGGTGGTGCGTGTGGGCCAGGGCAACCAGCAGGCCGAACAGGCCGGCACCACGATGGGCGAGATTGTCGGCAGCGTGCAGCAGCTGGCGGATCTGCTGGCCGGAATCCGCAGCGCGTCGCAGGACCAGCATGCCGGCATCGCCCAGGTGAACCAGACCATCGTGCAGATGGAAGCCAGTACACAGCGCAACGCCAGTCTGGTGGAAGAGGCGGGGGCCTCGACCGCGCAGATGCAGGCGCAGGTGCATGCCCTGGCAGAAGCCGTGGGCGCCTTCCGTCTGCAGTCGATGCCACAGGCGCGCGCTGCGGCCTGATCCCGCTCCGGTAGTGCCGGCCGCTGCCGGCACCGTCGATGATCCTGCCGGCCAGCGGCCGGCACTACCCTTGTGGCTCAGTACACGTCGCGCCGGTAGCGCCCGGTCTCCAGCAGCGTTTCCACAACCTCATCGCCCAGCGCAGCGCGCAGCACCTGGTCCACGCCTTCGGCCATGCCCTGCAGCGAGCCGCAGACATGAATCACCGCACCACGCTGCATCCATTCGCGCAGCGCATCGGTGGCGGCATGCAGGCAATCCTGCACGTAACCACCTTCCCCATCGCGCGAGAACGCCAGGTCCACCCGCGCGAGATGGCCATCGGCCTGCCACGCTTCGATCTCGTCGGCGAACAGGAAGTCGTGCGCGCGCTGGCGCTCACCGAACAGCAGCCAGTGCCCGTTCTCGCCTGCATGGGCAGCTTCGCGCAACAAGCTGCGCAGACCCGCGATGCCGGTGCCATTGCCGATCAGCACCATCGGCACACCGCCAATGCGATGGAAACCGGGGTTGCGATGCACACGGGCCACGATGCTGGCACCGACCGGGGCATGCAGCGCCAGCCAGCCCGAGCCCAGCCCGGCTCGACCCGACAGGTCATGCACCAGGCGCACCACCAGTTCCACCACTTCATCACTCGTGGAGGAGGCGATGGAGTATTCGCGTCCGGGCAGCGTTGGCAATCCGGACAGCCACAGGCAGGCATCCTGCACCGCCAGCGCGGCGTCGGCCTCGGGCAGCTCGCGTTCACTGGCCAGCGCCAGCAGGGTGCGTGGGTGGCCGTCCACCAGCAGCGGCTGCAGCGGATCCAACCCATGTGCCTTCAACACGGCGCTGGCGTGCCGTGCGTTGTGCCGGGGCGCGATATGCAGGATGTCGCCCGCCTGCCACTGCACGTCGGCCGGTGGCGCAAGACGGATGCGCCAGATGGCACCACCGATGCTGCCCGGATTGAGCCGGTCGCGGCCGAGCAGCCGCCACTCATGCATCTGCGTGGCCGCCGGCAGCACGCTGTCATCGGTGACGATGCCGGTCAGCGCGCCCAGCTGCAGCTGCCATTGGCGCAAGGCCGCTACCGAGGCGGCATCGACTTCGACGCGGTCGAACAACGGGCGCGCGCCGTTGCCGAGCAGCCAGCCATCAACCTGGCGACCGAAGCCGCAGTAGTGCGGGTACTGGCGGTCACCCAGCGCCAGCAGTCCAAACTGCAGGCCTGACAGGTCGAGTGTCTGTGCCATCAGCAGTCGTGCAGCGCCTCGCGCCGCATCCGGTGGCTCGCCGTCGCCGAAGGTGCTCAGTACCCACAGCACCTGCGCGGTGCGTGCCAGCTGCGCGGCATCAACGCGGGCCAGTGGCAGCACCTGCACCGCATGACCGGACGCCTGCAGCTGCGCGGCGGCGCGCCATGCCAGTTGTTCTCCCAGTCCACTCTGGCTGGCATGCACCACCAGCCACGGCGTACCACCGCCATCGGCAGGCGTTGCTGGCAGCGACTGGCGCAGGTCACGCGCGGCGCGCTGGCTGCGGCGGCGGTCCAGGTAGAGCATCCAGCCGGTGATGAAGAACAGGCTCATGCCCAGGCTGCTGAGCATCACCACGACACGCCCGGGCACGCCGAAGTAACTGCCCGAGTGCAGCGCGAACACGCTGGTGGCCAGCTGCGCGCCGGCGCCCTGGCGCGCATAGGGGCGGGCATCGAGCGTGGCCCCCGTGCCTGGGTCCAGCTGCAGCAGATCATGCGCGCGGTCATGCTGGCCGCCGCGCTGCGACGGATCACCGGCCATCACCCGCACGTTCAGTGCCTGCCCCGGCTTCTCCGGCAGGCGCAGGTCGATGTAGCCGGTGCGCACGCCGGGCAGTGCGTACAGCGTGGCTTCGATGCGTTCCAGGTTCAGGGCGGCGTCGGTGGCGACCTTGTGCCTGGCGGCCGGTGCGACGCCCAGCAGGGTGTTGGCGGCACTGCGATACCAGTCGAACGACCACCACAGGCCGGTCAGCGCACTCATCAGGTAGATCAGCAGCACCCAGGTGCCGACCACCGAGTGCAGGCTCCACAGGAAGCCACGGCCGCTGCGTTTCCATTCCACCGCCAGCCAGCTGCGCCAGTGCCACCAGCGCCGCGGCCAGCGCAGGTAGAGCCCGGACAGGGTGAAGAACAGCAGCGCGATGGCACAACTGCCGGTGATCCATTTGCCGCGCTCGCCGGCGGCGAGGTGGCGGTGCAGGTCCTCGACGAAATCGAAGAACGCCTGCCCGCGCAGGGCGCTGAAGCGCTCGCCGGTGTACGGATCGAAGTAGACCCAGTGTTCCTTGCCACCGGCGAAGCGCGCCACCGAGGGCCGTTGCCCGGTGGCATCCACGCGCAGGCGTTGCAGGGGGCGATCACTGCCGGCCTGCAGCAGCGGCACCAGTTCGCTGAGTTCAAGCGGAAGCTGGCCGTCGGCATGGTGCTCGGCGATCTCGGCGAAGCCGGGATTGGCCGCCCGCAGCAGTTCATCCTCGAAGGACAGCACGGCGCCGCTGAGGCCCATCACGGCCAGCACGGCACCGGCGGTGATGCCCAGCAGCCAGTGCAGTTGGAACAGGACGTTCTTGAACATCGAAGGAGGAGGGCCTGGAAGGCTGCCGCCCGCATCCTGCGCAACAGCAAATGAGAATTAGTCGCGGAATTCTCGGTGGCGCCCCGGCTGCGGTCAAGCAGGGGATATCGGCCGGGCGGCGCCCGGCACCCGCGGTAGTGCCGGCCGCTGGCCGGCAACCTCAGAAGCAACAGCCGAAGCAACAGCGGGTTTCCTGTGAGGAGGCGGGGTGGGTCCGGTTGCGGGGGACGGCGTGAATACGTCCATGTAGCCTCGGTCGCGCCATCCATGGCGCTCACGCCCCCTCAACCGGACCCACCCCGCCTTCGACAGTTTCCTGCGATCTGTCGGAACGGCGTTCTGCTTTGGTGGGTGCCGACCGTTGGTCGGCACGGGGTCTGATTCCGCTCTGAATATCGATATCTGACAGATGTGTCGACCAAGGTCGACACCTACCAACAGCCGCGAAGATCTGTCAGAGGTGGGGCGGTGTCGGAGTGCGGGGTGTCAGCCGCATGGATGCGGCTGCCAAGCTTACAGGGATGTACTTGCAGCGTCCCCGCACTCCGATACCGTCCCGCCAACCCACGGAATGCCCGCTTTGGCTGTTGCCGTTGCCGTTGCGTTGCATTGAGCAGGGTGCAGGGCTGCAAGCCCTGCAAAAAACACCCTCACTTCACCCAGCTGTCGATCTCGCCGTGGGCGAACGGTCCCAGCTTCGCCTTCACCAGCCGGCCCTGTGCATCGAACAGCACGCTGTAGGGCAGCAGGCCCTGCGTATTGCCCAGCTGCACGCTGGCATCGCGTGGCCCGGGTGTCTCGATCACGATCGGGTAATCCACCGGTACCCGCTGCAGGAAACCGCGCACGTCTTCCGGCGTATCCAGCGCCAGGCCAAGAACCTGCACACCGTTATCGCCCTGGGTATGGGCAAAGCGTGCCAGCTCCGGCATCTCTTCCACGCAGGGGGCACACCAGCTGGCCCAGACGTTGATCAGCAGCGGGCGGCCGGCAGCGTGCTGGCGCAGGTCCAGCGGTTGGCCTTCAAGATCGGGCAGCGACAGCGCGGGCAGGCTGTCGCCGACCTGCAGGGCGGGTGCCACCGCCGCCACCGCAGGCGCCGCTGGCATGGCCTCAGGTGCAGCCGGCGCGGGAGCCAATCGATGCCCGGCCCACAGGCCGAGGCCGGCGGCCAGCACCGCTGTCCACAGCAGCGCTGGCCGTTGCCATTTCATCGTGCGGTGCGCAGCAGCGCTTCCTCGACCACCGCCTGGGTCAGCAGGGTCGGCAGCACGGTCGGCGGTGCGCCGGGGCCGTACACCACGTACAGCGGCACGCCCACGGCCTTGTGCTCTTCCAGGAACGTGGTGATCTGCGGATCGACGTTGGTGTAGTCACCGCGCATGTACACCGCGTTGGTGCGCTTGAGCAGTTCCTTGAACTCTGGGCGCGACAGCACGGCGCGCTCGTTGGCCTTGCAGCTCACGCACCAGTCGGCGGTCATGTTCACGAACACCACGCGGTTGTCGGCGCGCAGGCGATCCAGCAGCTGCGGCGAGTATTCGACCACGTTGTCAGTCGCCGCCTGTGCGGCACGCGCCGGCGCTGCCAGCTGGGTCACGCCCCAGGCAGGAACCAGTGCGCCGATCGCCAGCAGCACGCCGAGCAGGGTGACGGCGCGCGAGCCGGTCCAGCGGTTGCGTTCAAACAGCCACAGACCGAAGGCCAGCAGCAGCAGGCCACCCAGCACCAGCGCCATGCCGTCCACGCCGCGCTGCTTGCCCAGCACCCACAGCAGCCACAGCACGGTGGCATACATCGGGAAGGCCAGCACGTGCTTGAGCGTTTCCATCCACGGGCCCGGCTTGGGCAGGCGGCGCGCCAGTGCCGGCACGAAGCCGATCAGCAGGAACGGCAGGGCCAGGCCCAGGCCGAGGAACAGGAACACGGTCATCGCCTTCAGCGGGGGGGCAATGAACGCGTAGGCAATCGCGCCGCCCATGAACGGGCCGACGCAGGCACTGCCGACCACGCAGGCCAGCGCACCGGTGAAGAAATCACCGGCCGGGCCACTGCGGCTGGCCAGCGACTGGCCGAGGTTGCCGATGCCGCCGCCCAGTGTGAACACGCCGGACAGGCTCAGGCCCACCGCGAACATGATGTAGGCCAGCGCCGCCACCACGCCCGGGTGCTGCAGCTGGAAGCCGATGCCGACGGCGTTGCCGATCGCGCGCAGGCCAACCATCAACGCACCGATCACCGCGAACGCGACCAAGACGCCCAGCGTGTACCAGAGGGCATGGCTGCGCGCGCGCTGCGGGCTTTCGCCACTCTGCGCCAGGCTCAGGACCTTCAGCGACAGGATCGGCAGCACGCAGGGCATCAGGTTCAGTACCAGGCCACCGGCCAGCGCCAGCAGCAGGACCCATACGAACGAACGGTCCGGATTCGGCGTGGTCACCGGCGGTCGCGTGCGCAGCGCGTTGTCACCCTGTGCATCGGCGGCGAACTCACGGCTGGCGGTGCCGTCACCTGCAGCAGGGGTCGTTGCATCCGTATTGGGCACGGTTGGCAGCAGGCGCAGCGGTGCGCCGTTGGCGGCTTCGCGTGGTGCGCCGTTGGCAGCGGGCAGCGGGCTGATCACCTCATTGCGCGGTGGCGCCTGGTCGGCACTGCTGCTGACCTTGCCGGCCGGAATGGACAGCTTCACCCGGCGGGTCATCGGCGGGTAGCAGATGCCATCGGTCTGGCAACCCTGGAAGGTCACCACCAGAGTGCTGTCGACCGCATCGGCGATGGAGCGGCGCAGCGGCAGCGGCACTTCCACCTGGTTGAAGTACACCGAGACATCGCCGAAGTGTTCGTCGCGATGCGACTGTGCGGCAGGCCAGCGCAGCTTGTCGGCCAGCACCCCGGTGCTGCCGTCCAGCTTCACCGAAGTGCGGTCGCGATACAGGTAGTAGCCCGGCGCCGGGCTGAAGCGCAGCAGCAGGGTATTGCCGTCGCTGGCGATGGCGTCGAAGCCGAACGCCTGCTCCGACGGCAGCGGCAGCGCCTGGCTGTTGCTGGCCGCGCCCGGCAGGCGCAGGCCACCGCTGTTGCCGGCACCGGCCAGCGGGTTGTTGAACGGGCTGGCCGCACCGGTGCGTGCAGCCGGGGCGTTGGCCTGTGCACCGGCACCGGGCAGGGTGACCTGCACCACGCGCTTCTGCGGCGGGTAGCAGACACCGGCATCGGCGCAGCCCTGGTAACGCACTTCCAGGCTGATGGTGCCGGCGGCGTCGGTCGGCGTGCCGGGCAGGGTGGCCTGCAGGCGTTCGCGATAGGTTTCGACTTCGCCGAAGAAATCGTCGTGGTGCTTGTCGCCCTTGGGCATCTGCAGCGCGCCGGCATTGAAGGCCGGGTCGGCCTTGACGCTGGTGCGGTGGCGATACAGGTAATAGCCCGGTGCGATCTTGAACTGCAGTTGCACCTGGCCCCGTTCGGGGGCGCTGGCGGTCAGCGCGAACGCCTGGTCCACCGGCAGCAGGTCCTTCTCATCCAGCGCGAAGGCCGGCAGCGAGAGCCACAACAGGGCGCACAAGGCGGCGCCACGCGCAAACAGAGTCTTCAATCAGTGTCCTCCCGGGTCTGTGCCCGGATCCAGTCCAGATACGCCGGCAGGCCGGCCCGGGTTTCGACCGCAATGCACTCCGGGAGTTCATACGGATGCAGTTCGACGATCCGGGCAATCGCGTCATCGACGCGACTCGCGGTGGTTTTCACCAGCAGCTGCAGCTCGGCGTCGGTGGTCACCTCGCCCTGCCAGCGGTAGGTCGACTGCGCGCCATCGAGGCGGGTCACGCACGCGGCCAGGCGCTCGCCGACCAGCGCGTGCGCGATGCGCTCGGCACTGGCCCGGTCCGGGCAGGTGGTCAACAGCAGCAGGACGGGATCGACGGTCGACATGACCGTCGAGTATAGGGCCGCCGCCGGGTCAGGGCCCGGCGGCGGCAGTGGACCGCTGCGTTGCGCGGTCAGTTGGCCAGCTGGCAGGAGGCCGGCTTGGCCGAGGTGAACAGGCCCGGGGTCGCCCACTCGGGGTGGTCGATGAACGGGTTGCGGTTGCCCTGGAAGCTGTAGATCACGTCGTTGCGGGCACGCTCGGCATCATCCGGCGGATCGGACAGGTGCCAGTCGATCAGCGTCGAGAGCAGGCCCATGTAGGCCGGCGAACTGCTGGTCTTGACGATCCTGCTGCGGTCGTCGGTCAGCTCCAGGTCCGGCTCGGACTGGCCGGTGGCCGCATCCTTGCCGCCCTCGTAGCGGATCGCCATGTACATCACCGCACGTGCCATGTCGCCCTTGCGCTTGCCCCACACCTCGAAGGTGCCGGTGTTGCCGTCCGGCGTGCGCACCCAGTTGGAGTTGCCCGGGTAGCCGCCGCTGCCGCCGCCCTGGCCGTTGTTGGCCTCGGTGGCGCGTTCGCCGCAGTTGGCGTCGCACTTGCCGAACGGCTTGTTGCCACGGTCGGCGTTCCACTGCGCGTCGGTCAGGTACAGCATGTGGGTGTCGGTGTACGGCGCGTACGGCAGGCCCTTGTCGCCGGTGGTGCTGGCAAAGCCCAGCGAGTTCGGCCAGGTGTGCTCGCGGTTGTACTTCAGGCCGCCGCCGCTGCCGGCGCGGTCGGTCACCTTGGCGTAGCTGCGGTTGCGGTACGCATCCAGGATCCTGCCGCTGTTGTTCGGATCCTCGTCGGCGATTTCCAGGATGGTCCAGGTGCTGGTGCCCGAGCCGCTGTACGGGTAGGCGGTGTGGCCCTTGATGGTGGCGTGCAGCGAGCAGCGCAGCTGGCTGGGGCTGCTGGTATTGACCTTGGAGTAGTAACCGGCCGGCACGCCCGGGTTGCCCGGGTCCGGATTGCCGCCGGTGCTGGCCACGGTGAAGGCGATGCGGCTGTCGGCGGCGGGGTGCGCCCCCTGCAGGTCGGAGATGCGCGCGGCGCGGATGTCGAAGCGGCAGGCTTCACCGGCCACCAGCGCGGTGTTGGTGGACAGCTTCACGCTGCGGCCGCTGGCCGGGTAGGTCAGCGGCACGCTGCCGGAGGTGCCGCAGCTCAGGGCGAAGGCGCCGCTGGCCAGGTTCACCGTCTCGCTGAACACCACTTCCAGGTCGGCGGCGGCCGGGAAGGTGCTGCTGCCCTGCGCCGGGGTGGTGGTGGACACCGACGGCGGCGTGTTCGGGCCCGGGGTGCCACCCCCGCTGAAGGTCTGGCCGTTGTTGCAGCTGCCAAACGTCTGCTTGGCCGATTCGGCCCAGGTGAAGTGGGCGTACTGGCTGCCGCTGCCGGTAAGCTGAAGCGAGGTGCCCGGGGCCGTGCTGTTGGTCTCGGCCACCGGAATGTTCTGGCTGGTCATGCCGGCGGCAGGGCCACCGGAGGCGGTGATGGCGCCCTCGTAGCTGAGGAACTGGACCACCTTGCCGCTGGCATCGACCAGGGCGATGCCGTCGTTCGGACCGTTCTGCAGGCCGTTGGTCGGGTAGCTGACCACGGCCAGGGTGG
Organism: Stenotrophomonas sp. SMYL86; assembly: GCF_036320025.1. NCBI lineage: Bacteria > Pseudomonadati > Pseudomonadota > Gammaproteobacteria > Lysobacterales > Lysobacteraceae > Stenotrophomonas > Stenotrophomonas sp. SMYL86. The sequence goes on from NZ_JAWIRU010000003.1 coordinate 82,035, forward strand.
CGCTGCCGCAACCCGCGGCGGTGCCGGCCGGGACCGGATTGTTGGCGTAGACCGTGGCGGCTGAAGGATTGCTGCCGTTGTAGAGATAGAGGCGGTAGCCGGACAGGTCCTCGCCCGCGGTAGCGACCACTTCGATGGCTTCGCCGACGTCACCGGCGGCGGTGCTGTCGTCGTAGTGCAGTTCGTTGATGAAGACCTCGGCCTGGGCCGGCGCGGCGGCCAGCGCCAGCAGGCAGGCGGCGGCAAGCGGGGACAGCAATCGCATCGACTACTCCTTGTGATTGGGAATGCGCGGCCGAGCCTAAGGCCGATCCAGTGACACTTTGTCGTAAATGAACGTCAGATATCTGACAGTGCGACGCGAGTCACCAAAAGTCGAGGATTCCAGAGACAGGGTTGCCGCGTTGCACCGGCATCCAGGCCTTCACATGGGCGCAGATCGAGTGGGCCCGGGGCAGTGAAATTTTTTCCGCGAGCGGCCTTGAAAGGTCCGGGGCCAGCTCCATCTCTGTCCTGCTCCCGATTCATCGGGCTTTTTCGCGAGCAATGCTGGCAGTCACCTGGGGTGAGTGCTAACATCGCCAGACTTTTTCAGACCAATCAATAACTTAAGAGGTCTCTCATGAGCATCAAGCCGCTGCACGACCGCGTTGTGGTCAAGCCGATCGAAGCCGACGAAATCTCCGCCGGTGGCATCGTCATTCCGGATTCGGCCAAGGAAAAGTCCACCAAGGGTGAAGTCGTGGCCGTCGGCCCGGGCAAGCCGCTGGACAACGGCAGCGTGCGCGCGCCGTCGCTGAAGGTCGGCGACAAGGTCATCTACGGCCAGTACGCCGGCAGCTCGTACAAGAGCGAAGGCGTCGAGTACAAGGTCCTGCGCGAAGACGACGTGCTCGCCGTCATCGGCTGAGCCTCGGCGCGACCTGTTTCAACCTGATCCCCAAATCCCAGCCGCCGGGCATCGTCCGGCGCTACCAATGAGGTAATTGCAATGGCTGCCAAGGATATTCGTTTCGGTGAAGACGCCCGTTCGCGCATGGTGCGCGGCGTCAACGTTCTCGCCAATGCCGTCAAGGCCACCCTGGGCCCGAAGGGCCGCAACGTCGTGCTGGAAAAGAGCTTCGGCGCACCGACCATCACCAAGGACGGCGTCTCCGTCGCCAAGGAAATCGAACTGGCTGACAAGTTCGAGAACATGGGTGCGCAGATGGTGAAGGAAGTTGCTTCCCGCACCAACGACGACGCTGGCGACGGCACCACCACCGCCACCGTGCTGGCCCAGGCCCTGATCCGCGAAGGCGCCAAGGCTGTTGCCGCCGGCATGAACCCGATGGACCTCAAGCGTGGTATCGACAAGGCCGTCGTGGCCGCCGTTGCCGAGCTGAAGACCATCTCCAAGCCGACCGCCGACGACAAGGCGATTGCCCAGGTCGGTACCATCTCGGCCAACTCGGACGAGTCGATCGGCCAGATCATCGCTGACGCGATGAAGGAAGTCGGCAAGGAAGGCGTGATCACCGTTGAAGAAGGCTCGGGCCTGGACAACGAGCTGGACGTGGTCAAGGGCATGCAGTTCGACCGCGGCTACCTGTCCCCGTACTTCATCAACAACCAGCAGTCGCAGACCGCTGACCTGGATGACCCGTTCATCCTGCTGCACGACAAGAAGATCTCCAACGTCCGTGACCTGCTGCCGGTGCTGGAAGGCGTCGCCAAGGCCGGCAAGCCGCTGCTGATCGTTGCCGAAGAAGTTGAAGGCGAAGCGCTGGCGACCCTGGTGGTCAACACCATCCGTGGCATCGTCAAGGTCGTGGCCGTCAAGGCGCCGGGCTTCGGCGACCGTCGCAAGGCGATGCTGGAAGACATGGCCGTGCTGACCGGCGGCACCGTGATCTCCGAAGAAGTGGGCCTGTCGCTGGAAAAGGCCACCATCAAGGACCTGGGCCGCGCCAAGAAGGTGCAGGTCTCCAAGGAAAACACCACCATCATCGATGGCGTGGGTGACAAGGCTGCCGTCGACGCACGCGTCGGCCAGATCAAGACCCAGATCCAGGACACCTCCTCGGATTACGACCGCGAGAAGCTGCAGGAACGCGTGGCCAAGCTGGCCGGCGGCGTTGCCGTGATCAAGGTCGGTGCTTCGACCGAAATCGAAATGAAGGAAAAGAAGGATCGCGTCGACGACGCCCTGCACGCTACCCGTGCAGCCGTTGAAGAAGGCGTGGTCCCGGGCGGCGGCGTGGCCCTGGTCCGTGCGGTCACCGCACTGGCCGGCCTGAAGGGTGCCAACGAAGACCAGAACCACGGCATCCAGATCGCCCTGCGCGCGATGGAAGCCCCGCTGCGCGAAATCGTGGCCAACGCCGGTGAAGAACCGTCGGTCATCATCAACAAGGTCAAGGAAGGCACCGGCAGCTTCGGCTACAACGCCGCCACCGGCGAGTTCGGCGACATGCTGCAGTTCGGCATCCTGGACCCGACCAAGGTGACCCGTTCGGCGCTGCAGAACGCAGCTTCGATCGCTGGCCTGATGATCACCACCGAAGCCATGGTTGCCGAAGCTCCGAAGAAGGACGAGCCGGCCATGGGTGGCGCCGGTGGCATGGGCGGCATGGGTGGCATGGGCGGCATGGACTTCTAAGTCCCCGCATTCGCCCCGCAATGAAAAACCCCGCTGCAAGGCGGGGTTTTTTTGTGGCCGGCTGCAATGGCATCGCTTTCCGAGCGGCTCATCCTGCGTCCTGCAGGGTGTGTGTGCCTGCTGCCTGCGGCGTCATCAGTGCTGCATGCAACCAGGTCATGAAAGCAGGTATCGCCGCGTTGGCCTCGCCGTCCGCACGCGTCACCGCGTAGTAGGCGAAGGCCTGTGGCCAGGGCTGGTCGATCACCACCTGCAGCCGGCCATTGGCGAGTTCTTCGGCCGCGTGGATGTCGCGCACCAGGGCGATGCCTTGCCCGGCCACCGCCGCGCGGATCAGCAACAGGTCGTCATCGAACGCAGGGCCGCGCTCCAGTCGTTCATCGACGGGCAGATCCAGTGCCTGGAACCACAGCCGCCAGTCGCTGCGGTCGGCGTCCTGCAGCAGCGGCAGCTGCAGGCAATCCTGCACTGTACCCACGGCAGGCGCGCTGGCCAGCAGCGCAGGGCTGGCCACCGGCAGCAGTACCGGTGCCATCAGGTGCTCGGCATGCAGGCCAGGGTAGCGGCCCAGTCCATGACGGATCGCGATGTCCACCCCCTCGCGGCGCAGGTCGACCAACGCCGCGCTCGAGTCCAGCTGCACGTCCACCTGCGGATGCAACGCACTGAACCCGCCCAGTCGCGGCGCCAACCACTGTGCGGCGAAGCTCGGTGCCGCGCTGATGCGTAGCGTGCACCGTGTTTCCCAGCGTTCGAGTGTCTGCAGGCTCTGTGCGATCTGGTCGAAGGCCTGCAGCAGCTCCGGATACACACGCGCGCCGGCTGCACTGAGCACCACGCCATGCCGGGTGCGGTCGAACAGGCTCACGCCCAGCCGCTCCTGCAGCTGTCGAAGCTGCTGGCTGATTGCACCAGGTGTCACCCCCATCGCATCGGCGGCGGCGGTCAGGCTGCCATGTCGGCCGGTTTCAACGAAGGCCCGCAGGCCCAGCAGCGGCAGCACCGCACCCATCTCAACTCTCCTGTAACCGCGTCGGCACGCGCCGCGCTGCGACAGCATATCGACCGCACTGCAGGCTGTCGCGCGCGCGTCGCGCACGTTGAGCCCCGCTCAACTCCCCGTGCAGGAGACATCGTTTCCCCGCGACGCAGGCCTTTCCTAGACTGCCTGCACGGCTGCTGCAGCGCCCGTTCCCGCATCGCCCGGCCACCTTCAACGGCCGATGCATGCCGTCGCTCCCTGCCGTCCAGGATTCCCATGAACGAACCTTCGCTGCACCTGTACTCCGACAGTTCTCCCAATGGCTTCAAGGCCACCATCGCACTGGAAGAACTGGGTCTTCCCTATCACCTTCACCACGTCCACATCGCCGATGGTGAACATCGCCATCCCGACTTCCTGCGGCTCAACCCGCATGGCCGCATTCCCGTGCTGGAAGATCGCGCGCGCGGCATCGTTGTCTTCGAGTCGGCGGCGATCCTGATGTACCTGGCCGAACAGGGCAATGCGTTGCTGCCTTCCGAACCGGCTGCGCGCTGGGAGACGCTGACCTGGCTGATGTTCCATGCCGCCAGCGTCGGCCCGATCCTCGGCCAGCGCGTGCACTTCGAGCATTTCGCACAACAGCCCGATTCCGCGGCAATCGAACGCTACCGCCGCCTGAGCGACGACCTGTTCGGCGTACTCGACCAGCGTCTGCAGGGACGCGAGTGGTTGGCTGGCGATCACTACTCGATTGCCGACATCGCCCACTTCGGCTGGCTGCACATCGCCCGCATCATCGACATCGATTTCTCGCGGCATCGCCATCTGGATGCGTGGTACGCGCGGGTTGCAGCACGCCCTGCGGTACAGCGCGGCGTGCAGCTGCCCGAATCGGCCACCGGACCGTAAGGAGGCCATGCAGATGAATGATTCCATTGCGATGCGGGGCGCGTCGGCGCCGGCCTTTGCCATGCACCCGGGCTACCAGCGCATGTTCCGCGCCGACGCGCTGACCCTGGGCATCTACCTGCCGCTGCGCTTCTACCAGGGCGACATGGCCGTGCTGCAGGGCCAGGCGCGGCTGGTGGAGGAGATCGACCGCCATGGCTTCGCTGCGGTATGGGTGCGTGACGTACCGCTGTTCGATCCGTTGTTCGGCGATGCGGGGCAGCTGTTCGATCCATTCACCTACCTTGCGTGGCTGGCAGCGCGCACACAGCGCGTGGCCCTGGCCACCGGCAGCGTGGTGCTGCCCCTGCGCCACCCGATCGATCTGGCCAAAGCGGCGGCGTCGATCGATCAGCTGTCTGGTGGGCGGCTGGTGATGGGTGTGGCGTCCGGTGATCGCCCGCTGGAATTCCCGGCCTATGGACTGGAGCACGCGGCGCGCGGAGAACGTTTCGCTACCGCAATGAACGAGATGCGCCGTTGGCTGCAGCCGGGCACGGATGGGCGGATGACACATGCCGGGGCCGAGCAGGGTGTGCAGTTGCTGCCGCCCACAGTCAGTGGTCGCGTTCCGCTGGTTGTCACCGGCGGTGCGCGCCAGTCGCTGGAGTGGATCGGCCAGCATGCCGATGGCTGGCTGACCTATCCCGAGGCCACCCATGACAACGCTGGTCCGCAGCGGCTGGCCGCGAAGATCGGCGCCTGGCGCGCGCTGATTCCGGACGGCGGCTTCCGTCCGCACATGACCAACGAGTGGATCGACCTGGTGGATGACCCGGATCATCCACGCACGCCGCTGCAAGGGGGCTATACCCTGCGCACCGGCCGCAAGGGCCTCATCGACCTGCTGCAGGCCTGGCAGCGCGCCGGCGTGAATCACGCGGCGCTGGGTATCCAGTTCGCCGCGCGTCCTGCCGGCGACGTGCTGCAGGAGTTGGCGGAGGAGGTGCTGCCGCTGTTCCCGTCGCATCCGGGGCCGGCGCCGAAGGTGATGGACTGGTAGCACGTTCGCAGGCGCCGGCCGCTGCTCAGTTGGCCGGCCGACGCAGGCAGATCCGTGCGGCGCCGGCACCGATGTCCACCTGGCCGCCGCGCATTGCATCGGCACCGAGGATCAGCGCCGGCGGTGCCTCCAGGCCAATGGCCTTGAATACCGGCAGCTCGCTGATCCGTACTTCCATCTGGGGATGTCGCCAGCCAGCGCTGGTCATGCTGGGCAGGGTGTACAGCCAGGTGGCCTGCCTTCCGCCACCCAGGCCTTCAGTGCCTTTCCCGCGAACACGCACGCGCTGGTCGCTGCCGTCGGTGCGCACGCCCAATGCGCGTGCGGCTTCGGCATTGAGCACGGTCTGCGCCGCGCCGGTATCGACCACGGCGATGGCTTCCACACCGGCATCACCCAGTGCCACCGTGATGAAACCGAAGTGGCGCAATCCAGCCTTGCGATCCGGCAGTGCGTTGGCCTGGCACCCGTTTCCATCCAGCGCGAGCCGGCCCGGGGTCCACAGCGCGAGCTCATTGCGGCCGAAGTCCCAGCGGGTATCCCAGCGTCCGGTCAGGTCATTGCCGACCAGGCCATCAATGACCGCCTCATCATCCTTCGCCAACGAGGACAGATCGGCCTGAACGCCACTGGCCTGCAGCTGCCAGCTGCCCAGCCGCCAGGACGTGGTGCGCATCCGTCGCAGCTGGGCCGCCTTCGCACTGGCGCCTTGCGCATGCGACACCGCCGCATCGGCGTCTTCCAGACCATAGCGCCGGGCCACGCGGTCATCCACCAGGGTCGCACCGGCTGCACTGTCGACCACGAAGCGCAACGGCTCCGCACGCCCGTCCAGCGAGACGGCCACGGCCGGATGCCCGCCCTGCATCCACATCGGCAGCACGTGTTCGGGGGCATCGCCTGCCAGCGCAGGCAGCGGGAGGGCAAGCAGGGGAAGCAGGGTGCGGCGCAAGGGGCATCTCCGTAGTGATCGATGACGACCATTGGCGCGCCCTGGCGTATCGCGGGAATATCGGCGCTGATACCGTCCTGATACACAACGGCCCGATACTGACCCCATGAACGCTCCCGCCCGGGTCATCGTTGTCGATGACGACGCCAGCATCCGTGATGCCATCGCCGACTGCCTGCAGCTGCATGGCTACGATGTGCGGGTGGCGGGCGGTGCGGCGGCGTTGGATGTGCTGCTGCAGGCCGAGCGCCCGGACGTGATCATCCTCGACTGGATGATGCCCGGCGAGGATGGCCTGTCGGTCTGCCGCCGGCTGCAGGCGCGGGCGATCCCGATCCTGATGCTGTCGGCGATGGGCAGCGCGCCGGACCGGGTGATCGGTCTGGAGATGGGGGCAGACGACTACCTGGCCAAACCGTTTGATCCGCGTGAGCTGCTGGCACGGGTGCGGGCGCTGTTGCGCCGCCAGCACAAGCTGCGTGAGCAGGTGGCCGGCGAGCTGCGCTTTTCTGGATGGCGGTTGCTTCCTGGGCAGCGCCGCCTGATCACGCCGGATGGCGCTGAGCTGGCCTTGAGCCGTGGTGAATTCTCCCTGCTGCTGGTGCTGGCCGAGCGCCCCGGGCGGGTGCTCGGCCGCGAGCAGTTGCTGCAGCTGATGCACGGCGAACCCAGCGACAGCGTCGATCGTGCCATCGATCTGGCGATCAGCCGGTTGCGCCGCAAGCTGGGACACGCTGTGCCGGGCGCTGAAACCCTGGTGCAGACACTGCGCGGGGAAGGCTATCGCTTCGGCACCGAGGTCCAGGTGCTGTGAATGCCCGCTGGTCCACTGCGCGCTGGATCGCGGTGCTGGCCCTGGCCAGCCTGTTGCTGGCCACCCTGGTCAGCGTCGCGGTGGTGGGCTGGATGCCACGCCCCGCGCCGCCGCCGATGCGGTTGGACCAGGCCGCGCAGGTGCTGCGGGGGGAACAGGCGCCGGCGTCGCTGGGCCTGCATCTGGCGACGCAGGCAGCGCCGCCGCAAGGCAGCGCCAGCGACTGGCTTACGCAGCTGGCGGCGCTGCAGCTGGGCTCGCCGGTGGAGGATGTTCGGCTGGTATGGAGTGGACAAGGCAAGGCGCCCGATGTGCAGATCATCGAAGGTGGCGCGGTGCTGGATGCCACGGCGCGGGCCGGCGTACTGAAGGCGCAGTCGGCAGTGCTGACCGCCATGCAATGGCCGCCGTTCGAACTGGGCGTGCGCCAGGCCGATGGCCGTTGGCGGGTGGTGGGCAGCGATCACAGCGATCTGGCGGCCTGGCGCCGCCAGGTGGTGCTTGCCCTGCTGGGCGGTGCCGTACTGCTGGCGCCGTTGGCAGCATGGGCGTCAATCCGCTTGGGGCGCCCGTTGCGACGCTTGGCCGAAGCCAGTGCACGTGTGGATCTGCAGGCCGACACACCCTTGCCGGATGACGGCCCGCGCGAAGTGCAGGTGCTGGCTGCGGCGATCAGCGCGGGTCGTGGGCGGCTGCGCGAACAGGCACAGGACATGACCCGCATGCTGGCTGCTGTAGCGCACGACCTGCGCACGCCGCTGACCGGCCTGCGCCTGCGTGCGGAGTTCGCACCACCGGCACAGGCCGCACGGATGGTGGCCGACATCGAACGCATGGATACGATGATCGAGCAGGTGCTCGACTATGCACGCGGCGAACTGCAACCGCTGGAGTTGCGGCGGCTTGACCTGGCGGCGTTGCTGGAAGAGTGCGTGCAGAGTGCTCTCCTGCGCGGCATCGAAATATCCGCCGAGGGACCGGACGTGCTGCCTTGGCAGGGCGATGCGCTCCTGCTGCGGCGGGCGATCGACAACCTCATCGATAACGCCGCTCGCTATGCCGGCGCAGTGGAACTGCGGGTCGCGGTGGTGGGGCGCGGGGCGCAACTGGATGTGATGGACCGCGGTCCGGGCATCGCCGAGGGCGACCGTGTACGCGTGCTGCAACCGTTCCAGCGCAGCGAGAGTTCGCGCAGTCGCGCCACCGGCGGAGCGGGACTTGGGCTGGCAGTGGCGGCCAACGTGGCACGGCGGCATGCAGGCGAACTGCGGCTGCTGCAACGTGATGGCGGTGGATTGATCGCCCGCCTGCTGCTGGGGACGGCTCCCTGACAGCACGTACGGATTGACGCGGCCCCGCCCTTTCGATTTATGATTAGTCGCCTAATCATATCGGTATGGATGATGATCGAAGCCAAGCACCATGCCCTGATGGATGAGGCGCAGCGACGCGGCCACGCCAACGTCGCGCAGCTGCGCCTGTGCTTCCAGCTGCTCTCGTTGTCGTCGTCCATCGACCACGATTGCGCCACCCGGCTGGCGCCACACGGGCTCAGTGAGGGTCGCTTCATCGTGCTGTTCCTGCTGCATGGGGCCGGTGGCACGCTACCGCCCCACGAGCTGGCCGAACGCGCAGGCGTCACCCGCGCCACCATCAGCGGCCTGCTCGATGGCCTGCAGCGCGAAGAACTGCTGCAGCGTCGCAGCGATGCTGAGGATGGCCGTCGCCTGCAGATCGTATTGACCGCACGGGGAAAACGCTTGGCCGAGACACTGTTTGACCAGCACACACAGTGGATCGGTGGCCTGTTCAATGGTCTGGATACCGATGAACAGCAGCAGCTGTCGCGGTTGCTGCACAAGGTCTGGCAGCACACCGATGCTGGACGAGAGTCTGCAGCATGAGCCCGGCGATTGCGGCGCAACGCCTGCATGAACTCAACACCGGTCGCGTTGCCACCACCCATCTGGCCGAATGCCTGGCAGTGGATTTCGCCGCGTTGCTGCAGGTGGTGGCGCCTGCGCTTGCACCGGAAGCGCTGCAACGCATGCGGGATGCCTCAGGCAAGGGCATCACGCTGCGCATGGCCCTGGCCGCGCAACTGCTGCGTGAGGCGGGGCAGGGCGCGCCTGAGTTCTGGCAGGATCACAGCTCCGATACCGTGCGTGGCTGGGCCTGCTATCTGGTCGGCAGCGATGCCCGCGCAACGTTGGCAGAGAAGCTGCAGCAGATGCGCACGCTGGCCGATGACCCACACTTCGGTGTGCGCGAATGGGCGTGGCTGGCGCTACGCATGGACATCGTTGCCGCGCCGATGCAGGCGCTTGAGTACCTGCAACCCTGGACACAGGAAACATCGCCGTACCTGCGTCGCTTCGCCTGTGAAGCGCTTCGCCCACGCGGTGTCTGGGCCACGCATATCGCACTGTTCAAGCAGCATCCGGAACTTGCATTACCCATGTTGGAAGCACTGGCTGACGACCCGGAACGCTATGTGCAGGATTCGGTCGGCAACTGGCTCAATGACGCCGGCAAGACTCATCCGCAGTGGCTGCGCGAGCTGTGCACGCGTTGGCAGCACGAGCGCCACAGCGACGCCAACGCCTACATCCACAAACGCGCACTGCGCTCGTTCCGGTAGTGCCGGCCGCTGGCCGGCAACCCCGCAACCTCGTAAACCTCGTAAACCTCGTAAACCTCGTAAACCTCGTAAACCTCAAGGAAGAACCACCATGTCGCACACCTTCATCGAGCTCTACACCGCCACACCTGCCTGGACCGCACTCCCGCCCGAGCAGCGGAATGCCTTCTTCGCCCGTATTGGCGCCGGCATGCAGCAGTTCGATCCAGCCCGCATCACGCCGCTGGCGATGGGCCGCATTGCCACGGACGTACCGCACGGCAGCGATGAGCAGTTCTATGCGGTCTGGCGCTGTGCAAGCCGCGAGGAGGTCGATGCGCTGGTGGCCGGCATCGCCGCGACCGGCTGGCATGCGTACTTCACCACCACCCATGCGGTAGGCGCGATGGACAGCATGGCAGAGCACCTGGCCGACCTGGCCGCCCTGTAGCGGGGCGGCAGACGCCGGCAGATCCCGGGCCTCGGCATGGGAGGCACATGCGCCTGTCACCTAGACACGGTAAACAGTGCATTGCCCATGTCCATCCGCAGGGAAGTCGATCATGCAGAGCACGCTCCAGGTCACGCTGTTCGGCCCTCTTGGCGACAGCCCGGCGTTGCAGTTGCCGGGCCTGGAGGGGCCGTCGGTGGCCATCCCGGAATCGGCCCTGCGGCGGTTGGTTTCCGACCTCTACACCGCGCGTTCCCTGCTCAACCCCGAGCAGCTGGACGAAGCCCGGCAGGAACTGGATCGCGTGCTGGAGCGCTGGGCCGACATCCATGAGGGCCTGCTGCTGGACGTGGAAGTGCATGGTAAATGAGCAACTTCGCGTGGCTGCCGCCGCGTAGGCATGGCTGGTGCGCACCTCGCTGAACCGCGTCCCCAGTTGCGGATGAAACATTTTGCACTGCGCAAAAGCTGTGCTATCAATAGATCCCATGAACGCAGCCGCCACCCGCTTTTACTGGTATTACTTTCCGAAGCCACTGGCGGAGGAAGGACTGCGCTCACCCTGAAGAAAGCTTCAGACGCATTCCCGAAAGCCGCCAGCGAACCTGGCGGCTTTTTTCATGCCGCCACGCTGGGGACCCCCAACGTTCCGGAGATCTCCTGCTATGCCCCCGCACACCGACGACCTGCGTATCCGCACCATCGAACCGCTGACACCGCCTGCCCAGCTGCTGGCGATGCTGCCCTGTGACGATGAAGCCTCCGACACCGTCAGCGCCTCGCGCGCGGCCCTGCACCAGATCCTGCATGGCCGTGACGACCGCCTGGCGGTGGTGGTTGGCCCGTGCTCGATCCACGATCCGAAGGCCGCCATCGAGTACGCCCAGCGCCTGAAGCCGCTGCGTGACGCGCTGGCCGGTGAGCTGGAGATCGTCATGCGCGTGTACTTCGAGAAGCCGCGCACCACGGTGGGTTGGAAGGGCCTGATCAACGACCCGGACCTGGACGGCAGCTTCAAGATCGACAAGGGCCTGCGCATCGCCCGCGGCCTGCTGCGCGACATCAACAAGCTGGGCCTGCCGGCCGGTGTCGAATTCCTCGACGTGATCTCGCCGCAGTACATCGCCGACCTGGTGGCATGGGGCGCGATCGGCGCACGCACCACCGAAAGCCAGGTGCATCGCGAGCTGGCCTCGGGGCTGTCGTGCCCGGTCGGCTTCAAGAACGGCACCGATGGCAACGTGAAGATCGCCGCTGACGCGGTGGGTGCGGCGTCCAATCCTCATCACTTCCTGTCGGTCACCAAGCAGGGCGGTACCGCCATCGTGTCGACCACCGGCAACCCGGATTGCCATGTGATCCTGCGCGGCGGCAAGCAGCCGAACTACGACGCAGGCAGTGTTGCCGAGGCCTGCCAGGTGCTGGCCAAGGCCAAGTTGCCGACGCGTCTGATGATCGACGCCAGCCATGCCAACAGCCTGAAGAACCCGGAGAACCAGCCGAAGGTGATCGAGGACATCGCCGTTCAGCTGGAAGACGGCGAACAGCGCATCGTTGGCGTGATGATCGAGAGCCATCTGGTCGGTGGCCGCCAGGAACTGGTGGAAGGCCAGCCGCTGATCTACGGGCAGAGCATCACCGATGGCTGCATCGACTGGGACACCACCGTGACGGTGCTGGAGCGACTGGCTGCGGCCGTGCGCGCCCGTCGCGACGTGAAGGTGTCCGAAGCAGCTTGATGGAAGCCGCCTGAGTGCGGCACGTGTGTGGATGGCGGCCAGCGCCTGCGGGGGTGCGGCCGCGATCAGGGCCGGTCGGAGTTGGAGACCGGCCCATCTGCACCGGCGATGCGCCTGGCGCTGCGCATGAGCGACAGCGCCAGGTACATCGCCGGGGTGGCAGTAGATCCACGCCATGCGTGGACGATTCGCCGTCCCCGGCAATGACGGCTACGACCCGCTGGAGGCCACATCAGCGCCGCCAGCGCGCTTCAGGCTACTGATGAGCCTGCTTCTGGCAGATATCCGTCAGAACCATACTTCACTGATTTCGCTGAAAAATTTCCGCGCAGCAGGCGGGCCTTGCGTTTGTCACGCCTGGCCCGCCGCAAACGCCCATTCCGACTGTTCCGCCTATGGCTCACGGTTGTCCTTCCGGGAGTCGCCAACCCACGGCGGCAGGAGCGGAAGGCAAGTCATGGACTTGACGAAATTTATCACGGTGATAAATTGAGGCCCGAGCTGTGGAGGGTCGATCCGGCGCAGTTGCCGCAGCCAACGGAATGCGGCAGGTCGCGCCGAACGATCAATGTTCGCGGATCTCCCTTGATTGATCTGTTGGCTTTGCAGGAATGCGTGCGCACAGGCGGGTTGCAGCCTGACGATGTCTGGGTGGCTACCCGCAAAGCACAGAGAGATCTGGAAAACCTTCGCTGGACGCTGGGCGACCTTCTGGACTGTCTGCTGTGCCTGCAAGCGGAGGACCATAGGGGATCAGAGTGGTGCAGGGACCAGTTGGGCACCTGGCATCCATGTGACGCCTACGCAGTTCGCTATGACGATGTGCAGAAGTGCCGGATGAACCGATCCGACATCAACTATTACCTGAAATTTTCTGTTGGCCGGTGTGGAACGTTGCGGCTCGTATTTCTCAGCTGCCATCTGTAGAGCATCATGCGTTTCATTGGAGCGCGCCATGAACAAAGCCACGTCCCGACTCTGTCCCGCCTGCGAGCAGGCACCGCTGGTGGCATCCACACGCGAACGGCACTTCACTCCGCGCGGCAATCCTGTGGTCGTCGAACTGCTGGCGATGGAGTGCCCCGCATGCGGCGCTACGGCAACCAGCGCCGCACAGCAGATCGAGAACCTGAGACGACTTGCCGCACGGCGCGCCCACTACGGCGGGCTGCTGCTGGGCGAGGATGTGTTGGCGTTCCGGCGCCGCTACGGCTTGACCCAGCGCGCAGCGGCCACGCTGTTTGGAAAAGGCGCGATCGCGTTTTCCCGCTACGAGAACGAGACGACCTATCCCGACGATGCCACAACCATGCTGCTGTCGTTGGCTATGGAGAAGCCCGAGGTCGTGCGCTGGCTTGCCGAGCGCACCGGCACGGCGGTCCCGCTGCTGGACAGGCTGCAGGACGTTGCAACCAAGCCTCCCCGGCGTGTGTCGCGGGCCCATCGGGTCGCACCCGGCACGCCAACTGGTCCAGTCCGCGCAGTGCGTTGATCCGACTCTACTCAATGTCCGCCGTAGATCCACGCCACGCGTGGATACCGCTCTTCTGTAGCGTCGAGCCATGATCGACTTGCGCGAGAAGCGCGTTGGTTCCCTGCAAAGAGCAGTCGAGCATGTCTCCACGCTACATGGCCTTCTTCGCGCGCAACCTCGCCAAGGCCAGATACATCGCCGGGGTCGTGTACAGCGTCAACCATTGGCTGACCAGCAAGCCGCCGACAATCGCAATGCCCAGCGGTTGCCGCAGCTCCCAGCCTTCGCCGTTGGCCAGCATCAGCGGCAGCGTGCCCAGCAGCGCCGCCAGCGAGGTCATCAGGATCGGCCGCAGGCGCAACCGCGCGGCTTCCATCACTGAATCCTGCGCGCTCAGCCCGCGCCGCTCGCCGGCCAGCGCGAAATCCACCAGCAGGATGGTGTTCTTCATCACCACGCCCACCAGCAGGAACAGGCCGAGCAGGGCGATCAGGTTCAGTTCGTTGCCGAACAGCCACAACGCCAGCAGCGCGCCGACACCGGCCGAAGGCAGGGTGGACAGGATCACCAGCGGCTGCAGGAAGCTCTCGTAGAGGATGCCCAGCACCAGGTAGACCGCCAGCGTGGCGCCCAGCACCAGCCATAGCTGGCGCGCGCGCAGCTGATCCAGCCCGCCGGCTTCACCGGACAGTTTTCCCTGGACCGAACGCGGCAGCATCAGTTTCGACATCGCACCATCAATCGCCTGCGTGGCCTGTTCCAGGCCCATCCCCGGTGCCAGCGCGAACTCGATCCAGATCGAGGCGAACTGCTCGCTGTGGTACACCCGGTCCGGTGCCATGCCATAGCGCCAGCTGGCGATGCTCGACAGCGGAATGCGCTGGCCGTTGCCATCGATCACCTGCAGGCGTGACAGCGTGCCCGGGTCCTGGGTGTGCTTCGGGTCCAGCTCCATCACCACGCGGTACTGGTTGAGGCTGTCGTACAGCGTGGCGACCTGGCGCTGGCTGAAGGAGTTGTTGAGCATGTTGGCGACGGTGCGCAGGTCCACGCCGTGGCGCGCGGCTGCTTCGCGGTCGATATCCAGCACCACCTGGCGCATGCCTGCTTCTCCCTGTGCTTCCACGTCCACCAGTTCGGGCAGGCCACGCAGCGCGGCAGCCACCTTCGGCGCCCATTCGCGCAGTGGTGCTGTATCGGCCGACAGCAGCTGGAACTCGTACTTGCCACTGCTGCCTGCGCCCTCCAGGCGGATGTCCTGGTCCACCCACAGATAGAGATTGCCGCCGGGCAGCTTGGGCAGCCGCGCGCGCAGGCGGTCGATCACCTGTTGGCTGGACACCTTGCGCTCGGCCAGCGGCTTCATCTTGATCATGATGAAGGCGTTGTTGACCCCGTTGCTGCCACCGATGTAGCCGATGATGTCCTCGATGGCCGGATCGGACAGCAACAGCTTCCTGTACGCGTCGATCTTCGGTTGCATGGCCTGGAAGGACAGGCCGTCATCGCCGCGCGCGAAGCCGCGCAGCTGCGCGGTGTCCTGCTTGGGCACGATGCCCTTGGGCACCTGCTGGAACAGCCACGTGTTAAGCGCGATGACTGCAACGAAGGCCAGCAACGGCCAGCGCAGCCGGCGCAGGCTGGCCTGAAGCGTGCGCAGGTAGGCGCTGCGCACACGTTCGAACAGCGCATTGCTGCCCCGCTGCCAGCGCGAGGGTTGCTGCGCGGCATCCACGAACAATCGTGCACACAGCATCGGCACCAGGCTCAGCGCGACCAGCACGGAGACCGTCATGGCCGCCACCAGGGTCAACGAGAATTCGCGGAACAGGCGTTCGACGAAGTCGTCCAGGAACAGGATGGAGACGAACACCACGGCCAGTGCAACGTTCATCGACAGCAGCGTGGCACCGACTTCCGATGCACCCCGTACTGCCGCCTGCCAGCGGTCGGCGCCCAGTTCGCGATGGCGGGCGATGTTCTCCAGCACCACGATGGCATCGTCCACCACCAGCACCGCCGCGACAATCAACGCCATCAGCGAGAGCGTGTTGAGCGAGAAGCCCATCAGCGCGATCAGCGCCAGCGTACCGAACAGCACCACCGGAATCGCCACGCTGGGCACCAGCGCTGCACGCCAGTGGCCGAGGAAGCCGAGCACCACCAGCACCACCAGCACGATCGCCAGCACCAGCGTGAGCTCTGCTTCGTGCAGGGTGGCGCGGATCACCGGCGAGCGGTCCATCACCAGCCGCATGTCCACGCCGGAGGGCAACAGCGCATGCAGTTGCGGTAGCTGCGCCTGGATGGCATCAACGGTGGCGATGATGTTGGCGCCGGGTTGGCGGCTGACGATCAGCAGCACGGCGGGGCGTTCGTTGTGGAAGCCGCTGGCGTAACGGTCTTCCACGCCATCGGCAACGGCGGCGACATCGCCCAGCCGCAGCGTGCGGTCGTCGCTCACCTTCAGAGCCAGTTCGCGGTACTGCGCGGCCTGGCGCAGCTGCAGCGGCGCTTCCAGCTGCCACTGCTGGCGGTCATCGCCCACCGCGCCCAACGGGCGCACCGCATTGGCGCGGCCGATGGCCTGGGCCACGTCCTCCAGCGCCAGGCCTGCATGGTTCAGTGCATTCGGGTCCAGCGATACACGCACGGCGGGCAAGGCGCTGCCGCCCACCTGCACTTCGCCCACGCCCGGTACCTGCGACAGCTTCTGCGCCAGCACGGTGGAGGCCACGTCATACAGCTGGCCTGGCGAACGCGTGTCCGAGGTCAGTGCCAGCGCCAGGATCGGTGCCTGTGAGGGATTGACCTTGCGGTACTGCGGCATGCCGGGCATGCCACTGGGCAACTGCCCGCGTGCAAGATTGATGGCGGCCTGCACTTCACGCGCTGCCTCATCGATGTCGCGGCCGAGTACGAACTTCAGTTCGATCTGGGTCTGGCCCTGGGTGCTGGCCGAGTCGATGCGTGAGATGCCGGGCAGGCTGCCCAGTGCGCGCTCCAGCGGCGTGGCGACGGTGGCTGCCATCGACTCGGGCGAGGCGCCGGGCAGGCTGGCACTGACTTCAATGGCCGGGTAATCGACCTGTGGCAGCGGCGCCACAGGCAACAGGCGCAATGCCAGCAGGCCGGCCAGCACCAGCGCCACCGCCAGCAGGATGGTCGCAACCGGGCGCTGCACGCAGGCCTGCGCCAGGCGCGCGATGGGGGTCACGCGCGCGCCTCGTCAACGGCCACCGGGGACGTCGCACGGCCTCGCTGCAGGCGATCAAAGGCCAGGTAGATCACCGGCGTGGTGAACAGGGTCAGTACCTGGCTGACCAGCAGCCCCCCCACCATCACCCAGCCCAGTGGCTGCCGCAGCTCGGCGCCGGAACCACTGGCCAGCATCAGCGGCACTGCGCCGAACAGCGCGGCCAGCGTGGTCATCAGGATCGGCCGGAAGCGCAGCAGCGCGGCCTGATGGATCGCCTCGCGCGGTGACATGCCGCGTGTGCGCTGCGCGTCCAGCGCGAAGTCGATCATCATGATCGCGTTCTTCTTCACCAGGCCGATCAGCAGCACGATGCCGATCACCGCGATCAGGTCCAGGCTGCGTCCGCTTACCCACAGTGCCGCCAACGCACCGACGGTGGCCGAGGGCAGGGTGGAGAGGATGGTGATGGGGTGGATGAAGCTCTCGTAGAGCACGCCCAGCACGATGTACATCACCACCACCGCGGCCAGGATCAGCCACAGTGTGGACGACAGCGAGCTGCTGAAGGCCGCTGCGGCACCCTGCAGGCGAAGTTCGATGCTCTGCGGCAGGTTCACCTGTGCGCGCGCGGCGTGCACGGCATCCACCGCTTCGCCCAGCGAAGCGCCCGGGGCAAGGTTGAACGACAGCGTGGCCGCCGGGAACTGGCCCACGTGATTGCGTAGCAGTGCGGACGGGCCCAGATCCACGCGTGCCACCGCACCCAGCGGCACGGTCTGCCCGCTGCTGCTGCGCACACGCAGGCCCGTGATCGCCTCCGGCCCGGGCTGCCGTGAAGGATCGGCCTCCAGCACCACCCGGTACTGGCTGGCCTGGGTGAAGATGGTCGAAATCTGGCGCTGCCCATAGGCGTCGTACAGCGCATCGGCTACCGCTTCCACGCTTACGCCCAGGCGCGCCGCCGCATCGCGGTCGATCGCCACGCGCGCCTGCCGGCCCTGCATCTGCAGATCGCTGGCGACATCGCGCAGTGCAGGTTGCTGGCGTAGCGCCTGCAGCAGCTTCGGGGTCCAGCGTTCCAGTGTTTCAAGATCCGGCGTGGTCAGGGTGAACTGGTACTGGGTGCGGCTGATGCGGTCTTCGATGCCCAGCTCCTGTACCGGCTGCAGGTACAGGGTGATGCCGGGGATCTTCGACACGCGCTGTTGCAGGCGCGCCATCACCACGGCGGCGCCGTCGCGGTCGCCGTGCGGTTTCAGCTCGATCAGCAGGCGGCCGGTATTGAGCGTGGCATTGTTGCCGTCCACGCCGATGTAGGACGAGACGCTGGCCACCGCCTCGTCGGCTTCGATGGCCGCCGCCAGCGCCTGCTGGCGCTCGCGCATGGCCTGGAATGAGATCGCCTGCGGCGCTTCGCTGATGCCCTGCACCAGGCCGGCATCCTGCACCGGGAAGAAACCCTTGGGCACGGCGAAGTACAGCGCCACGGTCAGTGCGAGGGTGGCAACGGTGGCCAGCAACATCAGCGGCTGGCGCTGCAGCACCCAGCGCAGCTGGCGGTCGTAGAGGCCGATGACGCGGTCGAAGACATCGGGCGCATGTGCAGTCTTCGCGTGCGGCTTCAGGAACCGCGCGCACAGCATCGGCGTCAGCGTCAGCGAGACCACCAGCGAAATGCCGATGGCTACAGCCAGTGTCACTGCGAACTCATGGAACAGTGCACCCACCAGGTCGGCCATGAACAGCAGCGGGATGAGCACCGCGATCAGCGAAACAGTCAGCGACACCAGGGTGAAGCCGATCTCGGCTGCGCCTTTCAGCGCTGCATCGCGGGGGCTTTCGCCTTCCTCCAGATGGCGGGCGATGTTCTCCAGCATCACGATGGCATCGTCCACCACGAAGCCGGTGGCGATGGTCAGCGCCATCAGCGTGAGGTTGTTGAGCGAATAGCCGGCCAGCAGCATCACCGCGAAGGTGCCGATGAGCGACAGCGGCACCGCGACGCTGGGAATGAGCGTGGCCGGCAGATTGCGCAGGAACACCCAGGTGACCAGCACCACCAGGCCGATGGCCAGTACCAGTTCTTTCTGCACGCCGCGCACCGACGCGCGGATCGATTCGGTGCGGTCGCTCAGTACATTCATCTGCACGCCGGCGGGCAGCGTGGCCTGCAGCTGCGGCAGCAGCGTACGCACCTGCTCGACCACGGCGATCACGTTGGCGCCGGGCTGGCGCTGGATGTTCACCAGCACTGCCGGCGTGGTACCGCTCCACGCAGCCAACTGGCGGTTCTCGGCGCCATCGGTAATGGTGGCTACATCGCCCAGCCGCAGCGGCGCGCCGTCGCGCCAGGCCAGTATCAGGGCACGGTACTCATCCACGCTGCGCATCTGATCGTTGGCATCGAGCATCACCGCGCGGATCGGGCCATCGAAACTGCCCTTGGGCAGGTTGACGTTGGCGGCGGCGATGGCGGTGCGGATGTGGTCCATGCCCAGGTTGTTGGCGGCAAGCGCCGCCGGATTGACCTGGATGCGCACCGCCGGGCGCTGGCCCCCGGCCAGGCTGACCAGGCCGACGCCGGGCAACTGCGCCAGGCGCTGGGCAATGCGCGTATCCACCAGATCGTGCACCTGCGGCAACGACAGGCCTTGCGAGGTCACCGCCAGTGTCAGGATCGGGGTGTCGGCGGGGTTGACCTTGCGGTACACCGGCGGCACCGGCAGGTCCCCGGGCAGGAAGCTGCCCGCCGCGTTGATGGCGGCCTGCACGTCCTGCTCGGCCACACCCAGCGACACCTCCAGCCCGAACTGCAGGGTGATGACCGAGGCGCCACCGGAACTGGTCGACGACAGTTGTTTCAGGCCGGGAATCTGCCCGAGCTGGCGTTCCAGCGGCGCGGTGATGGTGCGTGTGGTCAGTTCGGGGCTGGCCCCTGGATACAGCGTGGTGATCTGGATGATCGGGTAATCGACCTGCGGCAGCGCCGCCACCGGCAGCAGGCGATAGGCCAGCACGCCGGACAGCAGCAGCGCCACCATCAGGAGAGTCGTTGCGACCGGGCGCAGGATGAACGGGCGCGAGAGGTTCATGCGCCGGCCCTGGTCGCGGCCTCCTCGGTGATGATCTCCACCGCCGTGCCGTCTTCCAGCCCGTCGATGCCTTCGATCACCACCTTGTCCCCTGCGGCCAGCCCGGAGCGCACGGCCACGCGCCCATCATCGGCCGGACCGAGCACCACGGTGCGGCGCTGTGCCTTGCTGTCCTTGTCGACGATATGCACGTAGTTGCCCTGGCTGCCGAACTGCACGGCGGCATCGGGAATCAGCAGCGCGGGCTGCTCGCCCAGCTGCAGGCGGACGTTGACGAACTGGTTGGGGAACAGCGCCAGATCGTGGTTGTCGAAGTGCGCACGCAGTTTCAACGTGCCGGTGGTGGTATCGATGCGGTTGTCGACGCTGGACAACGAGCCGCGGGCCAGCTGCCGGCGTTCTTCGCGGTCCCAGGTTTCCACCGCCAGTGCCGGTTGCGCCTGCACGGCATCGAGCAGCGCAGGCAGCTCGGGTTCGGGCACGGTGAACAGCACGCTGATCGGCGCGGTCTGTGCCAGCGTCACCAGGCCTTCGGCATCGCTGGCGCGCACCAGGTTGCCCACGTCCAACCGGCGCAGCCCGACGCGGCCACTGACCGGCGCGGTGATGCGGGTGTACTGCAGCTGCAGGCGCGCTTCATCAACAGACGCCTGATCGCTGAGGCGGCGGCCCTGCAGCTGGCGCACCTTGCTCTGCTGGTCGCTCAGTTCCTGCCCGGACACGTAGTTCTGCTTCTGCAGTTCGCGGTAGCGCTGCAGCTGGCGCTCGGCGTTTTCCAGCTCGGCCAGATTCTGCTGCTGGGTACCCTGAGCCTGTGCCAGCTTCACTTCATACGGGCGCGGGTCGATCTGCGCCAGCAGATCGCCGGCCTTCACCTGCTGGCCTTCATGGAAATGCAGCCGCAGCAGTTCGCCATCCACGCGGCTGCGTACCACCACGCTGTGCAGCGGGGTGACCGTACCGACCGCCTTCAGGCGCAGCACCAGCGGCTCGGCGCTGGCGCGTGCCACGCGTACCGGCACCGTCTTGCCCGGCGCATCGTCGCTGCTGCCGGCGCCGTTCCGGGGCCACAGCCACCACGCCAGAACGGCGACGAGGGCGATGGCCAGCACCGCCCACAACAGGCGGGCACGACGGAAGCGGGAATTTTCGGCGACAGACATGGGGCATCCTGCGCCCTGCGCGCGCAGGGACATGCGGGCCCGTCGGCGCGTTCACGGCACCACGGGCAGCGGGGAGGGAGTTGTCTGGCGGGGCCGCGGGCGCGGCGTGGCTGGATGCCGTCGCGGCAGCGACGGGGTGACAATGGTAGCCAATCACCCCGGCCAATGCCGCATGACCATGGTCATGCAACGCATTCGGTAGTGCCGGCCGCTGGCCGGCAACCTGCCGGAATCTGCGGGCGGGGGCCCGGGTGGCGGCCCCCGGCCCGCCCAACCGGGCAAACAACAAAC